>DUSO01000075.1 GCA_012842565.1 Bacillota bacterium
CGTTCTCGGGGCGCCGGATGCGTCAGGGAAGATCGAAGTCCAGGTCGGGGTCATAAGGACGTCGGTACCGGTCAGCGAGATCAGCATGATGGACGAATACAATAGGCCGGAGGCCGGTCAGACCAGCGTCGGCAGGTTACTAGGCGAGAAGACCCGCAATATCCAGCCTGAATTGGACCTGAGGGGGCTTACGGTCGAGGAAGCTCTGGCCAGCCTGGACAAGTACCTGGACGACGCGGTCCTGGCGAAGCTACCAAGGGCCCGGATCATTCACGGCAAAGGCACAGGCGCTCTCCGGAATGCAATCCGTGAAAGCCTGAAATCCGACACTCGTGTCTCAGGTTTCAGGTATGGCGAGAGCGGGGAAGGCGGAGACGGAGTGACCGTTGTTAGCCTCAGCTAGCAAGTTAGCTGGTGTGCCCCTCAATTGAGAGGCGGGTTGTCGCTGACGGGTGGACTACTGCCGTGGTCACCGCCGTGGATATTACAGTATTCCGTAGGTGTCTTGCTGTTGAGATCTATTGCCCCATCGGGCAACAGCTCCGCCCCGGACTCTGCCATATATGTCTTGGTGACAACCCGGTCCGGGGGGCAGGCATCTGTTGCAAGCAGCCCTGAGTCAAGGCAAATCTTCGCTGTAACGAGTGACCCGTGGATGTTGCAGTATGATTGTGGCTCCGTTCCTTCCGCAAATATCTCACTCCGGACATGCGGACAATTGGGTGTGGCCCGCATCCCCGACTCGGTGCATATGGGGACACCGGAGGTTATGCCGGATGGGACGGGGAAGTCATTTGGCGGGACGTCCTTTAGCGCCTCCTTCATAAAGACGCTCCAGATCTGCGCAGCCTTTGAGCTCCCAATCCTTACCCCCTTATATATGAGCGGCTGCATCTGCATATCATTGCCTATCCACACCGCCGCGACCATATCAGGTGTGTAGCCCACGAACCATGCGTTTGTATTGTCGCTTGTAGTGCCGGTCTTTCCTGCTGCCGGACGTCCAATATTGGCCGCCTTTCCGGTTCCCCGTTCGATGACTCCTTTTAGCATATCCGTTACCAGATAAGCAGTCTTTTCATGAAGGACGATTTCTCTTTGAGGCCGGTTTTCCTCCAGGACATTTCCGTTGGAATCCTCTACCCTTATTATTGACATGGGCTGGCACCGGATGCCCTCCGTAGCTAGGACTCCGTAAGCTTCGGCCATCTCAAGCGGGGTAACCCCTTTTGTCAGACCTCCGAGCACGAGCGATAAGTTGCGATCATTAGTAGCACCTGACTCTACGAGGGAGGTAATTCCCATTTGTTTGGCATAGTTCATTGCGGCATCTACCCCGACTTCGTCCAGGAGCTTGACTGCAACTACGTTTATGGATTGCTCCAGTGCCTCGCGTAGGGTCATAGGCCCTCTAAACTTATTGTCGTAGTTTTTCGGCGCCCATGGCTTTTTTGTGCCTGACATGACATATTGGACCGGCGAATCCACCATCACGGTAGCAGGGGTATACCCCTTGTCTATCGCCGCGATATAGGCGAATGGTTTGAACGCAGACCCCGGCTGCCGGTAGGACTGGGTAGCCCTGTTAAACTCATCCTGGCCCCGGCCGCCGACCATGGCCAGTATATAACCGGTCTCAGGGTCGAGGGCGATAAGGGCACCCTGAG
>DUSO01000076.1 GCA_012842565.1 Bacillota bacterium
ACGGCGTCCGCCACTCTTGTCGGTTTTCTGTATTCATTTGCCATGGTCCGCGGGAGATTCCCATTAAAACCCGTATTTCGGGCATTAGCCATCCTTCCTCTTATGTCTCCTCCTTTCATCGTGGCATTGTCGTATATTCTCTTATTCGGGGGCAGGGGACTCGTGACCTACCATCTTTTGGGCAAGACCTATAATATCTACGGTTGGCACGGGCTGTGGCTGGTCCAGACTATTTCATTCTTCCCGTACGCTTATCTCGTGATCGAGTCGGTTATCGCACGTCTGAATCCGACCCTTGAGTATGCCGCGAAAGGCATGGGCGCCTCAGATTGGGAGATATTTCGGACCGTTATATGGCCCCTTGCGCGTCCGGGGATTGCCAACGCGGCCTTGCTCGTTGCCATAAACGTTTTGGCGGATTTCGGCAATCCGATAATGATAGCCGGCCAGTTTGCGGTGCTACCCACGGAGGCGTATATGCAGATATCAGGGTGGTACGATCTGCCTGCAGCAGCCGTCCTCTGTACCATCCTCCTTGTGCCCGCGCTCGTTTTCTTCATCGCGCAGAATTATTGGATAGGCAGGCGAAGTTATGTCACGGTCACGGGACGGGGGTCTACAATCGCTGCACCACCTCTTGCAGGGATAGGGAATGCCGCCCTTTTTGCGTTCTGCTGCCTTGTAGGGCTTATCATCGCAAGTGTATATGGGGTCCTCGCTGCAGGTGCATTCACGAGGGCCTGGGGAGCCGACTGGCGCATCTCCCTTGAACATTGGGATTACGTCATTTTCAGGGGTAGAGAAGTTTACAATAGCTTCCTATATTCGCTTTTGGCTGCCGCCTGCGGGGCAGTACTTTCGATTCTCGCTGCCTATCTTCTTCAGAGGAAGGATTTTCCGGCGAGAAGGGTCCTGGACTTTACAGCCACACTTCCTGCCGCCGTCCCCGGCATATTCCTGGGATTAGGATACCTACTTAGCTTCAACAATCTTCCCCTCAAGCTTACGGGGACAGCAGCCATAATCATACTGGCATTCATATTCTGGAACTTGCCTAATGGCTACCGCGCAGGGGTTTCCTCACTTCAGCAGGTAGATAGGTCGATCGAGGAAGCAGCGGCGAGCCTTGGCGCGAGCTCTATGAAGACATTCAAGGATGTCGTTTTGCCATTGCTGCGGGCGCCGTTCAGTGCCGCGTTTGCCGTCACCTTCGTAAGGTCGATAACCGCACTGAGCGTGGTGATATTCATAGTCTCTCCCAGGAGGACCGTGGCGACGATATCTATCCTTGGTCTTGTCGAACAGGGCTACTGGGGCAGGGCAGCCGCATATACTACTGCCCTTATTGTTGCGGCTTTTGCCATCCTTGGGGTTACATCCCTAGTATCCAGACAAAGCAGGTCCATATTCCAGGTTTAGATTCTGAGAGTAAACGCGGTATGGTTTTGCTTTCACACGGGGGTGAGTAATGATGGAGAGTTATGTCCGGCTCGAAGGGGTAGTCAAACGGTTCGGAGAAACGATAGCTGTGAACAACGTTTACCTCGACATTCCCAAGGGGAGCTTCACAACACTCCTGGGGCCAAGTGGTTGCGGGAAGACCACCACCCTCCGAATGATAGCCGGTTTTTATGATGTAGATGAAGGGCGAATCTACATTGGCGATCGCATGGTCAATCAGATCCCTCCTCACCTGAGGAACATCGGCATGGTCTTTCAGGATTATGCCCTCTTCCCACACATGACGGTCTTCGAGAATGTATCCTACGGGCTGAGAATTCGAAGGGAATCAAGGGATAGGTTAGCCCAGAAGGTCAGGGAAATGCTTGACTTTGTGGGGCTGAGTGGCCTCGACAAGAGGTACCCCAACCAACTCTCCGGCGGGCAGCAACAAAGGGTAGCTTTGGCGCGTGCTCTTGCGACGGGTCCCGATGTCCTCTTGCTGGACGAGCCCCTCAGCAACCTCGACGCAAAGCTGCGGGTATCCGTCAGGCGGGAACTCAGAGAGGTCCAACGGCGACTGGGGATAACCGTGATTTATGTGACTCATGACCAGGATGAGGCCCTTGAGCTTTCGGATTCAATAGCTGTCATGAATAAGGGCATCGTTGTCCAGGTAGGAACGCCCTGGGAGATCTATTTCCAGCCCCGGAGCCGGTTCGTCGCGGATTTTGTGGGTGCGGTAAACTTCCTGGCGGGTACCGTGACTCGGAGGCTCGGGACTATCGCTGAGGTAGCAAGTGAGGCGGGCCTGATACTGGCCCGCGACCCGGATGGGATAGCCCAGCCTGGCGGGAAGGCCCTCGTAGCATTTCGCCCGGAGTGCGTGGAAATCTCGACACAACAGGACAACGGCGAGGGTACCACCGCATCGGGCGATAGTGACCTGGTTACTGTTTTCCGTGGGAAGATCAGGTCGAGGTCCTTTCTTGGCCGCATGGTGAGGTATTGGATAGAGGTGCCGGGAAGAGAGATCATGGCTGATGTTTCTGATCCGGGAAGTCGCGGCATACTGGAGGGCGAGGTAAATGTGAAAATCAAGAATGATAAGGTGCGTATCGTGTCAGAAGGCTAGGTCTAAAGGGCGGTGATCTGTTTATCTACGGTACCGGAGGCGGGTCATCTTGGGGTACAGTAAACGCTGGCTCAATTCCGTGATCGACTATATTGTCTCGTTCTCTCCTCTGGACATGGGGCGAGCCTCAACTCTTGTGAAAAGGGAATTGGAATACATCGAAAATGAGGTCAGTGCTATTGAAGACCACAGTCTCATGAAGGCCTGCATGATTGCCATGCGCCAGCCATTGCCTTTATTCCTGGCAAGTCCGGCTGTTTCATCATCTGGAACGGATGGGATCCCTCTCCACGGGCGGCAGGGAACCCCCGAAGATATAGTCCTCAGGCTGAAAGAAGCCGGGTTCTTGCACGAAGGCCTGACTGCCGCGGACATTTTCCCCCCGGCGGCATTGACTTCTACGTCACAGATTTCGTTTGAGGCCGCGGCCGGCAGCGGGATGGGACGCCACCATGCGTATCCCGGCGGACTTGTGGTGCACGTGGCGAGCAACCTTCGCCGTTGCCTCGACCAGGCGAGAGCATATGGCGACATCTATGGGATCAAGCTAAGGCGGGACATACTGGTGGCAGCATGTATCTTTCATGACTGCATGAAGCCCTACGCCCTTCAGTGGATGCCAAACGGTCTCCCTTGCCCCGAGGCTATGATAGCAGGGGAGGGCGCCCATCATGTTATGAGCTTGGCTCAAACAATAGCGATAGGGGTCGACCCGATGACTTTGACGGCCGCAGCTTCCGCCCCCAGAGACCCAGGTCAAGCCCGGGGAGAAGTAGCGTCGTTCATCGCGGCGGCTTGTTTATTGGCGGGTGTTGAACCAGAGCAATCAGGTGCTGTCTTCAACGCATGCATCAGTGACGGGGGTAACCAGGCGGGGTGCATGCAACCCGGCAACCCTTATCCCAAGGCGGGTGCTTGGAGCCTCTCTTATCCCGGTCTGGTCGAGTATTGGTTGATTTACCTATCTGACAGTGACTACGCCCTGACAAATTCTGCAGCATCAACCGTGGAATCAGCATTTTCTCATCTTGCTGTAGAGCAATATGGTTTTTCCCACTCTGATTTGGCATCGCCCCGTTTCCGCCAGTTTAGGAATTTTGTCTTTTCACAACTGTCGTCGGAGTACCTTTACTGGAAGCTTACGGTTTACGGGAAGGATGCATTTCGCGAAGATATAGACAAGACCATTCGCCAGGTATGTATGATGAATCTCATTTAACGGGTAAAGGGGAATCGGGGATGGCAACGTGTATTGTGGCCCAGGCGGGGGGCCCTACTGCAGTCATAAACAGCACTCTTTATGGGATTATAGACGAGGCAAAAAGGGTGGGGATCCAGAGAATCCTCGGGGCGCGAGGCGGTATCAGGGGCGTTATCGAGGAGGATTTCGTTGAACTCGGGACTCTTGATCCAAGCACCCTCTCACTCATCCGCACAACCCCGGGCGCGATCCTCGGGGGGTGTAGGCACAGGCTTTCCGATAGCGGCGCCGGCGTTTTAGAATTCCAGCGGATCATGCGTGTTCTGGATAGACATGATATCAGCTTCTTTTTCTACATTGGTGGGAATGATTCCATGGATACGGCGCTTAAAATCCAGAACGCATGCCAGGCAAATGGGCTCGATATATCAGTGATCGGCATTCCCAAGACCGTGGACAATGATATCTGCCACACCGACCATTGTCCGGGCTACGGCAGCGCAGCCAAATTCATTGCTACCGCCGTCATCGAGGCTGGTCTCCACGCCCGCAGTATGTTCGCTGACGAAAAGGTCGTAATCCTGGAAACAGTGGGCCGGAACACCGGATGGCTTGCGGCTTCCTCTGCCCTTGCGAGGCGGAGGACTGATGACCCTCCGCATCTTGTATACCTTCCCGAGGTGGATTTCTCCGAGGACAAGTTTCTTGGGGACATAGATGAATGCGTCTCTACCTTGGGTGGAGCCTTTGTAGTCGTGGCAGAAGGGATCAGGACCCGTGATGGGCGTCTTTTGGGGGCGGTGGATGAAGGGAGAATGTCAGATCCATTCGGTCATCCTCAATTGGGCGAAGCCGCCAGCCACCTATCGAGGCTTGTAAGGACGCATCTCGGGCTCAGTGTGCGATATGTGAAACTTGATATATGTCAGCAGAGCGCAATACATCTCGCCTCACGTACAGACTGGGAGGAAGCAGCTATCGTAGGGAGACGGGCTGTGGACTATGCCATCGCCGGCAAGAGTGGTGTGATGGTGAGCCTGGAACGAGCTGAAGGGGAAGGCCCGGCAAAAACCGGGTGTGTACCGCTTGTTCATGTGGCCAACGTAGAGCGCAGGATACCGCTCGAGTGGATAGATTCCAGCGGGACGTTCGTGACGGACCAGTTCATCTCCTACCTATCTCCCCTGATCCTTGGAGAGGTCCCAATCCCTATGGAGGGGGGCTTGCCGGTATATGCTAAAATGCTCTAGCTGCAGTAGCCACGGCCCCTCTTAATTGTATCGTTATTTGGATCTCGGGTTTAGGAAACAAAGTATCATTTTGATGATACTTTGTTTCATCAATTATCATCGGGGTTAGCACGTTTATATACCGCATCTTCGACAAGGCTCACGTTTCTAATGCAGGAATCTGACGACTAGCGGCGAATATATATAAAGCCATCAAATTGACACTATTACATCTTTTCAGGGGTCGGGATACATTTGCGCATCACGATGGAACAAGTTGCAAACCATCTGGGTGTGTCGCGAAGCACTGTATGCCGGGTGATGAATGGGGCGCCGGGAGTGAAAGAAAGTACCAGACAAAGGGTCCTAAAGGCAATGGCCGACCTTGGATACCGGCCTCGAGGGGGACGGCTGGGGTTAGAGTCCGGCCGGATGATTGCGCTTGTGGCCGGGGAGATAAGTAACCCCACACATTCTGAGATAGCACAGGCAGTGGAGGACGTTACCAGTACTCTCGGCGGCACACTTATCTTGTGCAACACCGGCGACAGCCCTGAGAAGGAAGCCCGGTATGTGGACCTGCTTATCAGGAGGCAGGTGGACGGGATTGTATTCATATCAGTTCGAACTGACAGCGGGCCTACGTTAGAGAAGGTATCTGCCGCAGGCATACCGTTCATCATATGCGGGAGGATGTTTGAAGACAGGCGTTATGACCTGGTGGCCGTTGACTTCGAGATGGGAGCCTATTTGGCAACATCGCACCTGGCACAGCTCGGACACAGGCGAATCGGCTATGTTTCAGGATCGAGCTACATCGCTTGTAGTAACGAGCGTCTTAAGGGTTATCGAAAGGCTCTGGAAGAATTCGGCATAGAGTACTCCGAAGACCTGACTGTTGAAGGATTCTATACTCAAATAGGCGCATACAGGGCGGCTTTGCAGCTCTTGAGCAGGGAGTCAAGGCCCACTGCCGTTTTCGCTGCAAATGATCTAATGGCACTGGGCGTCTTGCAGGCGGCCCACGAGCTCGGACTGAGAGTCCCGGAGGATCTCGCTGTGGTGGGCTTCGATGATATCCCGATCGCGAGCCTCTTCTGTATAGAACTCACAACGATTCAGCACCCAATGTACGAGCTTGGCGCTTTGACAGCCAGGCTGCTTATGGAAAAGATAGAGCGTGGTCCCGACCAGCCATGGAATCCCCAAAGAATCATTCTGCCGCCGAAGCTGGTCATTCGGCGCACGTGCGGGGCTAGTATGGGTGGCCTCAGGAAGGCAATGTAAGGGCAATGGCAGAGGACGGCGTGGCGAAATCCTGAACCGCGAGAGAAGGGGGTGATACCACCATACAGATCGGTTGGTAAGGTATAGATGGAGGTCCTCTATGGAGAGAATTGCCCGAATCTACTGACGAGGAGGCTACATCGAGATGAGACGGGGATTTCGGATCATAGTGTTTGCTATGGTGACGCTGGTTCTCATTTTTAGTGTTTGGGTCAACGCCGCATCGCCTCCGAAACCCAAAGAGCTCTCAATCGCCGCGGTGTCGGGCGTGGAGGTCCGGGGGCTCAAGGCGATCGCTCCCATCTGGGAGAAGGAAACGGGCATAAAGCTAAAGATTATCGAATATCCTTATGCAAGCCTCTATGAAAAGATCGTGACAGCGTTTCAAGCCAATGTTTCCACGTTTGACCTGATCATGCTGGATGACCCATGGATGCCCAAGTTCTGTTCGTCCGGTTGGTTGGTGCCGCTCGACAAGGAGTTTGGCTACACCAAGGATCCCGATATATTCCAGGTAGTTTACGATCTTGGTTCGTGGCCTCCACCACGGGGTCCTGTCCCTCCTGGTGAGAAGGGTAAACCCCGGCACCTTTACGGAATCACCCTTGTGGGTAACGTAGAAATATTCATGTACAGGAAGGACCTGGTCCCAGAACCCAAGACATGGGCAGAGGTCCTGGCAAACGGCAAGAAGATCCACAATGCCTCCAAGCCGCTTTACGGGTTTGTCATCAGAGGGGCGAAGGGCAATCCGGTCATTTCCGAATTCACCCCGATCCTAATGGCGTTCGGAGGCCGAATATTTGATGACAACTGGAAGGTAGTGCTCAACTCTCCTGAATCGATCGCAGCCCTGAAGTTCTTCGCGGAAGATCTGAAGGCAATCTCTCAGCCCGGGTGTGACGCCTATGATGCTGGAGAACGGGCACAGGAAGTGGCGGCAGGACGCGGGGCTCAAGCGGAGGTATGGCCCGCCGAAGTAACTGATATAGTGGAGAATCCGGAAGTGTCAAAGGTTGTTGGTAAGATGGCGTATACGGTTGTCCCGGCCGGTCCCACTGGAGTCCGTGCGCCTCTTATGGGCAACTGGCTTCTTGCCATTCCCAAGGCCTCCGCTAATAAGCACTGGGCCTACGAATTTATCACCTGGGCAACGAGTGCTAGGATTCAAAAGATCTATGCGGAGAACGGCGGCATCCCGTTCAGGCGCTCTATCCTTATGGATCCGGAGCTTAACAAGAAATATCCCTTGTTCCAGGCAATGGCCCGCTCCCTGGAGGCGCCCGCCCAGTGGCGGCCTCGTACACAGGACTGGTTTGCAGCTGAGGCAATCCTTGGGACTTACGTAAACGGGACACTTGCCGGGCAGTACAAGCCGGAAGAGGCGATAGCTAAGGCGGCAGCCGAAATCCAGAAGTACATGGAGGAAGCGGGATACTACAAGTAAGTAACTCGCAGTTGAGGGTCCCCGGGAGACCTGCCAATACGGCAAGCGGGGGCATGGGAAGACACTAGCGCATGCGGGCGCCTTGCATTTCCGCAGGCGCCCGCATAAGACCATGCCATGAAGGAGTGAGGCCGGTGTCTTTGGCCATAAAGGGGCGCCAGGTTGCAGAAAGGAAGCTAGCCATATACCTTCTTGCCCTTCCCATCGCCTTTCTTCTCTCAGTTACAGTATATCCTCTACTCCATACCATAAGTTTGAGCGTGCACGACTTCCGCACGGGGGCCTTTGTTGGGACTCAGAACTTTCTTCGGGCGTTCAACGATCCTGCTCTGGTTGCATCGGTGCGCGTAACGGTCATATATGTCTGTGTGGCGGTTTTATCTGAGGCTGTCCTGGGCCTGCTTGCAGCAGTAGTGATAAACAGGAGTGTCTCGAGCCCACTACTCCGGGGACTCATCTATTCTGTCATGATCGTGCCTATGGTTACTCCCAGCGTAGCCGCCGGCGTCATTGCCAGGCTGATCTATATTCCAGGTTATGGCATCCTGAACTATGTCTTGAGGGCGGCGGGAATTATCAGCCGGGATGTCCTCTGGTTGTCGACCCCGTCAAGCGCCATGTTCTGTGTCCTTTCAGTTGATATCTGGCAATGGACCCCGTTCGTCTTCCTGGTCCTGTTTGCGGGCCTTACTGCTGTACCCAGGGACATAGTCGAAGCCGCCCTCGTTGATGGTGCATCCGGAGTTGAGTTGTTTCGTTATGTAGAGCTACCCTTTCTTAAGAACCTCTTGCTGATGGTAGTCATGTTCCGCTTCGCCGATACATTCAGGGTCTTCGACCATGTTATGGCTTTAACCGGCGGGGGACCCGGCTCAGCCACCGAGTTCCTCAGCGTATACTTGTACAGGATCGCGTTCAAGTTCTGGAATCTCAACTATGCTGCAGCGATCGCGATCTTCGTGGTTATTGTGGCCAGCATCCTCATGTATTTTCTGGGGAAGGTCCTGACCTCTGAGGTAGCTTGAGATCCAGGCGGGGATTCCGCATCGGAGAAGGTGATGATTGAAAATGCTGGGCAGCCGAGCACACCACGCAATATGGCGCCACATAGTGCAGGTACTCATCATTGCCGGGCTCTTGGGGTATATGTTTCCCTTCTTCTGGATGGTTTCTACAAGTCTCAAACCCAAGTCTGAGTTCTACACCTACCCACCATCGTTACTTCCAGGGCATCCTTCATTCGGGGCTTTCTCCAGCGTCCTCATTGGTCGCGGTTATATTACCCTTCTCGGGAACAGTATCGTGATATGTCTCTCAGCTGTTATCTTTATTCTGGCCCTTTCTCTTCTCATAGCTTATCCCCTAACCCGGCTCAGCCTTCCGGCCAGGGTAAAAACGGGCATACTTCAGTGGATTCTCAGCCTGCGTTTCCTGCCGCCAATAGTGGTTGTGGTCCCCATATTCGCCATTATTCGGACAGCGGGCCTGTATGATCGCCCGGTCTCGTTGATATTCCTCTATTCGGCTTTTGGGCTGCCATTTGCGGTATGGATGGTGAAGGGCTTCCTGCAGGAGGTGCCAAAGGAACTAGAGGAGGCTGCCTGGGTGGACGGGGCGAGCCGGTCTTATGCATTCTTTAGGATCCTGCTTCCCCTCCTCGCCCCGGGGATACTGGCTACTGCCGTAATCTCGTTTGCCCTCTCCTGGAGCGAGTTTCTCTTTGCACTTATACTAACTGCCACGCCCAGGGCACAGACATTTCCAGTAGGAGTATGGGGGCTTGTGACCCAATTTCAGATTATATGGAATGAGATGGCAGCCGTCGGCGTGATCTCCGTTATCGTCCCGGTCTGTCTTCTTCTGTTCGGCAGGCGCTATGTGTTGAGCGCTCTGACATTCGGGGTTATAAGAGAGAAATCGTAGGTGGAACAAGGATTATGGGGCCAACACATATCCGGCCTGGTCCTACGGTACAGATATGCGCAGCATGGGAGGTATATGGCATTGAGTCTGAAGGTAGGCATAATCGGAGCAGGAAATATGGGGAGGCTGCATACCCAAATCCTTCGCAGCCTGGATGGCGTCAGGGTTGTCGGCGTGGTGGACAAGGATGAGAATGTGGCCCAGAGGTTTTCCCAGGAGACCGGAGTAGGGGTTTTCGGGTGCGTTGACGCCCTCCTGGAGCAGGTGGAGGCCGTTTTCATAACTACTCCCAACACCGCCCATGTGGAGAGCACGATCAAGGCATTAGCCCAGGATATTCATGTATTCTGCGAGAAACCTATGGCCACTTCGCTTGACGAGGCAAGTAAGGTCCTTAAGGCGGCAAGAAGTTCGGATGCAATCTACCAGATTGGGTATAACCGGCGTAACGCGCCCGTTTACCGAAAAGCAAAACAGCTGATATCAGAGGGCAGGGTGCGCCCGCGATTCGCACAGGTCAAGATGAATAGGGGGGAGCTCTGCAGGCCCTCATGGGTTGGGGATAGGGCTATCACCGGTGGTTTTCTGTACGAATCGGTAAGCCATCTGTTAGATATAGCCAGGTGGCTCGTGGGGGATATCGCTTCTGTCCGCGCCTTCGGCCGGACCGGGGTGTACGAAGAGCCCGATGAGATCGCAATTGTGCTAACGGCTCAAGATGGCACTCTGATTTCCTTCTCCGCTTGCGCCCATTCCACGTGGATGTTCCCCTTCGAGAGAGTAGAGATCTATGGAGACCATTCCACGATTGTCACCGAGGAAATGGAGAGAGTTGGATACTGTCTCGGGATAGATGAGGAAGCCGTCTACCACACCTTCACTCATCTGCCGCGCGAGGAGAAGTGGGGCTATGTGAATGAGGATAGGCTTTTCATTGAGGCGATCCGGGGCGAAAGGCAGCCATCACCTGGAGTTGATGACGCGTACAAGGCGACAGAGCTGGTAGAGGCGTGCTACCTGGCCCTTGAGAGGGGAGACGTCGTTAAGCTGCCACTTTAGGGCCTCTGCCGACGTCCTTTTATTGGCCTCGTATTATTTGGGCCCCCCAAGTGTTACATTCCGCTGCGGCGGCGCGGGCGACGTGGGGCACCCAGGATGCCGCAGGAGTCGCCTCTGAAAGGAGCGAGATTGTCGTGAAACCGTGCCTGAATCAGTCCACGATAATGCAGTGCAGCACAGAGGAATTCATTAAGGTATCAGCAAACGCCGGGTTCGAATGGGTTGAGCTCAGGATCCCGAAGGTTGAAGAGTACCTGAGTTACAATCCCGCCCGTGAGCTAAGGCAGTTGATGAAATCCCGGGGAGTTAAGGTGGCGACCCTGAATGCGCTGGAATTCTTCTCGCTCGTACCTGAGGAGAACTATGCTTTCATGAGGAATAAGGCCGAGGAAGCAGCGATCCTCTGCGACCTCCTGGAATGCGGCATGTTCATCGCGGTTCCGAGCAGGAAAAGCCACATATACGACGATGATGAGCTCGTAGTGGAGACCACGGCCCGGAGGTTGGAGATATTGTCGGGTGTCGCGGACAAGTATGGGGTTAAACTGTTGTTCGAGTTCATCGGGTTCCCTGATTTCTCGGTAAGGGATATGGGGGCGGCCTTGAGAATAGTGGAAATGGTCAAAGGCTATGACATCAAGCTGGTCATAGATACCTTTCATTTCTTCGTGGGTGGAACCGGGCTGGATAGCTTGGCGAAAGTGCCTGCAAATAGGATTGGCATCGTCCACATTAACGACATACCGGACCTCCCGTACGATAAACTGACAGATGCCATGAGGCTCCTGCCGGGGGATGGCCGGGCCGGCCTGGAGCCATTTTGTGAAGTATTAAAGAAAGCGGGGTTTGATGGGTGGCTGTCGTTGGAACTCTTCAATGAGGACCTGTGGAAGCTCAACCCTCAAGAAGTGGCCGCCATGGCCTGGAGGAGCCTTCAGAGGTTCGCACCTTCATTTCAGTAGGACCGAGAAGAATGCCGCTACCCGTTTCGCTCGCTTACTTCATATTGGGATAAACTGATAGCAGAATTAAACCTACACTGGATAAATTGTCTGTCCAGTCCGCAGAATCTCGTCCAGCAATGGCGACGGGGTTTTCAGAATCTTTACTCCAAAACTCCAAACATGAGTAAAGGGAAAACGCTCACATAGTTCATCTATTACCGAGGTGGCGATGATGAATATGGGTTTACCTTTTCCCTGGCGTTTTTGATTTACTACCAGGGCCTCCCGACGCTTCAGGGCTTCATGTTGCCAGCAATTTTCTCACCCCAATCATATCATATCCTAACCATGATACCCATAACAACTATGATCTATTCTCCCAGGGGCGTCTGCGGAACAATCCTCCTCGCGGGGCAGAGTTTAGATTTTGATAGAAATGACCCGGTATAGGTTGATACGGTCGGGAATCTGGGGGAATCTTCCCGGGCTTTCGTACTTTGGCAATTTGACAGTTCATCATATTAAAGTAAAGTATAACTGTGGGCCAGATTCTTGTCTCTACTCTACTTGGCACACCAATCAAAATCAGGTCTTTGGAGAGGAGTTATAGAAAATGAGGAACAGAGTTACAAACCGGTTCACTCTACTTCTTGTCGCATTTTGCCTTATCCTTCTATCTGTTTCGGCGGCTGCCGTGTCGTTGGCAGCAACCGATGACTCCCTGGAAAAGGTGCTCAAGGCGGGGAAACTCACCATCGGTATAGACGATGCATATCCCCCCATGGAATACCGTGATGAGCAGAATAACCTTGTTGGATTTGACATTGATCTCGCCCGGGAGATTGGAAAACGCCTGGGGGTAAAGGTCGAATGGATTCCCACCGAGTGGAGTGGAGTCCTTCTCGCTCTCAATGCCCACAAGTTTGACATAATCCTCTCCACCCTCAGCGTTACTGAGGAACGGGCGAAGCAGATCGATTTTGGCCCACCCTATCTGTATGAATCCCAGGTGATCGTGGTTTGTGCGGACAATAATACGATAAAGTCCAAAGAAGACTTGGTTGGCAAAGTTGTCGGCACGCAGCTCGGCAGTACCAGCGAGGAGGCGGCCAAGACTATAAAGGGGATCAAGGAACTCAAGAAGTATAACAAGTTTACGGAGGTGTTCCTCGACCTGGGCATTGGAAGGATTGAGGCCGGCGTTGTGGACGAATTGGTCGGGCGCTATTACATGAAAACCAGGCCGGATCAATTCAAGGTCGTCGCTTCCATAGTCGATGAGCCTGTTGCGATAGGTTATCGTAAGAGCGACAAGAAGCTCCAAGAGGCTATCAATAAGATAGTTGATGAGATCAAGGCGGATGGCACTATGGCCAAGATATCCAAGAAATGGTTTGGCGCGGATATCACAAAGTAGGTCTAGATGCTCGCCTGACCGGCCACGCCAGTGTAGCCAGCGCCGTTCACATGACCGGCGCTGGGGCGCTTGGCTTGAAGGACCGGTGAGGACCGACCTAGCTTGGGCATGATGCGCATTTCTCGAGGTGGATCATGGGGGGAGATGAGCCGCGGTTTTCACCCTGCGGCCTTCGGTTTGCATGGATGTTGCGATTATGATAAAGTACTTACCCGTCCTCGCCCGGGGGGCGGGCATGACGGTGCAGCTCACCATCCTTGCCATAATTCTCGGGACAGGGATGGGGCTTGTCATCGCGCTGGGTGAGATATCACAAAACAGGGCAATATCCGGATCAGCCAGGTTTTACACCTGGCTGATCCGTGGCACGCCGCTCCTGCTCCAGTTGTTCACGATCTATTACGGGCTACCGCAGCTCGGCCTTACGCTCTCGCCCTTTGCCGCGGCAGTAGCGGGACTGAGCTTGAATTCCGCGGCGTATGTGGCAGAGATAATAAGGGGCGCCATCCAATCCATAGATAGGGGGCAGATGGAGGCTGCGCGATCTCTGGGCATGTCATACTTGCAGGCCATGAGGCGGATAATCCTGCCACAGGCTTACAGGCGCCTCATTCCACCCATGGGGAATGAATTCATCGCATTGCTTAAGGATTCCTCGCTCGTTGCCACAATATCAATGGTTGACCTGATGAGAACGGCACAGCAGATGTACGCGACGACTTTCAGGCCCGTGGAGATATTCGCCGCCGCGGGCTGCCTTTATTTAGTTTTGACTACCTTCTTTACTGTCACATTCGGTAGATTGGAGAAACGTCTATCGGTTTACCAGTAAGTAGACTTTACGCGTTAGTCTACGAGTGTGAGGGCTTTATAGAGCCCACCAGCCTGTGGATGCTGGTGAGGGGGCTTTGCCCCCGGGGGGTGTCATGATGCCAGCTGGGAAGTTTCTGTGGATGAATGAGTCTCTGATAAATGGGGCACTGGCCCGGCCTCTTGAATCAAGCATGCTAGAGGCACCGGGATATGCAGCCCAAGAAGGCGAAATGCCGGGTTTGGTTTCGGACGGTAGACCCGATATGATCAGGGTCGTAGGCCTGAACAAGTTCTTTGGAGACCTGCACGTGATCCGGGATGTCTCGTTTAGTGTCCGGAAAGGCGAGGTTGTGGTCCTGATCGGCCCCAGCGGGTCTGGCAAGAGCACGCTCTTACGGTGCATCAACAGGCTTGAGAAGGCGGATAGCGGGGTCATCTACATCGATGGAATCCCACTTGGGATGAGAAAAAAGGGGGACAGATGGGTTCCTGCATCCGAGGCCGCGATTAACAAGCTGCGGTCGGAAATCGGGATGGTCTTCCAGAGGTTTAACCTGTTCCCGCACCTGACCGCTCTCCAGAACGTAACAGAGGCTCTTATCACAGTGAAGAAGATGGCGCCGGCAAGCGCGCGCAGCATCGGCATGGAACTCCTTGCTAGAGTCGGCCTCAGTGATAAGGTATCAAGCTACCCGTGCCAGCTTTCGGGCGGCCAGCAGCAGCGGGTGGCGATCGCCCGGGCCCTCGCGATGAAGCCCAAGATAATGCTCTTCGATGAGCCCACATCCGCACTCGACCCCGAGCTGGTCGGCGAAGTGCTGGCGGTGATGAAGGATCTCGCTGAAAGCGGCATGACCATGCTTGTTGTCACGCACGAAATGGGGTTCGCGCGCGAGGTTGCGGACAGGGTCATGTTCATGGACTCCGGGCAGATCCTCGAGGATGCTCCCCCCGAAGTCCTCTTCCGGAGCCCAAAGCATGCCAGGACCAGGAGCTTTTTACAGAGGATAGCGCACTCGTAAGCGGGCGCCCCTCTAGAATGTCGGCGGCGTGTTTATCCAGATCGCCTTCGCCTGCGTCGTCCCTATGTTGGTGAGCTTGTGTGGGATGGAAGAACTGTATGAAATGCTATCGCCTTCCTCAAGGATAAAGACCCTGTCGGCCAACTGGACCTGCAGGGTGCCCTCAAGCACGATGCCGCACTCCTCCCCCACATGGGAATAGGGCTCGTTCCCGGTCGTAGCCCCTACTTCAAAGACATTGTACAAGACCTCGAGATTGGGCGCGGTCTTTCGCGAAAGAAGATAATACGTGATGCCCGAGCCCACCTTGAGGACATTCCGGGCACTTTGCCGGGTGACGAAAGTATCGTCATCGGCCTCGTCGAAGAAGTAGCCGACCGATATTCCGAGCGAATCGGCAAGCCTCTTAAGGGTATTCACCGAGGGGTTGGCTTTTCCCCTTTCTATCTGGCTCAAAAGTGCTGCGGAAACGCCGCTGCTCTCCGCGAGTTGTTTTAGGGTTATCTGCTTTATCTTGCGCAGCTTATGCAGGTTAAGGCCGATAGACATCTTAGTTTCTTGCACCTCTTATGATCAAGCTTTTGTCAACCCCAATGGATTATAAGATAAATCGGGTGAAGTATCAATAAAACTTTTCCCTCCGCGGTCCTCACTGTAACAACTTCTGTTAAAAAATTCTCCGCATAAGGAGGATTTCCTGCAGATGTGCAGTAATTTATTTAATGGAACTTAAATCATGACCGTGAAATGCCATTATAGTTAAGTGGATGTTATTGTTGGTGTGCGATGCCGCGGACCGCATTTCGGTGTCAGTACATTCGGGGGTGATCTCGTGAGGGAGAAGTGTTTAGCTCCTGATAGTGCAACAGGGCAAGCGACTTACCGTGGAGAACCCCTGCCAGCCATTGCCCAGAGGATCCGGGAGCGGATACTTACGACGATCTCTAATGCCCGGGTCGGCCATCCGGGCGGTTCCATGTCAGCAGTCGAGATCCTCACATCGCTCTACTTCCACGTGCTCCGGGTGGACCCGGAGAGGCCGGACTGGCCGGAGCGTGATCGTTTCGTGCTCTCCAAGGGACATGCTTCATCGGCCCTGTATGCCACCCTCGCGGAGAGAGGGTTCTTCCCACCGGAGCTACTTTCGACATTCGGCAAGATCAACAGCCGCCTCCAGGTACACCCGGACATGCACAAGGTGCCCGGTGTAGAGATATCAACCGGTGCATTGGGCCAGGGGCTTTCGGTGGGAGTGGGGATGGCCCTGGCTGCGCGGGCTGATTATCCAGAGGGGCGCGGCCGCCCCGGGGTACGCATCTACGTGCTCCTCGGCGATGGCGAATGCCAGGAGGGCCAGGTGTGGGAGGCCGTTATGGCGGCGGCGCACTACAAGCTCGACAACCTCACGGCCATAGTCGACTACAACCAGGTGCAGCTCAGCGGGCCTGTTGCCGAGGTCATGGAGGTAGCCCCGCTGGCCGATAAATGGCGCTCATTTGGGTGGGCGGTAGAGGAAGTTCCAGGCCATGACATCGAGGCATTGATTGCGGGCTTTGACAAGGCCCGCGGGATCAAAGGGCGACCTACCGTGATAATCGCCCGCACAGTCAAGGGCAAGGGTGTCTCCTTCATGGAGGGGAAGTCCGCCTGGCACGGTAAACCGCCGGATGAGCAGGAATTGAAGCTTGCCCTGGAGGAGGTTCGTAGGTCGTGGAAGCAGTAAGGGATGCTTTCGGCAAGGCCCTTGTGGAGATCGGGCGCCATGATAAACGCATAGTGGTCCTGGATGCTGACCTCGCCAGCTCGACCAAGGTTACATATTTCGCGGCGGAATTTCCCGACCGGTACTTTCAGGTCGGGATAGCGGAGCAGAACATGACGGGGATAGCTGCGGGTTTAGCCTTGATGGGCAGGATCCCGTTCACCAGCACCTTCGGGGTTTTCGCCTCCAGGCGGGCATGCGACCAGGTTGCAATGTCGATTGCGCACCCAAGGCTGCCCGTGAAGCTCGTGGGTGCGTATAGTGGCATCTTGAGTGGGAATAACGGGGCTACCCACCAGGCCGTCGAGGACGTGGCGATCATGCGGGCCATACCCAACATGGTCGTGGTTGACCCCGCGGATGCTGTGGAGATGTCCCAGGTCGTGAAGGCCATCGTGGAGTATGACGGTCCCGTTTATCTTCGCATGAGCCGGGATGCATGGCCGGATGTTGTCCCGCCGGACTACACCTTTAAGTTGGGAAAGTCTGTCTTGCTCAGACCGGGCGATACAGTCGCCCTTGTATGCAGCGGGATGATGGCCTCGCTCTGCCTCGAAGCCGCGAGCCGGCTTGAGAGGCAGGGAATCTCGGCCATGGTCCTCCATATGCCCACAATCAAGCCCCTGGATATTGATAGTCTAGTTGAGGCTGCGGAGCAGACCGGGTGCGTGGTTACTGCTGAAAACCATAACGTCATTGGGGGGCTGGGCAGCGCAGTAGCCGAGGTCCTCTCGGAATTCTGCCCTGTCCCGGTAAAGAAGGTCGGCCTTCAAGATACGTATGGTGAATGTGGCTCAAATGAGGAACTCCTTGAAAAGTACGGGCTCTCTGCCGCTCATATAGTCAAAGCGGCTCTGGAGGTCCTGGAGAGGAAGAAAAAGTAATTGTCCAAGGATAATTCGTCATCACCTCCATCATAAGGATGGGGCCGCTCTCATGAGGAGGGAGATGTTATGTCAAAGGTAAGAGTCGGCGTCGCGGGGTATGGAGTTATAGGCCAGCGCCTGGCCGACGGGGTCGCCCGCCAGGAAGATATGGAGCTGGTGGGGATAGTCGATGTCGCGCCAACCCTGGCCATCCGGGCACTGGCTGAGAAGGGGATGCCGTACAGGTTATTCTGTGCTGCGCCCGAGAATATGCCCAAGTTTGAGGAGGCAGGAATCCCTGTATCCGGCACTATGGAGGATATCCTGTCCCAGGTGGACGTGATGCTTGACGCCACCAGTGCCGGGATCGGGAGGAAGAACAAGGAGCTTTACGTTAAGCACGGTGTGAAGGCCATATTCCAGGGTGGGGAAAAGAACGACGTAGCCGAGGTCTTCTTCCATGGGTATGCCAACTATGAGAAGGGCGTGGGCAAGGATTACCTTAAGCTCACCTCATGCAACACGACAGGCCTCATTCGAGCGGTGGATTGCCTTGACCGGGCCTTTGGCGTGGAACGGGTGGTCGTCACCATCATTCGAAGGAGCGCTGACCCCGGGGATACTCATAGGGGAGTGGTCGATTTGGCCCTTGTCGAGCCTGTACCCAACCACCAGGCAGTGGACCTGATGCATATAATGCCGCATGTGAAGGCCACGGGGGTCCTCGTACACGTTCCCACCACCCACGGCCACATCATAACAGTGCTCGCGACTCCTAAGAGGGAGATCACCAAGGAAGAGGCGCTTGCTGAATTCAGGAAGCATCCCAGGATACGTGTTGTGAGGATAGCAGACGGGTTTAATTCCAATGCCGCCATGTTCCGCTATGCCCGCGACCTCGGGAATCCCAGGGGGGACATGTACGAGATAGCGGTATTCGAGGAGACCATTGGTTTTAGCGGCAAGGATATCCTCTTTGCCATAAATATCCCGCAGGAGGCTGTCGTAATCCCTGAGACTATGGACGGGATAAGGGCCTGCATGAAGATGCAGACAGTGAGGGAAGAGGCTCTTGCGCTTACCAATAAGTACCTGGGTCTAAAGCCGAGGTAGTCCGGGGGGTCGATAGTCGTGAAGTATGGGATGAACACCCTGGATGATTTCGACGTGAAGGGCAAGACCGTGCTGTGCAGGGTCGACATAAACTCCCCCATAGACCCTGCGACAGGTGAGCCCCGTGATATCACCCGGATTGAGCGGTGTGTGCCCACTATTGCCGAGCTATCCCAAAGGGGGGCGAAGGTTGTTCTCCTGGCACATCAGGGCGGTGACCTGGAGTACAAGAACTTTACCACGACAGAGCCCCACGCGAGGATATTGAGCAGACTTCTGGGCCGCCCCGTAGACTTCATTGATGATGTATGCGGCCCTGCTGCCAGGGAAAGGATCAGGCAGCTCGGGGAAGGGGACATTCTCCTCCTAGATAATGTGAGGTTTATGGCAGAGGAGATGACTCTTTTTGAGACAAAACTCAAGCTATCCCCAAAGGAACAGGCCAAAACCATTGTGGTGCGAAAGCTCGCACCCCTTGCTGACCTCTATGTATGCGATGCCTTTGCTGCTGTGCACCGCTCCCAGCCAACTCTGGTAGGCTTCGAAGAGGTATTGCCCTCTGCCATGGGAAGGCTTTTTGAGGAAGAGGTAACTGCACTGAGCAAGGTAAGGGAATCCCCGGAGAGGCCGTGCATCTTCGTGCTGGGCGGGGCAAAGATCCAGGATGCCTTTATCATAATGTCCTCGGTGCTAAAAGACAAGGTCTGCGATGAGGTCCTGACCTCGGGGCTCGTGGCAAACATCATGTTCATGGCCAAGGGGGTTGACATAGGTAAGCCGTCTCGGGACTTTATCATGAGGAATGCGCTTGGTGAATACGTGGAGATGGCAAAGGGCATCTTGAGCGAGTTTGGAGACCGGGTTGTGTTGCCTGTTGACCTCGCCTATGTGAGGGACGGGAGGCAAGAGACAGGGATAGAGGACCTCCCGGTGGATGAGCTTATCGTAGATATAGGGCACAAGACGGTGGATTTGTATTGTGCGAAGATAAGAGAGGCCCGCACGATATTCGTCAATGGTCCCGCCGGCGTGTTTGAAAAGCCTGAATCTGAGTACGGAACGAAATCTATCTGGGAAGCAATAGCGGCGTCGCATGCTTTTTCCGTGATTGGCGGAGGGGATAGCATTGCGGCGGTAAACAAATATGGGCTTGAAAAGGGCTTTTCATATATCTCTACTGCAGGTGGCGGGCTTGTGAGGTTCCTAAGCGGCGAGGAGTTGCCTGTTATTAAGGCGCTGAAGGATGCGGCCAGGAGGATGGCCCCATGACTTATGAGACCGTAGTGATTCCATACGGGAAAGGGCATGTAAATGTCTCTATTTCCAGGGAGAATCTCACCGGGGTGTTTTCGCCGCGCCCTGCCGCTGTGCCGGAGGACCCCGGGAGGCTCGTCAGGGAGGCCCTTCGTAACCCTATCGGCAGCCCGCCCCTGCGCGAGATTGCCCGTGGGCATAGACAGGCAGTGATCCTCGTAAGTGACATCACCCGGCCTGTGCCGAGCCGTCTCCTGCTTCCCCCAATTCTTGAAGAACTCAAGGCCGCCGGCATGGGCCCCTCTCAGATTCATATAGTAATTGCGACGGGGCTCCATAGGGGGCATACGGATGCTGAGAAGCGGGCGCTTGTGGGTGACGATGTAGTAGACAGGTTTCTGGTGGAGGACCATTCCCTCGAGGACTGCGTGGACTGCGGGGCCACGGCAAGCGGGCTGCCGGTGGAGATAAATCGGAGTGTCGTCGAAGCCGATCTAAGGATCTGTACCGGGAATATAGATCCTCACTACTTCGTCGGCTACACAGGCGGGGCCAAGGCCATAATGCCGGGTGTTTCATCCAAGAGGTCAGTTACTGCAACCCACAGGATGATGCTCTTGCCCGGGGCCGAGGTAGGCAGGGTTGAAGGCAATCCGGTGCGAGCTGCTATAGAGGAGATTGGGGACAAGGTCGGGATTGATTTCATTCTAAATGTGGTTGTAAACGAAAAGAAGGAGATTATAGGCGCTGTTGCAGGGCACCATGTGAAGGCGCACCGCGAAGGCTGCAAGATAGCAGACCAGGTCTTCAAGGTACCGGTACCCGAAGCCTGCGACATAGTGATAGCGGGAGCGGGTGGATTCCCCAAGGACATCAATCTATATCAGGCTCAGAAGGGGCTTGACAATGCGAGGCTTGCCGTGAAGCAGGGCGGCACGATCATCCTCGTGGCCGAATGCCCGGAAGGCTTTGGCGACGAGACCTTTGAGGCATGGATGACCGGTGTAGGGGACCCTGAGGAGATAATTGCCCGGATGGAGAGAGAATTCGTGATGGGTGGCCACAAGGCCCTGGCGGTGGCGCTGACCATGAGGAAGGCAAAGGTGATCCTGGTATCATCGCTTGACCCGGACCTCGTCAGGCGAGCGCATTTCACTCCGGCTAGCACTGTAGCCGAGGCCCTGGGGATGGCCCTAGACCGGCACGGCGGGAGAGCAAAGATAGCCGTGATGCCGTATGCGGGGAGCACGGTGCCGGGCTTATAGTATAGGACTGATAGACGGATATGTTCTCCTATCCTCTTGAGAAGCCATGCTAAAAAATTCGCCCCGCTAGCAGGAATTTATTAAATTACATCGAATTTTTTATTTAAGGCTCGTAAGTAGTAACACCTGCACGCAAATAGGTTCGTTATAGTGAAGGAATTATGGATAAAAGATTGGCTGAACTTAACACCCAGTATTAACAACTTCAATTTCAATGATGAATGTCGTGGAGGGAAAAGTCATGGGTGGCAAATGGCAACTGCCGCCGAAGGGCGGCAAGATGGAGTCGAATGAAGGCATATACCTGCAAAACATGACATGGGCCGCTATCGAGGAAAGGCTCAAGAAGAATGACCTGATAATAGTGCCGGTCGGATCAACTGAGGCGCATGGTCCACACGCGTGCCTCGGGGAAGATACATTCCTGGTCACCAGGATGGCAGAGGCCGTGGCGGAAAAGACTGGATGCACGGTGGCTCAGCCGATATGGTATGGCTCGCATCCATTTCACCATCTGGGAATGCCGGGGACTATCGTTGTGCACGAAGATATATTCATCGGTCAACTACGGGCCATCATGGCAGGGCTATGGAACATGGGGTTTAGAAAACAGATATACTTAAATGGTCACGGTCAGGAGTATGTGATACCGACTGCCATTCACCAGTTTGCTAAAAGGTACCAAGTGCCAGGCATTTTTATCAATGTGAACTGGTATCATGCGATCCCTGAGCATCTACAGACCAAGGAGAACGGCGGCCCGTATGAGACCAACTTCATCCATGCAGATGAGGTAGAGACTTCGTGGTCGCTGGCCCTGTTCCCTGAGTTCATGGACATGTCCAAGGCCGTAGATACAAAGCCGAGGGGTTATCTACCAGAAGGGCATATAGACAAGGCGGGAAATCTACTTCAAAGGCCAATCGCATGGTATGGGCATGCGGGATGTGGTCCGATTGAGGTCGTTGCGTTTCCTGAGGGAGTAGTGGGCAGGGCAACCGCAGCTACAGCGGAAAAGGCGATCCCCGGAGTTGAGGCCTTTTTGGACTACCTGGAAAAGCTGGTAAACGATATCCTTGCTAAGTTCCCTGCGGGGGAGCTCCCACCAATAGGAGAGCTGACGCAGAGATCCCGGGAAGAAATAGAGGCGGTAATCAAGGGGCCCTTAAAGGGTGGACGAAGCATATACACTATCGCGTATCCGTCGTGATGCGGAAAGGAAGGTTGGCCGATGGGCGATGGGCCTTTACTCAAGATGGTCGGGATCACCAAGGAATTTCCTGGCGTAAAAGCACTCAAGGGTGTTGACTTTGAACTTCGCGCAGGCGAAGTTCACGTCCTAGTTGGCGAGAATGGCGCTGGTAAGTCAACTCTAATGAAGATACTATCGGGGGTGTACAGGCCTGACTCTGGGCGTATTTTGATAAATGGAAAGGAGGTGCAGATAACTAGTCCACGAAAAGCCCAGGAGTCCGGGATCGCAACGATATATCAGGAGTTTAACTTGATTCCGTACCTGAGTATCGTCCAAAACATCTTTTTAGGCCGGGAGTTGATGACTAACACAGCGATTCCAAGGATGAATTACCGGGAGATGCGAGTGAAGGCCAAGGAGCTTCTGGACTCCCTGGGAATTCAAATCAGTCCTGACACGCTGGTAAAGGATCTGAGCATGGCCCAGCGACAGATGATCGAGGTTGCAAAGGCACTATCATTGGAGGCCCGGATCCTCATTATGGATGAACCTACGTCTGCCCTTACCTCCAGGGAGATCGAGCACCTATTTGACATCGTGAGGGCGCTAAAGGCATCCGGCATGGGGATCATCTATATTTCTCACAGATTGGAAGAAATTGAACGGATAGGCGATAGGGTAACAGTGCTGCGTGACGGCGAAGTCATAGGAACAAAGGATGTCAGTGGATTAAGCACTGAGGAATTGATAACCATGATGGTCGGGAGGGAGATAGGCGATCTATTCCCGCGGGAACGAGTAAGCAAAGGCGAGGTTGCCCTCAAGGTTGAACATCTCTCCAGGAGAAATGTTGTCAAGGACGTAAGCCTTGAAGTTCATTATGGCGAAATAGTAGGCTTGGCCGGCCTGGTGGGATCCGGCCGGACCGAGCTGGCGAGATTAATATTTGGTGCAGACAGGTTTGACCACGGGGAGATCGTTATATCCGGGAGGAGGGTCAAAGGGGACCACAATCCCTCTGCATCGGTTCGATCAGGTTTGAGTTTCTTGCCAGAGGACCGTAAGGAGCAGGGGCTATGTTTGAGCTTATCTGTAGCAAACAACGTAATTCTGGCCTCATTAAGGAGGCTATTCCCTCACCGGATAACGAGCCCCCGGCGCGAGATGAATGTTACACTAGATTATGTCAGAAAGCTTCGCATCGCAATCCCTTCCCCTTTTAGGGCTGTAAAATCGCTGAGCGGCGGGAATCAGCAGAAAGTAGTGCTAGCAAAATGGCTTTGCACCCAGTCAAAGGTGTTCATATTTGATGAGCCGACTCGCGGCATCGACGTTGCAGCTAAGGCCGAAATCCACGGCCTAATGAACGAGCTGGCAGAGCAGGGTGCTGCAATATTGATGATCTCTTCCGAGCTTCCTGAGATACTTGGAATGAGCGATCGTATCTATGTAATGCATGAGGGAAGGATTGTAAAAGAGTTTACGCGGGACGAAGCCACTCAAGAGGAGATACTTCGCTACGCGATGGGGGGAGTAGGCGGTGCGGCGTGAGCCTAATGTGTCCAGGGTGCCCGTAAGTGTCAGAAGAGTTCCAGGGACTTTTTACATACTTATAATAATGATCAGTCTTGCCTCTATTACCATCCCGGGTTTCGGGACGGTCTCGAACTTGCTGAATATCCTACTGCAGGGAAGTTTTCTGGCCATTGTAGCTTGTGGAGCTACTCTTGCGATTATCAGTAGCGGGATCGACCTTTCCGTGGGGACCGTGTTGAGCCTTTCAGGCGTAGTGACTGGCTTGGCCCTTCATGCCGGCATCCCTATTGCCTTGGCGATCTTAAGTGGGGTCCTGACCGGCCTTATCTGTGGGATCATTACAGGTAGCCTCGTAGCTTTCGTGGGTTTGGAGCCGTTCATAGCGACATTTGGGATGATGAGTATGGCCCAAGGTCTCGGCCTTGTTCTGAGCAACGGTGCCTCTATCCCCGGATTCCAGGAATCCTTTAGGTGGTTCGGCGAAGGGGTTGTTTGGAAAGTCCCTGTACCGCTAATAATTGCCTTGGTTATAGTTGCGTGTATCTGGTGGCTACTCCGGCATACTCGGCTCGGCCTCTATATCTATGCCATAGGGGGAAGCGAGGAAGTCGCGGGCTGGTCCGGGATAGAAGTCGGGAGATGCAAGTTAGCTTTATACAGCATATCGGGATGTCTCGCCGGGATAGCTGGCGTCCTTCTGGCCGCAAGAATGAATTCAGGTCATCCGACTGTAGGGGTTGGATGGGAAATGGATGCGATTGCGTCGGTGGTTATCGGGGGCACCCCGCTAACGGGAGGTCGTGGCGGGGTTATTGGGACTATGGTTGGGGTGGCTATCGTCTCGGTCCTTAGGAATATTCTCAACATGTTGCGCCTTTCGTCTCCATGGCAAATTACTTTAATCGGCGCTATAGTCGTCATTGCAATAGGGCTCGATATCCTTCTCCGCCGGTGGCGACTCGCATTGGAGGGTTGAGAATGTACCAGCGTTCACAACAGATCCAGACGTTAACTCACAATGAGATCTCTAAGGGCGTTGCAACGGAGGTTTTCGGGGGCTCCGGATCTCGATTCTTGCTTCTGGTTGGCCTTATCGTCGTATTATCATTCATAGCACCCAATTTTCTGTCGCTGAACAACTTTATCAATGTATTCAGGCAAGCCTCACTTCTTTTGATCATGTCAATCGGGATGACTCTGGTAATCCTTACCGGGAGGGGTGGGATTGACCTCTCAATCGGCTCCGTATTGGCACTCTCATCCTGCATGGCCGCTTCTGCCTTGAAGGCGGGACTTCCAGTGACAGTATCTATAATTATTGGACTGTCCATCGGGGCGTTATGTGGGCTGGTTAATGGTGCTCTTGTGACCATGGTGGGATTACCAGCTTTTATCGCAACGTTCGGAATGATGCAGATAGCGAGAGGGGCTGTCCTCCTTTACATGAAAGGGGCTATAATCTATGGATTTAGCCCCGCGTTTCGATTCATAGGCGCAGGGCATCTATTTGGATTGCCAATGCCGGTGATAGTAGCCGGGGTGCTGTTTGCGGTATTTACCTTTGTGTTATACAGGACTCCTTTTGGTAAAGAGGTCTATGCAATAGGTGCCAATAGAATAGCGGCGGAACTATCCGGGGTGAGAGTCAATAGAGTCCTCCTCACGGTTTACACGATATCCGGGGCTATGGCTGCGTGTGCGGGGCTGGTATATATCTCCCGGCTTAATGCAGCCGAGAGCGTAATAGGGCAGCTCTTTGAGCTCCAGGCCATTGCAGCCACAGTCATAGGTGGTACCTCCTTCCGGGGCGGTGAAGGGGGCCTGATTGGGACAATTGCAGGAGCTCTTATAATAACATTCCTTAATAATGGGATGAACCTTCTTGGAATCTCGTCCCTGTGGCAGTTATTCGTATTGGGGAGCGTAATAGTTAGTGGAGTAACCTTTGACATGTACTTTTGGCATCGTTCCCGTTAACCCGGGGATTGGAGGTGACGGTGTGGAAGTTGTGACAGCAGTTTTCCTGAGCAGGATGCGGTGTCCCAGGTAATTTAAACTCGCATAGGAGGTTGACTCTCGGTGATGGCACGGAAGTTTTTTGTCGCTGCGGTTATTGTGGTAAGTCTGATAGCTATTTTCCTTAGCGGGTCGTCAATTCTGGCTGGTAAGCAATATGAGATCGCGTTTATAGTCAAGAGCCTTACGAATCCGTTCTGGATTGACATGAAGGCTGGGGCTGAATCGGCGGCCAAGGACCTTAACGTAAAATTGCAGACTATGGCACCAGTGAAAGCGGATAACGTTGAGGAACAAATTCGTATGATCGAGGATTTGATCCAACGAAAGATAGATGCCATAGTCCTGGCACCTGCTGATACTAAAGGGATCATCCCGGGCATTGAGAAGGCTAACCAAGCTGGAGTTCCTGTCGTAATTGTAAACACGAAAGCGGCCGGGGGAAAGATAGTCTCTTTTGTGGGCGCAGAGAACTTCGATGCCGCAACTATGATTGCTGAGCGAGTTGTGGAAAAACTGAACGGCAAGGGTAAGGTAGTCATACTTGAGGGTGTTCCAGCCGCGCAGACTGCAATTGACCGGAAAAATGGGTTCTTGAGTGTGCTGAAGAAATATAGCGGAATTGAGATCCTGGCATCCCAGACTGCCAATTTCCAAAGGGCAGAAGGGATGATGGTTATGGAGAACCTACTTCAGCGATTCCCGCACATTGACGCAGTTCTGTGTGCAAATGACGAGATGGCCTTAGGAGCATTGGAAGCAATAGATGCAGCGGGCAGGCTAAAAGAAATGATTGTCACCGGCTTTGACGCAAACAGAGATGCTGTAGTGGCTGTCCGCGACGGCCGGCTTTTCCTCACATGTGATCAGAACTCTGCCGCTCAAGGCTCTGAAGGAGTCCGAGCTGCCGTGAGGTATCTCAATGGGGAATCCGTCCCTGCGAGGATCGTGACCAAGGTCATACTTGTCGATAAAACCAACGTGGATTCGTACCTCAAAAAATATGGTATCAAGTAATGGGCTGACGGTTGGGAAACGCTGAATGTTCGTCCGCCATTAATGGGGATGCATCCGGGGGCACAGCAATGGGCTCTGGGCGCATCCCCATTGCGATTTCATCTCTCCTGGGTGATAATTGTGGAAAGGCTCCAGTCAAATCTACCCCCCTCAAGATACGCCGCGTACCTTTGTCTTTCGACGGTGCAGGCCCGGCCGGCATGGAGAACTACTTTGATTCAGCCCCGGCTTGCCCTGTAACATACCCCGCCGATCCCATGCGCTATTGATGCGGGAGCATAAAAAATCACCTGGCGAAGAAGGAAATTGGCTTTCCGCGTAGTAATATTTAAGTAAGGATTAATTAAGAATCATATAGGCTTAATATTGAAGGCTTGCTTTAGGAGGATTCAGGATTGTCACTTGGTAGCCAGCTTCGGGAATTGAGACTTAAAATGAACATAACTTTGGCTGAACTCGCCGAGAGGACAGGTCTGACAGCTAGTTTGTTGAGCCAGGTCGAACGTGACATTACTACACCGTCAATTGCAACGCTGAGGAAGATCGCTGATGCTCTAGGAACTGCAATTGGCTACTTCTTCGAAGACGAGGACCAGCCCAAGCCGCCCGGACCGAAACCGGCGGCCCAGGGTAGAAGGTCGCCTGTTGTGCATGAGGGGCAGCGGAAGATCCTTTCACCCAATAACGGGGTGACTTTTTACCTCTTGAACCCTGACATGAGCGGTCCGATCGAGTTCATCTACGATGTGTTCGAGCCGGGCGCCAGCACCGGGGATGAGCTCTACACCCATCCAGGTGTTGAATGCGGTTTAATCCTGGA
Source organism: Bacillota bacterium (assembly GCA_012842565.1). Classification (GTDB taxonomy): domain Bacteria; phylum Bacillota; class SHA-98; order Ch115; family Ch115; genus DUSO01. The sequence goes on from DUSO01000076.1 coordinate 27,762, forward strand.
GGGGGAGCTTGAGGTTCAGGTGGGCGAGGATATTTACCTGTTGGGTAAGGGTGATAGCATAACCTTTAGTTCTGAGGTGCCGCATCGAAAGAGGAATCCCGGGAAGACGAAGTCCATTTCGATTTGGGCAAATACTCCCCCGTGGTTCTAAGTCGGTCATGCCCCTGACCCCTCGGTCCCGCTCCTGACCCCCGCGGGGTATTGGGAGGCCAGACATGGCAGCCAGCCTAGGCATGGTACAAGATTCATGGTAGTTGACGGAGGGAGGCTAGACTGCGGTAGCTAACTAAGCACGTAGTTAAATAAACCGATTAAGGGATCAAAGGAGTGGTAGCCGTGTCGAATTGGGAAATCCCTCCAAAGGGAGGGCACATGGACCTCGCAACAGGAATCTATTTTCAAAACATGACCAATAAGCAGGTCGAGAAGCGGCTGAGGGAGAATGATCTAATCATTATCCCGGTCGGCAGCACAGAGAACCACGGGCCGCATGGGCCATATGGGGAGGATACATTCCTTGTGACCCGAATGGCTGAACAGGTGGCCCAGAAGACGGGCTGCACAGTGGCGCAGCCGATATGGTATGGGTCTCATCCTTACCAGCATCTGGGAATGCCGGGAACGATCGTTATCCCTGAGGAGACGTTGGCCGCCTATCTCAGGGCTGTGATCGCTGGTTTCTGGAATGCGGGATTCCGCAAGCAGATCATCATCAACGGCCACGGTCAGGACTATGTTATCCCTCTCGCAATTCATCAATTCGGGAAGAAGTACCAGGTCCCGGCAGTCTTGGTCTATGTCCACTGGTGGAATGTCATCACGGAGCACATTCGAGATAAAGAACATGGCGGTCCATTCGAAACGCCATTCATCCATGCCGATGAGTGTGAGACGTCATATTCTCTCGCCCTCTTCCCGGAGATGTGCGACATGGAGAATGCAGTAGACACTGAGCCCACAGGTTTTTTGCCGCCCGGGCATATCGACAAGTCTGGTGAGCCGTATGGGCTCCCGATCAGGTGGTACAACCATCTTGGCCTCGTGGGGATGGAAGTGATCTGCACCCCGGAAGGGGTCATCGGGCGGGGTACCCTGGCCGAGGCGAGTAAGGCGAAGAAGGGTGTTGAAGCAATCCTGGATTACCTCGTCAAATTACATGATGACATCATGAGCAAATTCCCGCCGGGTGAGCTCCCGCCGGTTGATAAGGTGACCCAGCGTTCCAAGGAGGAGATCGAGGAGCTCATCAAAGGGCCGACAAAGGGTGGCAAACACATATATACGGTTGCTTACCCGGTTTAGCTCTCGCATGTCCTTTGGTTGCTGTGCCCGTAGCCTGAGGTATTCAGTCCAACCGGCCCCGGGTGCACAATTTAGCCTGAAATCTCTGAATTGATATCCGATCTCTAAACGGAAATGCGACCCAGTATCTGACAGCCTCCTCCAGAAAGGAGTGACCGAAATGCCCGACAAGGTGAAAGCCGCCGTAATGACTGCTCCAGGCAAGATAGAGGTCCAGATGCTGCCCTATCCCAAGCTAGAACGAGGCGCCCTCATCCTCAAGATGGAGATGTCCGGTATCTGCGGGACCGACAAGCACGCATACCAGGGACAGACCCTTCTTTATGGCGGCACTGAGGCTGAGCAACATATCGTATTCCCCGCGGTACATGGACATGAAAACATCGGGGAGATTGTCGAGATAGATCCCCGGGATCGATTTACCATTGAATATCACGGGAATGAGCTCAAGGTCGGCGACCGCGTGACAATGTGTCCCAATGTCATCTGCGGTCACTGCTATTACTGCCGTCACATCTTCGCATATCCATTCTGTGCCAAGAACACGACTATCGGCCTGTCTTATCCGAGCGATCGCCCCCCATATGTAGTAGGTGGGTGGGCGGAGTATATGTTCGTGCCCCCGAAAGCATGGGTGTATAAGGTCCCGGATGATTTCCCGACCAAACTCGGGGCGCTTGTCGAGCTTTTCGTCGTGACGGCAACTCTGGACCGGGCTAAGGAATTCTCTCGGCTTGAGGCCAGAGGCTTTGGCTTTGGAGATACAGTAGTGGTACAGGGGGTCGGGCCGATAGGGTTACTCCACGTCACCAAGGCCAGGATCCTGGGTGCCGGCAAGATAATCGCAGTCGATACATCTCAATACAAGCTCAACCTGGCCATGGAATTTGGGGCTGACTATGCAATAAATATGTCCGAGACCACCAAAGAGGAACGTGTAGCCAGAGTGCGTGAATTGACCGACGGGCGCGGGGCCGACGTGGTGGTCGAGTGTGCGGGTGTGGCAGATGCGCTGCCTGAAGGGTTGGAGATGATGAGACGCGGCGGGACCTATATAGAAACGGGCAATTTTGTGGACACCGGCGAGACCACAATCAATGTCCACCGTCACCTTGCCGCCAAGAATGCGCTGGTAATCGGCAATTGCAATCACCCGCATAGTGGCTATTACCGGGCCATGGAGATGATGTTGCGATATAATGACCGGTTCCCGTTCGAGAAACTTGTGACCCACGTTTTCAAGATCGACGATGCTGCCGAGGCCATGGAAAAGTCACTGGACCCGGAGAGTTTGAAGGTGGCGATCGTCCCCTGATGAATGGGGGCCCGACGATGAAGCGCGTAACAAGCATAGCCTTATCGTTTGAGAAGACAGACTTTGGTCCCGTCCTATTCGGCGGAGACTTGGAAGGCGGTATTCGCCTCATTTCGGAGCTGGGCTTTCCGGCCGTCGAGATCAGCATCCGCGATCCTGGCCTTGTGGATCGTCGCTGGCTTCATCGCCTCCTCTCGGAAACGGGCATATCCATCTCAGGGATTGCAACGGGTCAGGCTTACTATAATGATGGGCTAAGCCTGACGGACCTTAAGCCCGAGAGGCGCAGGGTGTGTTTCGATCGCTTGAAGCATCAGGTCGACCTTGTGGCAGAATTTGGGGGTTGCCTTATAGTCGGCGGCATACGCGGCGTTCTCTCGCGAGACCCCGGGGAACGCGAGATGCAGGAGGAGGCATTCTATTCCGGTTTTCGGGAGCTTGCGGATTTTGCGCGTAAGGTAGGGGTGACAATTGCTCTTGAGCCCATCAATCGCTATGAGACCAACATGATCAATACGGTCTCCGAAGGGCTTGATGCACTTGCCCGGCTGGGGTGCGACAATGTGGGGTTGTTGGTTGATACCTTCCACATGAATATCGAAGAACCGCGTATTGCTGACAGCATACGTAGGGCCGGAAGGGCGGTGGTATATGTCCACATAGCCGATAGTAACCGTTGGGCGCCGGGATTTGGCCATACAGACTTTGGCGAGGTATTGGCCGCCCTGGATGAGATAGGATACGAAGGCCCCATTTCTGCCGAGATCCTGCCTTGCCCGACAGCCGAGGAGGCAGCCATGGCGGTAGCGAGGTTTTGGAAGGAGCGATCGACCGGTGGAGCGCGCCGTACTTGAAATGCACCAGATAACTAAGCAATTCCCCGGCGTGCTTGCCCTAGATAAGGTCGACTTCGACCTCTACCCCGGGGAAGTCCATATATTGCTTGGTGAAAATGGGGCCGGTAAATCTACCCTCATGAAGACGCTAGCAGGGGCCCATGAGCCTGATTCCGGCACCATAGTCGTGGATGGCCGTGAGGTGCGCATACGAAACCCCAAACAGGCTCAAGCTCTGGGGATCAGCATCATCTACCAGGAATTCACCCTTATTCCCTATCTGACCGTGGCTCAGAACATCTTCCTGGCACGGGAGCCGCTCCGCTGGGGGATGAGGGGCCTTGTGGATCGCGACAGGCTTTATGCTGATAGCACCGCCATCCTAAAGACTTTGGGCATCTCCGTAGATCCCCGCTCTGTGGTATCTACCCTGGGCGTCGCTCAGCAACAATTGGTAGAGGTAGCCAAGGCACTCTCGTTGAATGCGCGTATACTCATCATGGATGAACCGACCGCTACTCTAAGTGACCAGGAGATAGAGCAGCTGTTTGGGATCATTCACAACTTGAAATCCCGCGGTGTGGGCGTTATCTATATCTCTCATCGCCTGCAAGAGGTAGGTCAAATAGGGGACCGGGTAACGGTTTTAAGAGACGGACGATCGGTCGGGACCTACAACGTAGCAGATGTGGACATCAATACCCTTATCAAGCTGATGGTAGGCCGGGAGGTTATGGAGAAGGCCGACCGCAGGAGTCTTCCTAACGCCCCCGAGGCTCTTCGAGTAAGTCACCTCCACCGCAATGGGGTGCTTCATGACGTTAATCTAGTGGTGCGCGAGGGGGAGATCGTGGGGCTAGCCGGGCTTGTCGGGTCCGGGCGAACTGAGCTGGCAAGAGCCATATTTGGCATCGATCCCTTCGACAGCGGCGAAATCGTGCTGCTGGGTAAGAGGCTCGTCGCCACTAATCCGTCTCTTTCCATCCGTTTGGGTCTGGGGCTCCTACCCGAAGACCGCAAGTCTGACGGGCTCGCACTTATTCTCCCGGTGAAAGACAATGTTACCCATGCATCTCTCACAAGGCTGTTTCCGTCTTTCATTCTCGATTTTAGAAAGGAGCGGGCCATAGCTGAGCGGTATGTCCGCGACCTCAGGATTGCGACTCCCAATATCTTCCGCCAGGTGGGCTTTTTAAGTGGCGGCAACCAACAAAAGGTTGTCCTGGCAAAATGGCTGGCAACGCAGTCACGAGTCCTCATTTTTGATGAGCCAACTCGGGGCATCGATGTGGGTGCCAAGGCCGAGGTACATGATTTCATGCGCCAACTGGCAAGGCAGGGCGTCGCGATTTTGATGATATCCTCAGATCTCCCGGAGATCGTAAGCATGAGCGATCGCGTGTATGTGATGCGCGAGGGCACGATCGTCAAAGAGTTGGAGGGGGAGGACATCAATCAGGAGACGATCATCGGCTACGCTATGGGAAAAGGTGAGGGCCAGTGAGGGGCGGGATGAGAATGGTGGCGGCAATAAAGAGGGTGCCCGGTATAGTCTACGTCTTGGTAGCCCTGATAATGGGCTTCGGATGGTTCATACCGGGGTTTTTTACAGTATCTAATTTCCTCAGTGTCATAAGGCAGGGGTCGGTCCTGGCTGTGGTTTCTCTTGGTGCCACACTCGCCATTCTGAGCAGGGGAGTGAACCTTTCGCTCGGCGGGGTAATGAGCCTTGCAGGCGTCGTTACCGGGGTCCTCATGCACAGAGGGTGGTCCATCATGGCGGCAATCCTGGTCGGCATGGCGACTGCCACAGCCGCCGGGTGGCTTACCGGAATCGTCATCGCCGGGGCGGGGATCGCGCCGTTTGTGGTGACTCTGGGGATGATGAGCGTGGGCGAGGGCCTAGCTCTCGTTATATCGGGGGGTGCGTCTGTACCTGGATTCAGCAATGCCTTTCAGGTCCTGGGACAGGGCTACCTTCTCCGCGTCCCCATACCTTTCTGGATTGCGGTGATGGCGTTCTTGATAGTACATTTCATCCTGCGTGATACCCAACTAGGAGTGTCCATTTATGCCGTCGGCGGGAATGAAGACGCCGCTTCACTCTCAGGAGTTGATGTGCGTCGCTGCAAATTACAGATCTATTTGATAGGCGGCATCCTGGCGGGTGTTGCAGGAGTGGTTCTGGCCAGCCGCATGAATTCTGCCCATCCATCGGGTGGCATGGGATTTGAATTTGATGCAATTGCGGCTACGGTGGTAGGGGGAACCCCCATGTCGGGCGGCCGGGGTGGCGTGGTCGGCACTATGGTGGGTGCGGCGATTATTAGTATAATGCGTAACGGGCTCAATATGCTTGGATTGCCAACCCCCTGGCAAATGACTATCATTGGAATGATCATAATTGGAAGCATCGCTCTGGACGCGCTGAAAAGCAACAGGTAGGGAGGGACGGGACCATTGCTGCGATCTTACTTGGCTCGGTTTTCTCGAGGAATTGCCCTTTTGGCGCTTTGCGTGATCGTTAGCCTCGCGACCCCGGTATTCCTCACATCCGATAACCTTCTCAATGTTGCTCGTCAGGCGTCGCTCTTATTGATCTTGTCTACAGGGATGACAGTAGTCATCCTGGTAGGTGGCACCGACCTGTCCATCGGGTCTATAGCTGCTTTGAGTTCCTGCCTCGTCGCGCCGTTCTTTCTCCGAGGGGCTTCAACCTTGCAGATAGTGCTGGGTATTATACTGGGGTTAGGGGTTGGGGCGGTCCTGGGTTTCCTCAATGGGCTGATGATATCAAAGATTGGCTTGCCCCCCTTTGTCGCCACTTACGGCATGAACCAGATTGCCCGCGGCATCGCCCTCGCATACATGGCGGGTAACATCACCTATGGTTTTGGACCCACCTTCAGGTATCTCGGGGCGGGGATGCTTTATGGGATTCCCGTGCCCGTGATTATTGCGGCAGCAGTATTCTTGCTCTTTTACTTCCTCCTGAGCAAGACCGTATTCGGACGTCAGGTTTATGTAGTCGGGGCCCGCCCTTCGGTTGCAACATTCTCGGGCATCAGCGTGCCTGAGACGATGCTCAAAGTTTATACCATCAATGGATTGGTTGCAGCATTCGGCGGGCTGGTCTTCATTTCGCGACTTAACGCGGCGGAAGCAGGCCTGGGAGAAACCTTTCCCCTGCAGGCTATCGGCGCGGTAGCGATTGGCGGCACATCCTTCCGGGGCGGCATCGGTGGAGTTACCGGCACGATTATTGGTGCGCTCATTGTGACGGTGCTGACCAATGCGATGAACCTTCTCGGGGTTTCAACCTTATGGCAGACCGCTGTTACAGGTGCTGTGATTATTCTTGCCGTCGTGCTGGACCAGGGGTTGGTGGCCCAGGGGGTAGGTGCAGCCCTGGTTATGCGGCGAAACCGCAGGGTAAGGGCCGAGGCGTAGGGGGGTGATACATGGGGGCACTTAGCAAAGGTTTCGAATCTGAGGCACCGGTCTATAGCCGGAGACCGGTGGCCTCGGGCCGCAACTTGCCGGACCCACATATCAAGGAGGGATGAACAGTGTTGAGGTCTTCTCGGCGTGTCATTATTCTGGGGATAAGTCTTCTTACCATGGCGTTCCTCATCTCCGTCCCCGGTATTCATGCGGCCAAGACGTACCGGGTGGCGTTGATCGTCAAGAACCTGGTTAATCCATTCTGGAACTACATGAAGCAGGGTGCGGAAGAAAAGGCTAAGGAACTCGGAATAGAGGTTGTTACCCTAGCTCCAACTAAGCCCGACAATCTCGAAGAACAGATTCGTATAGTAGAGGACTGCGTCCAGAAGAGACTCGATGCGATAGTGCTGGTGCCGGTAGACTCCAAGGGAATCATTCCGGCCATTGAGACTGCTAACCGGGCAGGCATACCGGTGGTTACGGCCAATACAAGGGCATTTGGAGGCAAGGTAGTCACCTTCGTTGGCGTAGAAAACTATGATGCCGCCTACCGGGTTGGCAAGTTTGCTTTGGAGAAAATTGGAGGAAAAGGAAAGGTAATCATCCTTGAAGGCGTTCCTGGCGCTCAGACGGCCATTGACCGCAAGGCCGGATTTGATGCTATTCTAAAGGAGTTTCCAAATGTCAAGGTGCTGACCTCGCAACCTGCGAAGTTCCAACGGGCCGAGGGCATGCTGGTAATGGAGAACCTGCTCCAGAGATACCCGGATGTGGACCTGGTCCTGGCAGCCAACGACGAGATGGCCCTGGGCGCCATCGAAGCGATCGACGCTGCGGGCAAGCTCGGTAAGATCATGGTAGCAGGCTTCGATGGCAATAAAGATGCGATGCAATCGATTGCCCAAGGTCGACTTGCCGTTACGTTTTACCAGGATCCCCAGGCCCAAGCTGGCATGGCCGTCGAGGCAGCTATCAATTATATAAAGGGTAAGCAGGTGCCGGATAGGATCGTTGTACCCGGTGAGTTGGTGGACAAGAACAACGTTGACAAGTTTCTCAAATTATATGGCCTTGTGAAATAGAGATGGACGCACGGGTACTGAGGCGTGTCGCTCGTGTGGGCCGGGGCTGGCGCCATATAAAGCTGGTGCCGTAAGAGGCATGTTTATTGCAGAGATGGGGCCCTTCGGGGCCCTATCTATCGTGACAGGCATGCCTGATACAGGATTTAATAGGGAAGCATATTTCATACGAAGGGCAGGCTCTTTTATCGCCTGGTGATCGTGCTCGCGGCGAACATCTGGCTCGGGCTTTCGATCGCGTTGATGATCACCGCAAGGCTGGGAATGCAGCCATGGGAAGTCTTCCACATTGGGCTTGCTTCCACCCTGAGAATCA
>DUSO01000077.1 GCA_012842565.1 Bacillota bacterium
CGATGGGGGATATATCTCTGTTTTAGCAATCTCCAAATCATATCGCAACCCCTCCCTATAGATTATCCGTTTTATTTATCGGCACCACAAAATACATTTTTAGATATGGCTCGACATTTTTAGCCTATTTCCGCCCCCTTAAGTTGTAAGCAATCAAGTAATTCCCCCACCCAGGTGGCGCGCATGCTGCAAATCTGACATCCTGATGCCGGGAGGTGCTGAGATGGAAAGAAGGAGCTTTACCATGCGCGACATCATTGAAATCTACCGTCAATGGCAGGCTGGAGTGGGCCCGCGTGCAATTGCTAATATCTACCCAATAGCCCTATAAATGTATTATTACCGCTGAAATACCTCATCCTCACATATGAGCTCAAAAGACGTCTTCTCACACCCCTGAGGGGTGCAAAATGTACGATAGACGGCAGGAATTTGATCATTTCCCCTGTGAGCGGCGCAGAACGCATGGATGGGCTTTCTTTTTGCTTCCCGGTTTCAGTTTTCGCCCGGAAGGGAGTTATGTGCTCAATCTTTACGGAGGAGAAAAGATTGAGATTGTAGAGGAAGGCCTCCACCTCATATGTTGCACGCAAAGGCTAAGACCGGCCCCGGCTTTCGACTAGTGGACCACCCCTTCCTTACAGGAAGGGGCTTCCTGCTTCATCAGGAGCCTGTGCCCCACTTTTTCTTGCTCTTCAAGCATTGCCGGAACTGGTTCCTTGTCCTCAACGTTACCTGCAGTTATCTCTACTCCAGCCACAAGCCTGGTCCCCTTCTTGATTGCCAAACTCGCCGGGCCGATGAGGGCCTTATGCCCCATATTTTCTATCCCGCTTCAAACGGTGGGATAAGGACGATCTCATCGCCGTCGTGGAGCTCCATTCCCAGGCCGCCCTTAGATATGTCGAGATACTTGCCGTTTAGGAGCACAATGTTGGACTTTATAAAATTCTCAGGTTCTTGGTCGAGAATCTTTCTTAGAATGTCCAAGTGATCGCTCTTTATCTCGGATTCTTGGAAGCCTATAAGTGCATCCTTCACTGTAGCTCCCGGGCCACAGGTAATCGCGGTTTTTCCCTTCCCCCACGGACCTATAAAACCCACCGAGACCGTCATGGACATTCTGTTGCCCCCCATGTTTGTTGCATTAACTCAGGTTGCTTTCCATGTAATATAATTATCACAAGAACCCTATCCTCGGCATGTAACCTACCTCCGGGTATAGGGGACGAAAACATCTTCTACGTTTTTAGCAGGCCGAAGGCGAGGAGTCGCTTACCCTGAAGCTATAGGGGACGAAGACGATTTGCAGGAGAACCGGGAACAATGCCAATTGCTTCGTCTGCAATTCGGGCTGTATATGGACATGATTTACATGGACCGCTCTTCTTGATCCTTCTTGGTCGATGATTAAAGGAGGATAAGCGGCTGCTCCGGGATACTGCATGGGAGACTGGCGGTGGGTGGAGAAGCTCACTGTCATTGCCTCGAAGATGCCAAAAGAGGCCGTACAATACCTTGAGTCTATTGCCAGGAGTGACCGGAAGGGGTGGAGCATCTACCATTGACGGGAAAAGGCGCGGGCCATTCTGGAGACCGCGCTCCAGAGCGCCGATCCGGGGGCAACTGAGGCAACTAAAAGCCTTATTTACTACCTTGGGGGCTAAGGTTATCTTGAATTCGGTGATCTCCTAAGGCGTGGCAGCTGGTAACAAGAGAAGCGATAGACGTTGATGAGACTGATACTCACCAGACTTTCAGCCCGCCTTTTCTGCCGCCCAATTGCCGCCCAAAGGGATAGCAAAGGGCAGAAAAGGAAGAGACTCCCTGGTAATTCGGGAGTCTCTTTTGCCTGCTAGATGACAATATTCAGCATTCAGTGATATCCAGGAATAAAGCGGAAACGCAACTTAGGATCTGGTGGGTAACCCCCGTGAGGGTTCAAATCCCTCCTCTCGCACCAATTTATTTTCAAGGGTTTCAGGGTTTTGGCAAAAACGACCATCTCCTCAAAATCGCCAACTGCGCCCAAATTACCGCCCAAATCGCAACGGAAGAATCTACCACCCAAGTTACCGTCCACTTTCTCGAGAACACTTTCCGGTCTTGTTTCCTATAGCTTTCTCGACATCTTCATGATCCCGGAACCTGCGTTCCATGCCCTACTCCCCTGTAAGGCGGTGATGCTAAACCTATTCGAGAGGAGATGGCCATGGCGAATATTATTGGTATCAACCCCGAAACCATCACAATTTGCGGATTGTGTCGCAAGGCTTGCGAGAAGTGCCGCACTAAAACAGGCAAGCCAAGTGATTCTCGAATGAGAAGCCAAGCCGTATTGTCTATAAGGGGTCATCCGCTCAAAGGCGGGTTGGGATCCTCAGTTTACTGCCAAATTTAAGAGTGTGATACAATATAAAGGGGTGATGACCGTGAGTATTGCGGAAATCGAGGAGTTGCTCTTTAGAATCTATAAGCTGCCTGCGGAACACCAACTTATGATTATAAACAAAATCAGGGAGAGGTTGGAAATGAACGGGACTCAGAAAGCGAATGCAGCTGCAATTAAGCAAGCCCTACGGGAAACAGCCGGGGCTTGGACAGATGAAAATCATCCAGATCTGAATTCGATCGAGGATATTCATAGGTGGTTAGAAGCAATGCGACGCCCTACGAACGACCGCATGGAAAGGAGACTCAAGCATCTATCATGAGGAGAATCCTTGTGGACTCTGATGTCCTGATCGGGGTTCTCAGAAACAACGAAAGGGCGATCACACTTCTTGATACCTTGTCAGAGGATAGCTTGGTAGCATGTTCAGCCCTAACGGTACTTGAAATACAATTGGGGGTGCGCAAGGGCGAGGAAGAAAAGACAAACCAACTACTTGATACACTGAATGTCATTGCCCTTGGAGAGGCTGAAGCCAATCTAGCTGGAAAGATAATAAGGGAAAACCGGTGGAAAGGGATAACAGTGGATTTTGCAGATGCGGGAATTGCGGCAACGTGCTTGCTCCACGGCTATGAACTCTTGACCTTCAATATAAGACATTTTCAACAGCTGGGGGTACCGCTCCTTTCATAAACTAATTAGATCTTAGGCTTCTGATCACAAAATCCCCCAGCTTGGGCTTGCTTTTTCATATTCATTGAGGAAGATGAAAGGGTCCGCCCACCTTCCTTGCCGTCCGGAGACTTCCTCCATAAAGTCAAGTTACTTTATGTCTACATCGGCCCTGAGAATCGCAGCGAATCTATATCGGAATAGCCCCGCTCGCATAGACGGGATCAAATAAGGGCCATAGGCCATGAGAACAGGGCGATAGTTATGGTAGATCGGAGGCCAACCTTGCGATCCATATTCTACATGGGGGAACAACGGCAAAACCACCTTGTCCCAAGCCCTGAAGGGCGGAGCTTGCGGCGGCTAGATTCTGGCAATCCCCCCACAGGGCTGGCCGGAAACATGGCTGGACTTGGAGAATGCGGGGCGGGGAACGGCGGCTATGATCCCAGCAACGCCGGGCGTATGCTGGTAGCCCATGCACGAATGGTATCCCAATTACGATAATCGCCTTCCATAGACTTCATTGCCTTGAGGACCAACCGCAACGGGAAAGAAACCTGTTGAGTGTAGCGTAGCGCTCCTGCAAAAAGTCCAACGCTAACTGGCTGCACCTGCGGTGCCTTTCTGTATAGCGGATTCAGATAAGCCGTTGCCCTGCGGCGGTTTGCCTCGGTATCATCCTTCATCGTCAAGCAGACAACAAAGTAGGCTACAGGTACCTTGCTCAACGCCTTATGGTGCACTTTAAGGAAGGCTAGTACATCCGCATGTATCCTGCCTGCGTGAACGGGGGTACCCAATACTACAGCTCGATATGGGCTTATATCGGTCACGGCTCTAGCCGGAAGGACGTCTACTTGCGTGATCCCGTTGTGCAATGCTTGACCTATGGCTTCCGCTACCTCGCCTGTTGACCCAGTCCAACTGGCGTATGCTACCAGGATTTTACGATCCATCTTGTTTTCACCCCCATAAATCCGTGTTACATACCAGAACTAAACCCTGTAGAGAAGATACCGGTTCCGTCCTATGATAGGCCCGTAACCGGTTCCGTCCGGCCAAGCATTTCAAGAACTTACGCCGCGGCCCCCCGTCACTGGCACATGAACCCGGCGTCCACAGGCACAATAGCCCCGGTTATCCCACTCGCCTCATCAGAAGCAAGGAATGCGACGACCCGGGCAACCTCATCCAGCTTGGTGACCCTCCCCATGGCGAATCTGTTTAGCCAAGCGACGTGCTCAGGATCCTCCGGATCGAAAGCATTCTCAGCCCAGGTCAACATGACTCCATTCACCCTGACGCCGGTTTGCCCGATCTCCGCCGCAAGTGCCCGGGTCAGGGCCATGGCGCCCCCATTGGTCACCGCGTACCCCATTTCCCCTGCCCCGCCTCTCATCCCCACAGTGGAAAGGATATTGATGATGGCTCCCGATCGCCTGCGGATCATCGCGGGAAGCACGGCTCTCGACGTCAGGAAGTATGCCAGTGCCTTGTACTCGATCTGGGATTTCCATTCCTCGACAGTGAAATCAAGAAACGGTTTGAGCAACGCATATGCGGCGTTGTTCACGAGGATGTCGACATCCCCGAGGATGGAGGAAACAGTCGCTATCATGCGTTCCACATCCTCCGGCACTCGGGTATCTCCGGTCACGAGGACGGACCGCCTCCCCAACCGCTCTACTTCAGCGCATACCGCCTGCGCTTGTTCCACGGAGGTCCGGCAGTTTACGGCCACGTCCGCCCCGCGTCTTGCCAGTTCAAGAGCGATGGCACGCCCGATTCCTTTGCTTGAGCCCGTGACAAATGCGACCTTCTCGTGCACTGCGCCTCCTCCTTTCGCATCATGTATCATAATTTCCCCTACAGGGCGCTGGTGCTTCTTGGAGAGGCTTTCAAGGAATTTCCCCCCATCCTTAGTAGCCGGCCGGACGATATCCCACCCTCGGATCGATCTCCATCCTCTATTCGCCACTACCATTCGCCACTCAAGGACCTATCCCTTCCGCATTGCCGAATGGGCCGAGGAAGCCGGAGATCTCTCCCTTCGAAATAGCGCTCGTCATAAGCCTCAGAGTATGATATGGGGAAAGGCAGACAGGGACTTTGCACTAATATAGTCGCGGATGGGATTGCTCATCGTTATAGGAAAAGGTCACATGAAAACTGGAGACAAGTTTGCATACTGCCTCGTATTCTTACCGAAACGGGGAGGATTTTATCAGATGTTATCGAAATATTACTTGGATAGTTTATCCAATGACTCCTCTCACGGTGTTTTAACGCGCCATGACGGAGACGCGGCGATTTATGACGTGATGAGACACGCCTGCCCCTTTACTATCCGGGGGTGAGTTTGGGGTTGAGAATAGAGCTTACTAAACAAGAAAGGTATGGATTTGCAGTGGACCGACGGTGCGTTTTTTCAACAGAATCCGCGGTAAGGCCCC
>DUSO01000078.1 GCA_012842565.1 Bacillota bacterium
GCCCGTCATAGCGCCCTCCCCCGCCGAGCGCATCTTGGGCTCCAAGGCCCCTGTGGACGACCTCGAAGACCGTCCGCGTATAGTAGTCCAGGCCTCGGACTATCCTCTCGTCAATTGAATAATCGATCCCGCCTGTGTCGAGAAACTTCTTTAGCTCCTCGAAGTGAGCGGTACACTCCTCGCAAAGGTGCTCGAAGATGCTCGGTATATTATGGGTCGCTTCCCGGCAGCCAGACGTCTTGCAATCCAGCACCCGTAGTGGATTCCTGTCGAGCCGCCTTTGGCAATCGGGGCACAACATGTCCTGTCGTGACTCGAGCCACTCATAGACGGCGTTACGGTAACGGGGCCGGCATGCCGGACACCCGAGGGAATTCAGGCGCACAGTAAAGCCATCCAAACCGACCCCGCGGAGCACCTCTATGAGGATCTCGATGAGCTCAGCGTCGATGGCAGGATCGGGAGCCCCGAGCGCCTCCGCGCCGAACTGCCAAAATTCCCGGTATCTCCCCGCCTGCGGCCTCTCGTAGCGAAACATGGGGCCGATGTAGTAGAGCTTTACCGGCTGAGGGCCTGCATACATCTTGTGCTGGAGATACGCCCTCACCACAGACGCCGTACCCTCCGGCCTGAGAGTCAGGCTCCTCCCGGCCCTGTCAGTGAAGGTGTACATTTCCTTTTCGACGATGTCGGTGGTCTCGCCTATCCCTCTCTCAAACAGCTCTGTGTGTTCGAACATGGGCGTGCGGATCTCTTTGTAACCCGCGCACTCCAATACCGACCGGCAGGCCCTCTCGAGGGCGTGCCACGAACCAATTTCATAGGGCAGGATATCCCTTGTCCCTCTCGGGGCCTGGTAAGCCCGCGCTGCCTGTTTTTGAGATCCATCCTCTACAACCGTACTCATCGTTTTGGCTCACCCGATGGCGAATTCATGCGTTGTAAGACCTTTTGCGTCTCCTGGATCTTCTGTTGCTCAACCCTGGCGTCGTCCGCCCTGCCCATGGCCCTGAATATCGACTGCAGGCGGAAATGGATGAGGACATCAGTATACGCGAGTTCTGATGCCTTCTTGAGCTCTCTTACGGCGTCTTCCGTCCTGCCGGCCTTGCGGTAGGCGTCGCCCAGGTAGAAGTGAGTATACGGATCGTCCGGCGCGAATTTCACTGCCTGCTCATAGTTTCGTATAGCGGAGTCTATGTCGCCCTTCCTTGTATAGGCCGAAGCCAACCCCATATAGAGCTCGGCGTTTTCAGCGTCCTCCTTGATGGCCTTTTCAAAGATCTCGATTGCCTTGTCAGTCTCGCCCTTCTGCAGGCTCATGATGGCGCTGATCTGGTCATCGTGTATACGGATGTCGGCGCTCTCCTTGAGCTTGCGAAACCAGTCGTCCAGGGCCTTGTTCTGCGCCTCCGCGAGGAGCTCCTGCCTTAGCGCCCCTTCTGCCGCCTCGAACTCGGGGCCCTTGGGTTCCTTATTGTTTCTCTTCTTATACTCCGCGGCGACGGCCTCGTCGCTCACCGTAGCCCCCGCCTTGACCTTATCGATGAGAGCCTGGAGGGTGAGCTGCTCCCTTATGGCGGCGGTGAGCTGCCCGGTCGTCAAACCCGCACGCATAAGCGCGTCCCTAAATTCCTTGTCACTGGCAAACTGCTTCTTCTGTTCCTCGAGCTTCGCCCTGATGTCCTTCGAAGGAACGCGTATCTTCTCCTTTTGGGCCGCGTCTACGAGGAGCACATGGTTGACCAGCTGGTCCAGGACGGCAGCACGAATGGGGCCGTACATGTCGAGGGAGACGACCACGCCCTTTTCTCTCTCAGATAGCAGGGTGTTCCTGTAGACGTTCTCGAAGTCTATCCTGGAGATACTGTGGCCGTTTACGGTGGCAATTGCGCCGCCTTCCCCTTCTACCGGCTGCCTCTGGCCGAAGTGAAACCCGGTATAGAGCAGGCTGACTGCAAACGTAACGGAGACGAAGATTATTATGCCGTTAAGAAGCCTCGATTTGGCCTTTTTGTTAAATCCCCTGAACAAGAGGACCCCCCTCCTCCTCCCTTTGCCCAACACGTATCCATTCTATTGCTTCCCACCCGGGGTGTCAACGCCCGCTCCAAGAGGTCCTGCCCCAGGAGGCCTTTTCCCTGCCGATGGTGCTCTCAGGGCCGTGTCCCGGGTAGATAACCGTATCGCCGGCGAGGATAAACAGCTTATCCTCGATGGATCTCA
This sequence comes from Bacillota bacterium, assembly GCA_012842565.1. Lineage (GTDB taxonomy): Bacteria > Bacillota > SHA-98 > Ch115 > Ch115 > DUSO01. The sequence continues at coordinate 2,227 of DUSO01000078.1, forward strand.
AGAGTTCCCTTTCATTTCCGCCGACAAGGTCAGTGCGGCCGATGCCATCGCGAAATAAGGTATCACCGGTAAACAACACGTCCTCCCCGGGCCCGTCCCTATGAAGGAGGCAGATGCTGCCCGGGGTATGGCCGGGGGTATGTATGACAGCGAGGCTGTCGCCTCCAAAGCTGAGCTCGTCGCCCTCTTCCAGGGGGAGGTCGCAGGGAGGGCTCAACACTCCCCTATCTCCTTGAAATACGAAGGTAGATAGATTGAGGGCGGGATCCGTGAGAGCTTGGACATCCAGGCGGTGGACGGCAATACGGGCGCCTGGCAACTTCTCTTTGAGAAACGCATTGCCGCCAATATGATCCACATGGCCATGTGTGTTCACTATGAACTTGAGATCTACCCCGAGCTGCACGAGTTGATCATATATCCGCTCTCCCTCGTCCCCGGGGTCGATGACAACCGCCTCGGGCAGGGCGGCCCTACCAGGCCTGTCAGAAACGAGGATATAGCAGTTGGCCTGAATGGGGCCCACCGGCAGCCTTATGACCCGCATTCTCCATCCTCCTTCGTGCGCCACCCTCTCGGGCCCGATGTTTAGAATGCCCCGGGGCCTATTCGAATCCGATCCCCGGGGCCCTCAAAACAGCCGCTTGCTATCCAGGAGTATCGTGACGGGACCGTCATTATGTATCTCAACCAGCATAGATGCGCCAAAGCGCCCCGTTTCCACCTTGAGGCCCAGGCGCCGCAAGCGAGAGATATAGTCGCAGAACAGCGCAAAAGCCGCATCGGGCGAGGCAGCCTCGGAAAACCCGGGGCGCCTGCCCTTGCGGCAGTCACCATAGAGGGTAAACTGCGATACCGCAAGCACCCCTGCCCCTACGTCGAGGGCGGAAAGGTTCATCTTGCCTTCATCATCGGGGAATATCCTCAGGTGCGCGGTCTTCTCAGCCAGGTACTCCGCGTCGCCCGGGCCGTCGCCCTGCCCGACCCCGACAAGAACCACCAGGCCTCTTTCGATTTCGCCGACTACTTCACCGCCGACGGTTACCCTGCCGTAGCTCGCTCTCTGGATAACAGCCCTCATAGAGTCAAATCTCGCCACCCGGAACCATACCGCCCGCTATGTGGCCAACCTTGCAGCTGGCCGGACCCGCTGGACGTCCAGCACCCCATGAACGCGCTTGATGCCGTTGATTACCGCATTCATGTGGTTGACATCGGTGATGTCCAGCACCATGTTCACGTAGGCCATTCCATCGGGCGTGGTACGGGCACTCATGGAGCTCACGTTGGTCCTGGCCTCCGCCACCGCGCTCATTATGTTCGAGAGGAGCCCGACCTGGTCCATGGCGTCCACCTCGATCTCTACCGGGTAGGAATTGCCGGCGGAGAGGTCCCATTCCACAGTGATATTTCGCTCCGGCGATGAGACCAAGAGTCTCGCGTTCGGACAATCAGCCCGGTGGATCGATACGCCGCGGCCCCGGGTGATGTACCCGACGATGGGATCCCCGGGAACAGGGTTACAACACTTGGAAAACCTCACCAGGACGTTGTCCACGCCGCTCACGCGAACACCCTGGCTGGTGGCGGCACGCCTCCTGGCGACCTGGGGCAATACCTTGACCTGGTCCTGTTCGCGGGTCTCCGGGATAAGCCTGGTGATCACCTGCTGTGGGGATAGCTTGCTGTAGCCTACCGCCGCCAAGAGGTCCTCCACGCCGAGGAAACCGAATTTCTTCGCACAGTCGAGCAACCTGTCGTCCTTCAACAGGTCGCGCGGCTCAAGGCCCTGTTTTTTGATTTCCTTCTCCAGGAGGTCGCGGCCCTTTGGCACGATCTCCTGGCGATGCTCCTCCTTTATCCATTGTCTTATCTTGTTCCTGGCCTTTGAAGTCTTTACAAAGGCGAGCCAGTCCTGGCTGGGCCCGTTTGCAGCCTTAGATGTCAGTATCTCCACTATATCCCCATTCCGGAGCTGGTAGTCCAGGGGAACTATCTTGCCGTTTACACGGGCCCCCACACACCTGTTGCCTATATCGGTATGGATGTCATATGCGAAGTCCACGGGAGTCGCGCCCGCGGGCAGGCTTCGTACATCTCCCTTGGGTGTAAAGACAAAGACCTCATCTTCGAAGAGATCGACTTTAAGGGTCTCGATAAACTCCCGCCCATCCCTCATATCCTTCTGCCATTCCAGTAACTGGCGGAGCCACGCTATCTTGCGCTCGAATTCCTCATCCCGGCGCAGGCCCTCCTTGTACCGCCAGTGGGCTGCAATACCGTATTCGGCAGTCCTGTGCATCTCCCAAGTGCGAATCTGTATCTCCAGGGGCTCCCCTGCGGGCCCTATGACCGTTGTGTGTAGCGACTGGTACATGTTTGACTTGGGCATGGCTATATAGTCCTTAAAGCGCCCCGGAATGGGCTTCCAGAGGTTGTGGACCACGCCCAGCACCTCATAGCACTCCTTGACGGTATTCACAATCGCCCGGATGGCAGTGAGGTCATAAATCTCCTCAAACCTCCTGCCCCGTTTCACCATCTTTTCGTGAATGCTGTAGAGATGTTTCGCCCTTCCCTGGATCTCGGCGTGGATGCCCATTTCCTTCAAGTGGTTTTCGAGCAAAGTCCTCGCCTCTTCGATGTAGGCCTCCCTCTCCTTGCGCTTCTGGGAGACCTTCTCCACCAGGGCGTAGTAATCCCCCGGCTGCAGGTACCTGAATGCCAGGTCCTCGAGCTCCCACTTTACCCTCCACATGCCGAGCCGGTGGGCGAGCGGGGCATATATCTCCAGGGTCTCCCGGGCAATCCTCTTCTGTTTGTCGGGCGGCAGATGCCGGAGGGTGCGCATATTGTGGAGCCTATCCGCCAGCCTGATCAGGACGACCCGGATATCCTTGGCCATCGCCAGGAACATCTTGCGCAGATTCTCCGCCTGCTGCTGCTCCCTGGTCATGAATGGCAGGCGTCCCAGCTTGGTCACCCCGTCAACAAGGAGGGCGATTTCCTCGCCAAAGAGTTCCCTTATCTCGTCTAGAGTCGCGGGCGTATCCTCTATCACGTCATGGAGCAGGCCGGCCGCTATCGTCATGGTATCCAGCTCCATCTCGGCGAGGATCTCAGCGACGCCCAGTGGGTGAAAGATGAATGAATCCCCGGAGTTGCGGTACTGCCCTTCATGCGCCTGGGCGGCAAACCTGTATGCCCGCATGAGGATGTCCACATTCGCGTCGGGGTTGTAGCTCCTAACCTTTTCCATTACCATCTCAAAATTTGATCCCACGGGCCTCACCTTCGCTACCATTATATCTCACCGGCTCGCGGCGGTCCAGGACCCGGGCCCGTAAGATTCGTCCGAGCCTTCTTCGCTCCTCGCAAAGTCCTTTACGTTGAGCCTCACAAATCGCTGCCCGTTCCACTCATTTACCTCCGGAGAAAACGCTACGTCAATGGCAGCGCCTCGTAGCCGGAATATATCCATCGCCCGTTCGCCGAGCCCAAAACCGATGGCCTCACGCACCCATTCCCCGTCGCCGACCCTCATCTTGAGGTGCTTGCCATCGCGGCCGATCCTGCGGTATTCCAGCACCCTCAGGTTGCGCGTGACAATCACAGGCGAAGGATTGCTCACGCCATATGGGCCAAGCCGCTCCAGTTCCCTGACCAGGTCCTCCCCGATTTCATGCAAGTCCGCCTCAGCGTCAACCATGAGAGGGGGCGGTGCCAGCATTTCCCCGGTGATCATGGTACCGGCGATCTCGGTAAATCGTTCACTGAACGCCCTGATATTCTCTCGCCGGATTGTAAGCCCGCAGGCGAGCTCATGTCCACCGAAGCCTTCGAGGGTATCCCGGCAGCTGACAAGCGCCTCATAGAGATCGAATCCCGGTATGCTTCGACCGGAGCCCCGGCCTGTATCCCCGTCAAGAGAGATGAGGACGGCCGGCCGGTTGAATACCTCTACCAGCCGGGATGCCACAATGCCGATAACCCCGGGATGCCATCCCGCCCCGGCCAACACGATCGCCCTCTTTTCCCGGAGGCCCGGATCTTCCCCAATCCTCGTCATGGCCTGGGCCAGGATTAGATCCTCGATGGCCTGTCTCTCCTGGTTCTTGCCGTTGAGCACCCGGGCTATCCAGGCTGCTTCCTCCGCCTTATCCGTCAAGAACAATTCTACGGCCATATCGGGTGATCCCAAACGCCCGGCGGCGTTTATCCTCGGCGCAAGTCCGAAACTCACATGCCATGCTTCGAGCTTCCTGTCTGAGAGGCCGGATGCCTCGAGCAGGGCTGAGATCCCGGTATTTTCACTCCTGGGCATCGACATGAGCCCGTATCGCGCAATGACCCTGTTTTCCCCCACGAGAGGCATCACATCGCCGATGGTCCCAAGCGCCACCAGATCAAGATAGTGTTCAAGAGGCAGGGACTCTGAAAGCCGCCCGGAAAGGCACATATCCACTGCCTGGGCAAGCTTGAGGGCAACGCCCACCCCTGCAAGCTCCCTAAAAGGATACAATGAGTCCCGCCTCTTCGGATCGACTACGGCAATAGCATCAGGGAGCGTTTCCTGTGCCTCATGGTGATCTGTTATCACCAGGTCAACCCCAAGGGACCGGCAATGGCTTGCTTCACGGAAAGCGGTTATCCCGCAATCGACGGTAATCAGCAGGGTTATCCCGTCATGGGCGGCTTTTTCTACAGCGGCCATGTGGAGACCATAGCCATCCTCGAGACGGTGGGGGAGCTGGTAGTCTACCTTCGCCCCGTGCCGTCTCAAAAAGGATACCAGGAGTGCCGTCGCCGATATGCCGTCCACATCGTAGTCACCATATACCCTTATTCTCTCACCGCGCCGGATAGCTCTTGCGACCCGGGTGGCCGCCCGGTCCATGTCATTCAATAAGAATGGATTGTGTAGCTGCCTTGGGTCTGCGTCCAGGAATCTTCTCGCGCTCACGACATCGGATATCCCACGGGACGCGAGGACGTGGGCCGTAACGCGCGAAATGCCGAGGCCTGCCGCAAGACTAGAGACCACCTCAGGCTCCGCCTGCGAGACCTGCCAGTTTCCTCTCCTCACTTTGAGTCCTCCTGCCACGAATTTACTGCAACCTGTCTTGTTGTGACCTGTGCCTCGCGGCGCAGCCGTTCGAGCTCGCGTTCCAGCCGGTCCAGCTCGCGCTGCATCTCGTCGGCATCTGTCTCAAGACGCCTCCTGCGGGCCTCGGACTGCCGTAGCCTGATGCTGAGCCTGATCTGGTGAATGCCGCTTGCTACCCCCATGAGGATGGCACCGGCCGCCGCCGAGGCCAGCATGATGATAACCAGCGATGTCTCGGCCTGCCATCCGAGAAACCTGACGAGCACAGAGGATGAGTTCTGCACCGCAAACGTGGCTACAGACAAGCCAAATACAAGTGCGGCTATGAGATAGACAGCCACACAATCGCCCCCCGACAAAACTGGAGTCTCCTTACGGACATAACAAAAAGGGCACATGGTCGTCTGCGTGCATGATGCCCCGGTCTCTCACTTATATTCTGCACCATCGGGGGTTATCCTGCAAGCCTTGCGCACCAGGGCCACGAGGACATCCCTGTCAAACTCGTCCACGATATAGAGCCTGCCTCCCGCCACCTCGACAAGCCGTCTCAAAAACTCCCTGTTCGGCTGCAACCCGATGCATACAAAAGGCATCTTCCCCTGGGCTATTCTCCTTGCGGCTGTAAGTGCGTCCTTTGCGGGATCAGCGGTCCACCTGTTCATGGTCGGGATGCCGTCCGTAATGAGGACGAGCAAAACCCCTCTGGATTTCCTCGCTTTCATGAAATCCAGTGCTTCACAGATACCTGATGCAAGTGGTGTAAGCCCTGCGGGCTTTATGGAGGAAAGCCCGTCTGCAATTGCCCTGGGATTGCGGGTGGATGCGATCTTGAGCGAGACCGTGCGTTCCTGGAAGGTAAGCACACTTATGCGAAAACTGCTGGCAAGGGAAAGATGCTGCACGAGGTGCTTGGCGGCCCTCATCCTCTTGCCTACCATGCTGGCGCTGGCGTCTATGAGAAGGCATATCTCCGGGGCCCTCGATGGCGTGTATTTTCTCACTCTGATGTCCGATCTCGTGAAGAGGTGCCCCGGTTCTACGCCCCGGAGACGGCGCACGAGGCCCGCAACCACGGTTTCCGGCACCGCGAGCGCCCCGATCCACTCCCCCTTTGCGGGCACGCATGCCTCCTTAGAAAACCTGTGATGCCCGGGCTTTGGGCCCCTGCCCTGTCCCTTGTGGCAGGCCTGAAAGCCATGTACGAGAGGTATCTTCCGCAAAAGCCGCCTGACGCCGGCATCCACAGCTACCATGTTAGCTCTGAGCAGAGCGCTCAACTCCTCCCCCCTCTGGGTGAGGATCGTCTTAAACCTCTCGCGCCTGGCCATGCCCAGGGACTCGAGCCTGCTGATGAAATCATCGGTATCCCCGATCTCCTGTGCCACCTCGGGAGGGAGCGCGTCCCTCGCATTCTTGATTGCCTCGATGAGGGACAAGAGGTTTCTGGCCCCGCCGAATTCCTCTGCAAGGCTGGAGATGGCCTGTATCTTTGCGTCAATGCTCATGGACTCCCAGTCGGCCCCGAGACCGGACCTCCCCTGGGCCGATAGCCTGGAGTCGAACATGCTGGAATAGGGCTCCATGTCATGGGCCCCGGCGCCCGGCTCCCGCACCCCTACCAGGTGCTCCACCTTGCGGATCTCAAAGCCTTGCCTCATCACATCTTCCTCAATTGCCTCTGCAATAAATGGCAGCAGGGCGATACATGTGTCAGGCAGCATGGCCGCCACGTGGACATGATTCCTGTGCGCCCTGAGAAGAGACGGCTTTTTCCCATAGTTCAGGGTCCCGGTAACACGCCCCCCTCCCGTCCCGGTCTGGATATCCATGAAGTCCAGGATCTCCCCGGGGAGGGGCAGCAAGAGCCCCCTCGCCTGCTGAAACAGGGGATCCCCAAGATGCGACGAGACGGCCCTCTTGATGGCCTCGGCAATCCTGCGATGGTCAACCTGGGCCGGCTCGTGGAACACGTCCATATGAAGGATTTCATTCCTCCTGGGTCTGAGGTAGAAGACCTCTCCGGCGTCATTCGCGGCGTTTACGTAAACGGTGGAGGGGTCCTGCGGGAGGATGGTATGTACCTTGCGGCTCAGGACTGTAGACTCCCCGATCCTCACCCCGCGGTCCTGCCGGAGTTCAGATAGAATGAGACGGGCTATGCGCCCGAGGTGAGAGATAGATTTCGTGTCATCTCTCATCTTGGCTTCAGGTCTTCCTCGGTCCGGATGAGCTCCGAGATATCAAACTCCGAAATGGGCCTCGCCCGTAATGGCGGCGAGGGTATCCCCTCCGGGGGCGGCTCGACGATCCGCGAGC
>DUSO01000001.1 GCA_012842565.1 Bacillota bacterium
CGCCGTCAAAGTCTCGTCGCCTGGCTACGGGGGCCCAATTGATGCAATAGTAGGGATATCCACAGACGGCAAGGTGACCGGCGTTACCATCATCGGCCAGCAGGAGACGCCCGGGCTGGGCTCAAACGTGTCGGGCAAGCGCTTTAGAGAAGGGTTCCTCGGCAAAGACGTCAGCCGGCCCATCAAGCTCAAAAAGGATGGCGGGGACATCGATGCTATCACGGGTGCCACGATTTCTTCCCGTGCGGTCACCCGGGGCGTTGCCTCGGCCGGGAAGCTCTTTCTGGCAGTGGCCGGCAAGTGATTTGGGGGTGGGCTTATGCGCTTCTTTTCTGTATTGAAGAACGGCATTACCGATGAGAACCCCACGTTCAGGCTGCTCATCGGCATGTGCCCCGTCCTGGCGACGAGCCTTGCAGTCACCAATGGCATAGGAATGGGGATCGCGGCGACTTTTGTGCTCGTTGGATCGAATGTTATAGTGGCTGCGCTCAGGAGCATAATCCCGTCGAAGATCAGGATACCGTGCTTCATAGTCGTGATAGCCTCGTTCGTGACTGTGGTCGACCTGGTCATGGCGGCCTTCACGCCCGGGCTCCACGAGGTGCTCGGGATATTCATCCCGCTCATCGTGGTAAATTGTATCATCCTTGCCCGGGCCGAGGCATTTGCATCGAAGCACTCGGTCATCGCCTCGCTTGCCGATGGTATCGGCATGGGGCTTGGATTCACCTTTGCCCTTACCCTCCTGAGCGCTATAAGGGAGGCTATCGGCACCGGCACGATCCTTGCCGCCCCGGATTTCGGGTTCAGCGGGATTCACCTGTTCAGCCAGAGCTACAGCCCCGTGATGATGTTGCTCCCGCCAGGGGCGTTTATTACCCTCGGGCTTCTCATAGGGCTTATCAATACTATTACTCGCAAGAAGTAGCGAGGCGCCTGCCTTGACTTAAGTCAGCCGGGCACCTCTCTTGCGAAAGGACGGTGGCTTGCATGAGGGAGCTAATTGTCATATTCCTTGCTGGTGTTTTGCTCAACAACTTCATACTGTCGCGATTTCTCGGCATATGTCCTTTTATCGGGGTATCCAGGAAGATTGAGACAGCCGTGGGCATGGGCATGGCCGTTATCTTCGTAATGGCCGTCGCCTCGGTGATCACATGGGCGGCCCAGTACTACCTCCTCGTGCCGTTCAGACTCGAGTACCTCCAGACGATCGTATTCATCCTTGTGATCGCCGCCCTGGTGCAGCTGGTGGAGATGGTGATCCTGAAGACGAGCCCCGGGCTCTACCAGGCTCTCGGCATTTATCTCCCTCTCATAACCACCAACTGCGCTGTGCTCGGCGTTTCGATCTTGAACATACGTGAAGGCTACAATATAATACAGACAGCTGTAAATGGCGTGGCGGGAGCTACAGGATTTACTCTGGCCATTGTGTTGTTTGCCGGCATCAGGGAGAGGATGGATTTCGCGCCCATCCCGGCTGCGCTTAGAGGTTTTCCGATCGCCCTCATTACAGCCGGACTCATGTCCATAGCCTTCCTAGGCTTTACGGGCTTTAGGCTCGCCGAGCTATTCGGAATTTGACCTTGTGGAATGCGAGGTGAGAAAAGGTGGTCTATGTAAGTGCCATGCTGGTCCTTGGAGGCCTTGGGGCGCTCTTCGGGGTCGCCCTTGCTCTTGCTGCCAAGAAGTTCGCAGTTGAGCAGGATCCCCGGTTTGAGAAGATAGTCGAGGTGCTCCCGGGCGCCAACTGCGGTGGTTGTGGTTACCCCGGGTGCAGCGGGCTTGCCGAGGCCATCTCAAAAGGCAGTGCGCCAGTTGACGCGTGCCCCGTGGGCGGGGCCGCGGTGGCGGCCAAGGTGGCTACCATTATGGGGCAGGAGCCGGTAAAGGGATATGTGAGGAAGGTTGCCCGGGTTATGTGCGGTGGCGACCGCGCCAACGCTTCCACAAGGTTCCTATATAGCGGCCTCAATGACTGTAAGGCGGCGGGCCTTGTGGCCGGGGGGCCCAAGGCATGTACCTACGGCTGTCTGGGGCTTGGTTCGTGTGTCAGGGCATGCCCGTTCGATGCGATGAGAATGGGTGACAACGGGCTTCCGATTGTGGATGAAGAGAAGTGTACCGGGTGCGGGAAGTGCGTAGCTGCGTGCCCGCGTAACCTGATAGTGCTGGTGCCTGATAGCAGCAAGGTCAACGTATATTGTAAGTCCGAGGCGAGGGGCGCACAGGTCCGCAAGGTGTGCAAGGTAGGGTGTATCGGCTGCGGCCTTTGCGTAAAGGTCTGCCCGAATTCGGCGATTGTCCTTGAAAATAACCTGGCCAGCATACTGCCGGAGAAATGCGATGCTTGTGGCAGGTGCGTGGAGAAATGCCCTACAAAGTGCATCATAATGAAGGGTGAGGGAGCGTCATCGGGCTGCCAGGGACAAGCGGCTCCCAGGGCATGTGCCGGGTAAGGCGGCGAGGTAGAGATATATGGACTGCTCGAGGGTAGCGGATATAATTGTCGAATGGATCAGGGAGAGGGTCAGGGAGTCCAGAGCGCGGGGGATTGTCGTGGGCCTGAGCGGTGGAGTCGACTCCGCTGTTGTAGGTGCCCTTGCAAAGAGGGCGTTTCCCGGGGCGGTGCTCGGACTCATAATGCCGGCCCACAGTAACCCTCAGGATGTCGAGGATGCCCTGGCGGTCGCCGGGTCATTTGATATCCCCACCAGGACCATTGACCTGGGGCCCCTCTTTGACCTGGCACTTGAATCATTTAATCGGGCTGCCGGTGACCGTGGCCCGGGCGATGATGCCCCGGGCAGCGAAGAATGCAGGGGAGGGCTTTCTGTTGCCCGGGCGAACATAAAGCCCAGGCTCAGGATGATAACCCTCTATTATTTTGCAAACCTGCTCAACTACCTGGTAGCCGGCACCGGAAACAGGAGCGAGCTCGAGGTCGGCTACTTCACCAAGTATGGGGATGGCGGTGTCGATATACTTCCAATAGCCGGCCTTGTGAAATCCCAGGTCCGAGAACTGGCAAGATACCTGGGTGTGCCGGAGAGGGTTATCCAAAAGCCCCCAAGCGCCGGTCTTTGGGCAGGCCAGACTGATGAAGGTGAGATGGGGCTGGCCTACGAGGACCTCGACAGGTTTATACTGACCGGAGAGGCGGACCGGGTTGTCCGCGAAAAGATACAATCAATGCATGCGAAGAGCGAGCACAAGAGGAAGCTCCCCCCGGTGCCGGCGTTGCCGCCGGAGATACTGCGGTAGTCCAGGGGAGATTCATCTTTTTTGATACTCTTGTAAATTCCTGGGAGGCATGATAGACTGTACAGGGTAGTACTTGCATCCGGCTCGGCAGGGAGGCAATGGACCCTTGGTCTCCTGGGGCTCAGGTTTGACGTGATCCCGAGCGGCGTGGATGAAAGCCGATTCGGCGGCCTTCCGCCGGAGAGGCTTGTCAGAGAGTTGTCCCTGGCAAAGGCGCAGGCCGTCGTACAATCCCTGGGGGGAGATGCGCCGAAAAGCCTGGTGATAGGCTCCGACACCATTGTGGTGGACGGGGATACCGTCCTCGGCAAGCCCGGGGACTGTAACGAAGCTGAGGAAATGATCGAGAGGTTATCAGGGCGGACCCATGTCGTGATGAGCGGCGTTGCCGTAGTCCTCTCGGATACCTTAGAATTCCGCGTATCACATGATGTGACGAAGGTCAAAATGCGGAGGCTCTCCCGGGAGGCCATCCGCCGTTATGTCGAGTCTGGGGAGCCCATTGGCAAGGCCGGTGGGTATGCAATTCAGGGAAGGGGAGCCCTCCTTGTTGAGTCTATCGATGGATGTTATTATAACGTAGTCGGACTGCCGCTTGCCCGCCTGGTAGACATAGTCGGGGAGCTGGGGCTGAATATCTTTGATTTTTGTTCACTCTGATCCCATAAGGCCATCCCCTGGAAGGAGCCTCCGGGGAGAGTCGGGATCTTCCCCGGGGCCTGCCCCGCAGCCAGATTATCAGAGGGAAGGTGCTGCAAATGGGGTTAGAGGGGATCACCATGAAGGACCTGCCTGAGGATGGGCGCCCGAGGGAGAGATTGTTGAAGTACGGAAGCGCAGCCTTGTCTATTTTCGAGCTCCTGGCCATCATCCTCAGGACGGGATCCAGGAAGAAGACGGCCATCGATGTGGCGTATCACCTGCTAAACAGATTCGGCGGGCTACGCGGGCTGGTGATGGCGTCCGTGGAGGAGCTGGCCCAGATCGAGGGTGTCGGGGCGGTAAAGGCGGCAGAGATAAAGGCTGCCATCGAGTTGGGGGCGCGCGCCATGACATTCGTTCCCCGGGACCGGGTGCGCATAGGAGGGGCCGGTGATGTTGCAGCCATGCTCATGAGAGATATGCGACATCTCGACAGGGAGCACTTCAAGACGGTCCTCCTGAATGCAAAGCACCGGGTGCTGGGGATCGCGGATGTCTCCGTCGGCTGCCTGACATCCTCGCTTGTACACCCCCGTGAGGTCTTCAAGGAGGCAATCAGGCGCTCGAGCGCGGCAGTGGTGCTGGTCCACAACCACCCAAGCGGAGACCCGTCGCCAAGCTGTGAGGACATCCTCGTGACAGAAAGGCTCGTCAAGGCCGGCGAGATCCTGGGGATACAGGTTCTTGACCACGTAATACTCGGAGACAGCTCATTCGTGAGCCTGCGTGAGAAAGGCCTTGGCTTTTGCTGCATCCAGTGACTGCACGCGTTACTTGGAAGGGAGAATTACGGAGATGATTTTGGACCCGATCTTTGGCCTTTTCTCTAAGGACATGGGGATAGACCTGGGTACTGCCAATACCCTTGTCTACGTGAGGGGCAAGGGCATCGTGCTCCAGGAGCCCTCGGTCGTCGCGATACGCAAGGACTCTGATGAGGTGCTCGCAGTCGGTGAAGAGGCAAACAGGATGGTCGGCCGGACCCCCGGGAGCATAGTGGTCATAAGGCCTATGAAGGATGGGGTCATAGCCGACTTTGACGTTACAGAGACGATGTTAAGGCACTTTATAAGGAGAGCCCATGGCGGCCGCGGCATCTTCAGGCCGAGGGTGGTTGTAGGGGTCCCTTCCGGCGTGACGGAGGTAGAAAAGCGGGCAGTAATCGATGCGGCACTTCAGGCAGGCGCCAGGGAGGCATACCTCATCGAGGAGCCGATGGCTGCAGCTATAGGCGCAGGCTTGTCGGTACACGAGCCGTCCGGCAACATGGTGGTCGATATAGGGGGTGGGACCACCGAGATTGCGGTTATCTCCCTGGGAGGCATCGTCGCTTCGAGGTCCATCAGGATTGCCGGTGATGAAATGGACGAGGCCATTGTCCAGCACGTGAAGAGGACTTATAACCTCATGATCGGGGAAAGGACCGCGGAGGAAGTAAAAAAGAGGATCGGGTCGGCATGTCCCTACGAGGGGGAGGAAGAGATGGAGATCAAGGGGAGGGATATGGTAACAGGTCTCCCCAAGACTGTGACCATACATGCTGCTGAAATCAGGGAGGCCCTTCTGGAGCCGGTACAGGCCATAATAGACGCGGTACGCATGACCCTTGAGAGGACTCCCCCGGAGCTCGCCGCCGATATCATGGATAAGGGGATAGTGATGACAGGCGGTGGGTCGATGCTGAGGGGTATCGACAGGCTCCTGGCGGATGAGACGGGCATGCCGGTGCACCTGACCGAGGACCCGATGAAGTGCGTTGCGCTCGGTACAGGTGCCTGCCTTGAGAGCCTCGACGTTTTCAGAAGGGTGCTGGTCGCCGCATCGAAGACCGGTTAGACAGGTAGAGTGGCGGTCCTCGCCCTGACCCGGTCCGAGGCATTCCGGGGGTATCCTTGCCTGCGGGATCAAGAGGTGGATGGCGATGTACCAGTTTCTCTCGAACAAACGTATCCTTGGCTACATTGCCGCCTGCCTCGCAGTGCTTTCGGTCATCTATGTCACCTCGAGGGAGCGGGCAGGGCTTACGCGGTGGGAAGAGCTCATAAGGGAGTCCATGCGCCCCCTCTTATCCATTATTTCCGACATAGCCTCGGGGCTCAACCGGTCTCTGTGGGCCCTAACCCATATCGGCCAGTTGAGCAGGGAAAACGTTGCACTCACCCGGCAGGTGCTCGAGCTCAAAGCCCAACTCCTCGAGCTTGCAGAGTACAAGGCAGAGAACGACCGTCTGAGGAGGCTTCTGGGTTTCCGGGAGGCCGCCCCATATGCTACAGTGGCAGCCCGTGTGATCGGGAGGGATCCTTCGCGGCTCTCGTCTACCCTCCTGATTGACAAGGGACAAAAAGATGGCGTAGCAAAGGACATGGCTGTGATCACATTCGGCGGCCTTGTGGGGAGGGTCATATCTGTTACCGCGAATACCGCAACTGTACTGCCCGTCATTGACCCCAGGAGCGCTGTAGGGGGCATCATTTACCGCACACGCGACCTGGTCCTGGTGGAGGGCTATGCCGGTAGCCCCGGGCTTTGCATGCTCAAGCCGCTCTCCTCGGATGCCGACATCGTCGCGGGGGATCAAGTGCTGTCATCCGGCCTCGGTGGGGTATTCCCCAAGGGCCTCCTGGTGGGGAGGGTGGTCGAGGTCACAAAGGGTAAGTATTCAGTCGGCAAGGTTGCCCTTGTAGAGCCGGATGTGGATTTCTCGAAGCTCGAGGAGGTACTCGTGATTACCGGGGGAAGCGCGGGTCGGACGGATTCCAGCCGCGCTCGGGAGGTGAGGCCTTGAGGCTGCCGGGTTTACTGTTGCGCGCCGCTGTCCTGGTGATAGCTGTTGCACTAGAATCTTCCATAATGCCCTATCTTGCACCACCCGGGGTACGTGTGGATCTCGTCCTTATCCTGACGGTACTTACCGCTCTTCACCAGGGACGTCCCGGCGGGGCCGTATGGGGGTTTGGGGGCGGGTTGCTCGAGGACCTCGTCACGGGGCGCGTCGTGGGTGTCTCGGCCCTGGGCAAGATGACAGCTGGATATCTTGTCGGGGCAGTACGGGAGGTAGTGTTCAGGGATAGCCTCCTGGTGCCGGTTGTACTCGTGGCATTCGGGGGAACGGTCAATGGCCTGATCACGCTAGCGCTGGCCAGCTCTTTCGGCATCATGGGCACCGGTCCCGCGGGCTTTATCCGTGCTGAGATAGTCTCGGTAACCTTAAGCGCGATCCTCACCCCGCTTGTGCACATGTGTCCGATATTCCCACACGCCCGGGGAGTCTCAGATGTCCGCGAAAAAGCATGAGCTCAGATTGCGTAACCTGGAAGTCATTACCATATTGATATTCCTTTTCCTCTCGGCGCGACTCTGGCAGATCCAAATCATATCAGGGGACAGATACGCTACTTTATCCGAAGGAAACCGCCTCAGGATCGTAAGGGTCCGTGCGCCGCGCGGGATGATACTCGACCGTCGGGGGGTACCGCTGGCTTCCAGCAGGATGGCTTATTGTATATCTGTCGTTCCCCAGGAGCTGGACAAAGAGGGCAAGTCACTGGAGCGCCTGGCCAAGATCCTCGGCATGAAGAAGTCCGAACTCGATGAGAAAATCGCCGCGTCTTATGCCAGGCCATTTGAGCCTGTAAGGTTGGTAGTCGACGCCGACCCCAGGCTTGTCACCACAGTGGAGGAGCGGAGGCTGGACCTGCCCGGGGTGATTGTAGAAGAACTCCCGGTTCGCCATTATCCCTTCGGTGAATTCGCAAGTCACCTTATAGGCTACATAGGGGAAATAGCCCCCGCTGAGCTGGAGGACTTGAGCGAAAAGGGTTACAGGCCCGGGGACATCGTGGGTAAGACAGGGATAGAGAAGACATGGGAGGTATACCTCCACGGCAAGGATGGCGGCCAGCAGGTCGAGGTCAATAGCCTGGGAAGGCCGATACGGGTGCTGGGCAACCGGGATCCGGTGCCCGGCGACAGCGTGATCCTGACTATAGATGCTAAGCTCCAGGCAGCCGCTGAATCCGCCCTGGCGGAAGAACTGGACAAGCTCTCAAAAAACCCGGAGACGAAAAACGCCCGGGCCGGGGCAGTGGTGGCGGTGGACCCGCGCACCGGGGAAATACTGGCCATGGCCAGTAGGCCCGGATTCGACCCTAACGACTTTGTCCAGGGGTTGTCCAGGGAGAAGTGGAAGGAGCTCAACAACCCGACCAATCCCCTCGCCAACCGGGTGACTATGTTCGCGTATCCGCCCGGTTCTACCTTCAAGGTGATCACAGCCACGGCCGCCCTTGAGGAGGGTAAGGTCACGCCTCAGGACAGATTTGAATGTCGCGGGAGGGATCCTATTTCCAAGAAGGCCTGCTGGATCCTGTCAAAGGGCAGGGGGCACGGCGTCCAGGACCTGGCCGGGGGTATCAAGAACTCGTGTAATATCGTCTTCTACGAGCTCGGGCGCAGGGTCGGCATAGATGCCTTGGCCAAGTGGGCAAGGCTCTACGGGTTAGGGGCACCGACGGGCATAAAGCTTGACCCTGGCGAGAGGTCAGGACTTGTGCCGGACCGTGAATGGAAGAGTCGTAACTTCAAGGGAGCTGACAGGAACTGGTACCCCGATGAGACGCTGGATGTAGCCATAGGGCAGGGGGCGTTATCCGCAACCCCGATCCAACTGGCCATGGCCTACTGTGCCCTGGCAAACGGGGGATGGATTTATGAGCCCTCCGTGGTGCTGCGCGTTAAAGAGCCGGGGGGCAGGACCTTGTGGGAGTTCATGCCCCGCGTAAGGGGCCATGTGCCTATATCCCCTGCAGCAAGGGCAGCCATCGTGGAAGGAATGAAGGCGGTTACCGGGCCCGGTGGTACCGCGGCGGGCAGTTTCGCGGGTTTTCCCGTTCCGGTCGCCGGCAAGACCGGGACGGCGCAGGCGCCCCCGGGCGATAGCCATGCATGGTTTGCGGCCTTTGCCCCTGCGGATAACCCGGAGATCGTGGTCCTCACCTTTGTGGAGCGCGGGACATCCGGCTCTCTTGCGGCGGCACCGATAGCCCGGAGGGTGCTGGACGCCTATTTCGGGACGGGATCCCGAGCAGGATTTTCAAAGCCCCTGCGGAATTTACTTGATGCGGGGGGAAGGCCATGAGGATAGACCAGGTTGTATTCAAGGGTACCAAGGATGGGCTGCTGGTAGTCATCCCACAGAACCAGGACATCGAAAGGGTGAAAAAGGATCTCGACCAGAAGCTCTCCCGCCCCCATCGCTTTTTCGTGGGCGGCAAGGCCGTGCTTGATCTTGGCGATCGCTGGGTAGGCGACGGAATCCTGGCTGAGCTTTCGGAGATAATCGAGCACCATGGGCTCAAGCTTATAAAGGTCGTGGGCCCTTTCGGGGTCAAGATGAAGGAGGAAGTCGAACCATCTACCCAGGAGTTGGCGCAAGAGCGCCAGGAAGACCGTGTTGCGGCCGGTCCTCTGGAGGGAGCCGGAATACTGCGCCGGACGGTGCGATCAGGCCAGCGGGTACATGCACCCGGCAACCTGGTAATCCTTGGTGACGTAAATCCCGGTGCCGAGGTGCTGGCCGGCGGGGACATCATCGTGGTAGGCGCGTTGAGAGGACTTGCGCACGCCGGCCTCCCTTCCAACGACCAGGCCGTCGTCGTGGCCCTGCGTCTTTCGCCGACGCAACTGCGCATAGCCAATGTCATTGCGAGGTCACCCGACGGCAGGTCGAGGGGGCCCAACATTCCTGAGATCGCACGTATCAGGGAAGGCACTATCGTAATTGAATCGTTCTTTGCGGCAGGGAGGTAGGCATATGGGTGGGGAGGTCATTGTGATAACATCCGGAAAGGGAGGCGTAGGCAAGACCACTGCGGTGGCCAATCTCGGCACCGGCCTCGCAATGCTGGGCCGTAAGGTGGTCCTGGTCGATGCGGACATTGGCTTGCGAAACCTCGATATCGTTATGGGCCTTGAGAACCGCATAGTCTATGATATCGTAAACGTAGTCGAGGGGCGCTGCAAGCTCCGCCAGGCCCTCATAAGGGACAAGAGATTTGATAACCTCTTTCTTCTCCCAGCCGCCCAATCCCGCGATAAGGACGCCGTGACGCCGGAGCAGATGAAAGCCCTCTGTCAGGAGCTTACGAGGGATTCGGATTATGTCTTAATAGACTGCCCGGCCGGGATCGAGAGGGGTTTCAAGAATGCCGTGGCCGGGGCTGACCGGGCTGTGATAGTGACCACCCCTGACGTGTCGAGTGTGAGGGATGCTGACCGAATAGTGGGATTACTCGAAGCATCGGAGATCGATAGCCCGCAGCTCTTGATCAATCGCGTAAAGCCCAGTATGGTTAGGCGTGGCGACATGCTGGACATCGGCGACGTGATGGACATCCTCGCCATCGAGCTCATAGGGATTGTCCCGGACGACGAGGATATAGTGGTCTCTACCAACAGGGGAGAGCCGGCGGTCCTTGACGCGCGCTCCAGGGCGGGGCAGGCATTTCGAAACATAGCACGGCGGCTCGACGGGGAGGAAGTCCCCTTCATGTCGCTTAATGAAAGCGGCGGCTTCTGGTCACGTTTGAAACGGCTCGTAAACATCGGGCGCTAGAAAACGGGGGGCGATGAAGGATGTTTGAGTTTTGGAGCCGGTTATGGGGCAGGCAGGGGGCAGGTTGTAGCAAGGATGTGGCAAAGGAGAGGCTGCGCACGGTCCTGGTACACGACCGTGCCAGTGTGGCACCCCAGGTCTTTGAGAAACTCAAGATCGACCTTATCCGCGCCGCCTCCAGGTACATGGATGTAGACGAATCCAGGACGCAAGTAAAGCTTCATCGCCAGGATAGCGCCGTAGCCCTCGTAGCCAACATGCCGGTGCTCAGGCTAAAGCACTATACTGAGCAGAATAATAAGGCCGCCAGGCGCGGGGATGGCCGGCCGGGCAAGGCCCAGGGGCGACCTGCACCGCGCCATTAGCTCAGTAAAGCCTCTTGGTACCGGCGGGCCGCCCGGGGAGGTTTGTGGTGGGCATCATGCCATTGGATCGCAAGCTCTTTCGTAACCTGGATCACGGGCTTCTAATTGTGATACTCCTCGTCGTGCTATTCGGTGTGGTCATTGTCTACAGTGCGACCAGGGGAGACCACACCCAGAATATGGGTGATCCCCTGTTTTTCGTAAAGCGACAGGCTCTTGCGGCGTTGCTGGGCCTTATCTTGATGGCCGCAATCCTGAGCACGGACTATCTGGTGTTCCAGAGGCTATCGGGGCCGATCTATTGGGTAAACCTCGGCATGCTGGCCCTTGTGCTCTTAGTCGGGCATCGCGTCTCCGGAGCCCAGTCATGGGTCAGGCTTGGGCCCCTTGCATTCCAGCCGTCGGAATTTTCCAAGGTCCTTGTTATAATGACACTTGCCAATCACCTGGCAGGTAAGGGAGAGATAGACTCCCTCGCCGGGCTCGCATCGCCGATCGCTCACGCTGCCGTCCCGATGGCCCTCATCCTCCTTCAGAACGACCTGGGCACCACGCTGGTCTTCGGGGCGGTGCTGCTGGGCATGCTCTATGTGGCAGGAGTCAGGGGCAGGGATCTCGGGTTACTGGTGGGGGCGGGTGCGCTGGCTTCGCC
>DUSO01000079.1 GCA_012842565.1 Bacillota bacterium
AGCCCATAGTCGACGTAATCAAAGCAGGCCAGCCAAAGATTACATATGGACGTGTCACAGGCGAGCGGGCACGGCAGATAATCGCGAGCCACGTGGTCAACGATAGGGTCATCGGAGACTGGGTGATCTCGACCACTCCGGCCTCGTCTCAGAAATAGCCGTGCACGCTCTTTTTGTCCTGGCAGGAGCCAGGTAGTCCCGGGTAATGCCCTATAGATCATCCCCATTTCCGCCTGAGAGGCTCTCGCCGCCTATTCCTACATCCTGGAGGGAGGGGACTGACCGTGGAGACTCCGGAAGTCGAAAAGTGCCGTACAGGTTCTTCGGGCCAACCCGATGAGATTGACTCGATCCTGGAAAAGTACCGGGGCCGTAAAGATGCCCTGATTCCCGCACTCTACGACATACAGAAAGTCATGAATTATCTACCGGAATCCGCCGCTGTCAAAGTTGCCGAAGCCCTCGAAGTACCGGTCAGCAAGGTCTACGGCGTTGCCACGTTCTATACCCTTTTTTCGGTAAAGCCGAGGGGCAAGCACATAATCCGTGTCTGCGAGAGCGCGCCGTGCCACGTGCTCGGGGCAATGAATGTTGTCAAGGAGCTTGAACGCGAGCTCGGTATAAAGGTGGGGGAGACCACAAAGGACGGCAGGTTTACCCTCGAGCTCACGAGCTGTCTTGGGACGTGTGGTGTGGCGCCGGCAATCATGATCGACGATGTAGTCTATGGCAACCTGACAGCTGATAAGATACCTCACATCCTGAGCGAGTACAGGTGACACCCGAGCAACTGAGTAGAAAGGAAGGTGCAGGCACATGGAATTCTACCGTTCGCATGTGCTGGTATGCGGCGGAACGCCATGCGTCCTGGAGGGCTGCAAGGCCGTCAGGGATGCGCTCATTTCCGAAGTGCGGCGGGCCGGGCTGGCAGGCGAGGTCAAGGTTGTCGAGACCGGGTGTCTTGGTCCCTGCGATATGGGACCCATAGTCGTTGTATACCCGGAGGGCATCACCTATGCCAGGGTAGGAGTGAAGGACGTTCCCGTCATAGTGGAGGAACACCTCCTCAAGGGAAGGGCCGTAGATCGCCTGGTATTGGGGACGGGAGCCAAAGAGAAGGGAGTTGTCTCTTACGAGCGGCCGCCATATTTTGAGCTCCAGCAGCGTATCGTCCTCAGGAACTGCGGGATGATTGATCCTGACTCAATCGACGAGTATATCGCGCGGGATGGTTACCGGGCTCTCGCCAAGTGCCTTACAGAGATGACGCCGGGGGAGGTCATCGATGCCGTCAAAGAGTCCGGCCTCCTGGGTAGGGGAGGGGCGGCATTCCCGACAGGCGTGAAGTGGAGTTTCACAGCGCGTGCTACAGCCAACCAGAAATACGTGGTCTGTAATGCCGATGAAGGCGAGCCGGGCACATTTAAGGATCGCCTGATATTGGAGGGTGACCCCCATAGCATCATAGAAGGCATGGCGATCGCGGGATATGCGGTAGGGGCGGACAAAGGTTTCATCTATATACGCGGTGAATACGTCCTCTCCATAGAGAGGCTCGAGAGGGCGATCCAAAAGGCCAGAGAATACGGCCTTCTGGGGGAGGACATCCTGGGCTCGGGTTTTGACTTCGATATCGAGGTGAGAAAGGGCGCGGGGGCTTATGTCTGCGGGGAGGAGACTGCTCTCATAGAGTCTATGGAAGGCGACCGGGGCGAGCCACGGCTTAAACCGCCGTATCCCGGGACTTGCGGGCTATGGGGCAAGCCCACTGTCGTAAACAATGTCGAGACGCTGGCCAACGTGCCACCGATCATACTCAACGGGCCCAAGTGGTTCCGGGGGTTTGGCACGGAGAGGTGTCCGGGCACGAAGGTCTTTACCCTCACCGGGGATGTCAACAACAAGGGGCTTATCGAGGTGCCGATGGGCATAACCTTGCGGCAGGTGATTTATGAGATCGGCGGGGGTATCCCAGGCGGCAGGGCATTTAAGATAGCGCAGACGGGCGGGACTTCAGGAGGCTGCCTGCCAAAGGAGCTCCTGGACGTGCCCATGGACTATTTCTCTCTCCCGGAGGCGGGCTCTGCTCTCGGGTCAGGGGCCCTGCTCATTGTGGACGATAGCCACTGTATAGTGGATATTGCCAGGTGTTTCATGAAATTCTTCAAGCACGAGTCGTGCGGCAAGTGTGTCCCGTGCCGGGAGGGGACCGACAGGCTCTATGAGATAGTCGACAAGGTCGCCCAGGGGAACGGGCGCCTTGAAGACCTGGACCTGGCCCTGGAGCTATCCCGCGTGATGCAGGTGGCAAGCCTCTGCGGCCTCGGCCAGGCTGCGCCCCTTTCGCTCATGACCATATTGCAGTACTTCGGGGACGAATTCCGCGAGCACATAGTCGGGAAGACGTGCCCTGCAGGGACATGCGGGTTCTAGCCACAGTAGGGCCCGATCTTCTGATTGAGGAAAGGAGTGGGACAAGTGGTTAGCCTTACTATAGATGGGCAGAGGGTTGCAGTCCCGGAAGGAACTACGATCCTGGATGCCGCCAAGAAGATCGGCATTGATATCCCTACCCTGTGCTACCACCCTGACCTGGAGGCACGTGCTGTGTGCAGGGTCTGTGTGGTGGAGATCGAGGGGCAGAAACTCCTGCAACCATCCTGTGCATATCCGGTATCCGAAGGGATGGTTGTCCATACCAATACGCCCAAGGCCAGGCAGGCCCGCCGTATGGCAGTGGAGTTGATGCTGGCCCGCCATCCCCAGGGCTGTCTCGAGTGCATCAGAAATCAGTCTTGCGAGCTGCAGGCCCTTGCCGAGAGGCTTCAGATACGGGAGATAAGGTTCGAACGCAAGTTGAGAGACCTGCCCAAGGATGAGTCCACCCCGGCTATTGTGCGTGACCCGGATAAATGCATCCTGTGCCGGCGGTGCGTCGCTATGTGCCATGATGTGCAGGCCGCAGGCGTGCTGTACCCGACAAACCGCGGCGTTGACACAGTGGTGACCCCAGCCTACCAGAGGGCGGTCTCAGATGTGTCATGCGCCTTGTGCGGCCAGTGCATCCATGCCTGCCCTACAGGCGCTATCAGCGAGCGCGATGATACGGAGGCGGTCTGGCAGGCCCTTGCCGATCCCAACAAGCACGTGGTGGTGCAGACAGCGCCAGCGATCCGCGTGAGCATCGGCGAGGAGATGGGGCTCCCTGTCGGCACCATCGTGACGGGGAAGCTCGTCAGCGCCTTGAGGCGACTTGGGTTTGACAGGGTTATGGATACTGATTTCACCGCCGACCTCACGATCATTGAGGAAGGGAATGAACTCCTGCACCGT
Organism: Bacillota bacterium; assembly: GCA_012842565.1. GTDB lineage: Bacteria > Bacillota > SHA-98 > Ch115 > Ch115 > DUSO01. Next base: position 3,334 of record DUSO01000079.1, read on the forward strand.
ATCAAAAACGGCGGGGTCTTGCCGATGATCACCTCATGCAGCCCCGGGTGGATAAAGTTTGGAGAACACTTCTACCCGGACCTCCTGGAGCACATCTCCACGTGCAAGTCCCCGCAGCAGATGTTCGGTGCCCTGGTTAAGACATACTATGCACAAAAAATGGGCATTGATCCCAAGGATATCTTCTCAGTCTCGCTCATGCCGTGTACCGCCAAGAAGTACGAGGCTGACAGGCCTGAGATGCGCTCGTCTGGGTACAAGGATGTGGACGTCGTCCTTACCAGCAGGGAGCTCGGGCGGATGTTCCGGGAGGCCGGCATCAGGTTTGAAGACCTCCCGGAGGATGAACACGATGACCCCATGGGCATCTCCACGGGAGCGGCCGCGATATTCGGGGCTACCGGCGGCGTGATGGAGGCCGCTCTTCGCACCGTATACGAGGTTGCAACCGGCAAGGAGTTGGGTGCCCTGGATTTCGTCAGCGTGCGAGGCCTCGATGGGATTAAAGAGGCGACGGTCGACCTGGACGGGATGCAGGTCCGGGTCGCAGTAGCCCACGGGCTTGCCAATGCCAAAAAGATCCTGGAGCTTCTCAGGGAAGGCAAGGCCCCGTACCATTTCATCGAGATAATGTGCTGCCCCGGCGGGTGCGTGGGCGGGGGCGGCCAGCCTATACCTACGCGTATGGACACCCGTGCAAAGAGAGGAGAGGCTCTCTACCTGGCGGATAGGAGTCTCCCATACCGCAAGTCTCACGAGAACCCGGCCATCAAGGAGATATACCGCGACTTCCTTGGAGAGCCCCTGGGCGAGAGATCGCACCACCTCCTCCACACTCATTACACCAAGAGGGGCAAGTATCCATGGCTGAGTAGCTAGGCCATGGCCCAAACCGCCGGGCTTGCCAGCACGCCAAAAACAATCAATGACTGTAGCGCGGCCGCAGGACCTCATATGCGCCTACCCCTTAGGGGGGTGGGCGCACTTCTTGACAAGCAGAAGTAAATGTAAGAGGATATGAATGGTGGCCATCAGGGGGGTACGCAGGCAATGTACAGGATAGTGCGCAAGGAAGTCCTTGCGCCAAGAATCAAGTCTTTCCTCATCGAGGCTCCGGAGATTGCAGCCAAGGCAAAGCCGGGCCACTTTGTAGTTGTAAGGCTGGATGAAAAAGGAGAAAGGATACCGCTGACGATTGCTGATTATGATGCAGCTTCCGGCACAATCGAGCTCGTCGTGCAAGAAGTTGGGCGGACCACATACCAGATGGGCATGCTCGAGGCCGGCCAGTATATCCAGGATGTGGTCGGACCCCTGGGAACGCCCATGCACATCGAGAAGGTCGATTGTGTCGTATTTGTTGCCGGCGGTCTGGGCGTAGCGCCTATCTACCCCAAGGCACGGCGCCATTACGAGATCGGCAGCAGGGTTGTCTCCCTCATAGGAGCACAAAACAAGGACCTCCTTATCATGCGGGATAGGATGGAGAAGGTAAGCCACGAAGTACGTTACAGCACCGATGATGGAAGTTTTGGCCACCACGGATTTGTCACGGAATTGCTCAAGGAGATGCTCGATAGCGGGGCCAAGATCAGCGAGGTTGTGGCTGTTGGGCCTTTGGTCATGATGCGCGCAGCTTGCAGGGTAACGGAGCCTTTCGGGGTCAAGACTATTGTCAGCTTAAACCCCATAATGGTTGACGGCACCGGCATGTGCGGGAGTTGCCGGGTTACCGTCGGCGGTGAAACGAAGTTTTCGTGCGTGGATGGGCCAGCATTTGACGGCCACAAGGTCGATTTCGGCGAGCTCATAGCGCGCCAAAATCGGTTCCTGGCTGAAGAGAGGCTTGCCATGGAGCATTTCACGAGAGGGATCGCGCCGGAACGGGAGGAATGCAGATGCCATCAAGGGTAGGTCGCAGCCCAATGCCAAAGCAAGAACCGAGAGAACGGATCCGCAATTTCTCCGAGGTGGCATTGGGATATAGTGAAGAAGACGCTATCAGAGAAGCATCCCGTTGCATCAACTGCCCTAAAAGACCCTGCGTGTCGGGCTGTCCTGTCGAGGTCGACATCCCGTCTTTTATTGGCCTCATCCGCGATGGAAGATTTGCCGAGGCGGCGCGTAAGATCAAAGAGAAGAATAGCTTGCCGGCCATATGTGGCAGGGTGTGCCCCCAGGAGACCCAGTGCGAAGCCCAGTGCACGCTGGGCAAGAAGGGGGAGCCTGTGGCGATAGGTGCTCTCGAGCGATTTGCGGCGGACTTTGAGAGGGCCCATTCTGGGATCTCCCTTCCGGGCGGGCTCGATACAGGGGGGCCTCATGCAGGCAGGTCCAACATGGTGGGGTCGTGCCCAGGTGACGGGAGCGGAGGCCTCAAGGTTGCAGTGGTTGGATCCGGCCCCGCCGGCCTTACCTGCGCCGCCGACCTCGCCAAGATGGGCTATAAGGTCACAATCTTCGAGTCTCTGCACTCGGCTGGTGGTGTCCTGAGGTACGGTATCCCGGAATTTCGCCTTCCTAAGGCCATCCTTGAGGAAGAGATTGCTTACGTCAGGGCCCTGGGAGTTGAGCTCAGGTTGAATGTGTTGATAGGCCAGACCTACTCCCTGGACGATCTCTTCCGGGCTGGATATAAGGCAATCTTCCTCGGGACCGGGGCGGGCCTCCCTCACTTCCTTGGCATTCCTGGAGAGAACTTAAATGGTGTTTACTCCGCAAATGAGTTTCTCACCCGGGCCAATCTCATGAAGGCGTATCTTTTCCCCGACTATGTCACCCCCATCAAGGTTGGGCGGCGGGTCGCGGTGGTCGGGGCGGGGAACGTGGCCATGGATGCGGCCAGGGTGGCGTTAAGGCTTGGTGCGGAGGAGGTGACCATCGTCTATAGGCGATCCCGTGCTGAAATGCCCGCTCGCAGAGAGGAAGTAGAGAATGCAGAGGAGGAGGGCGTGAGATTTGCCCTCTTGACCAACCCCATTCGAGTCCTCGGCGACGAGAAGGGTTGGGTTACCGGGCTCGAGTGCATTCGCATGGAGCTCGGGGAGCCGGATGAGAGCGGCAGGCGGCGGCCGGTCCCCATAAAGGGCTCGGAGTTTATTATGGGGGTAGATACCATGATCTCCGCCATAGGAACTGATCCGAACCCGCTTCTGCCCAGGCTTACGCCCGGGCTTGCTACCGGTCGTCATGGCAACCTGGTAGCTGACCCGGAGACGGGAGCTACGAGCATCCCAGGTGTGTTCGCGGGCGGGGACATCGTCACAGGATCGGCAACCGTCATCGCGGCCATGGGCGCGGGTAAGGTTGCCGCGAGAGGTATTGACCGGTACCTCCGTGCGGGCAACGCGGAGAAATAGAGTAAGGGGCAGGGCCCCGGGACAATCATGGTGGGGGAGGCAGGTAGGTGCTGTCCGATATCGAAATCGCTCAACAGGCGCGACTGCGTCCTATCGTTGAAGTCGCGGGTGACCTTGGGCTGACCCCTGAAGAGATCGAACCCTATGGCAAATACAAGGCCAAGGTAGGCCTTGATGTTTTGAGTCGTCTTGAGGATGCACCGCTAGGCAAGCTCATTTATACCACTGGAATCACTGCAACCCCTGCAGGCGAGGGCAAGACCTGCACAGCGGTGGGGCTTGCCCAGGCTCTGGGTAAGCTCGGCAAGCGTGTCAGCGTTGCGATCCGGGAGCCGTCTCTCGGGCCTACGTTCGGCGTGAAGGGCGGTGCGGCCGGGGGCGGGTATTCCCAGGTGCTCCCCATGGAGGATATAAACCTGCATTTCACAGGGGACATACACGCCGTCGGGGCCGCCCACAACCTGCTGGCTGCAATGATAGACAATCATATAACCCATGGAAATGCCCTGGGCATAGATCCATTGCGGGTAGTATGGCGTCGAGTCATTGACGTAAGCGACCGCCAGCTCAGGAATATCGTGGTCGGCCTGGGGGGAAAAGGCAATGGATTCCCGCGTGAGACCGGTTTTGACATAACTGCGGCGTCTGAGGTCATGGCCATCCTGTGCCTTGCTCGGGGCATGGGCGACCTCAAGGAGCGGCTAAGGCGCATGGTAGTTGCATATACCTTTGATGGCAGGCCCGTGACGGCTCAGGACCTCGGTGCGGTGGGGGCGATGGCAATCCTCCTCAAAGATGCGATCAAGCCCAACTTGGTACAGACACTGGAAGGCCAGCCCGCATTCGTCCATGGCGGGCCTTTTGCCAACATTGCCCATGGCAATAGCAGCCTGGTCGCCACTGAGCTTGCACTGCGATTGTCGGATTATGTAGTCACCGAGGGTGGATTTGCCTCGGATCTCGGGGCGGAGAAGTTCTTTGACATCGTGTTGCGGCTTACGAGTATCCGGCCGGCGGTGGCGGTCGTCGTGGTCTCCGTGAGGGCGCTCCACCATCATGGCGGGGTGGAGAAGTCGAGGTTGCAGGACAAAAACCTGGCGGCACTACAAAAAGGCTATGAAAACCTGGATAAGCACCTGGAAAACTTGAGGGATAACTTCGGCGTACCCTGCGTGGTTGCCATAAACAGGTTCCCCCATGATGACAAAGAGGAACTGGAGTCTATCCTGGCCCATTGCAATGAGTTAGGGGTCAGGGCGGCGATTTCGGAGGTAGTGGCAAGGGGAGGGGAGGGCGGGATAGACCTCGCGAGAGAGGTCCTCTCGGCGATCGAGGAGGGAGGGGCGCGGTTCAGGTTCCTCTATGACCTCGATATGTCCGTCAAGGACAAGATCGAGGTCCTGGCCCGCAGGGTTTACGGGGCTCAGGGAGTCATCTTTACGGCCGAGGCTGACAGGACCATCAGGACCCTCACCGAGCAGGGATTCTCTACATTGCCGGTGTGCGTCGCAAAGACCCAGTTATCGCTCTCTGACGACCCGTCTTTACGGGGCGCTCCAACGGGGTGGACCCTTACCGTGAGGGAGGTGCGCCTTGCTTCCGGCGCCGGATTTATCGTGGCCCTATGCGGCCCGATCATGACCATGCCAGGGCTCCCGGCTCACCCGGCCGCCGAGCGGATGGACATTGACGATAATGGCAGGATAGCGGGCCTGTCTTAGTATTTCTACGGGAATGTTGTCAGTGTTTTGCGGGGGTGTTGTCTTGTGGAAAGGACTTTCATAATTGTAAAGCCCGACGGGGTGGCTCGCGGGCTCGTGGGGGCCGTGCTGGAGCGGTTTGAGCGTCGTGGGTTTAGATTGCTGAAACTAGAAGTACGCACTATTGACAGGGGGCTTGCTGCGGAGCACTATAGTCACTTGAAGGGCAGGCCCTTTTTCGAGGGGCTGCTTGACGCGATTACGGAGGGGCCGAGTGTGCTCGCCGTGCTGGAAAGGGAAGATGCCATCAAGGTAGCGAGGAATATAGTGGGCGCCACCAATCCTTCGGATGCCCTGCCCGGCACTGTGAGGGGGGACCTGGGCGGGTGCCTCCCGCGAAATGTGGTCCACGCATCGGATTCAAGGGAAAGCTACGAACGCGAAGTCGGGCTCTTCTTCCCGGGAGAGGCCTGGCTTTTGGAGGTCCAGGAGGCGAAACAAGAGTGAGACTAAAGACATTCAGAGGGGGGGCGCATGTCCCGCACTTCAAGGAGCTGACCGCGACAAAGCCCATCAGGGATGCCAGGTTGCCCGCCAAGGTGGTCGTAGCGCTTCACCAGCATACCGGGGCTCCGTGCGAGGCCCTGGTCAAGGTTGGCGACCACGTAAAGGTAGGCCAGAAGATAGGCGACAGCAAGGCTGCCCTTACGGCTCCGGTGCATGCCCCTGTCTCCGGCAAGGTCGTCGATATAGCGCCCTACCCGCAGAGCGGGGGTCGTGAGGTTGTCTCGATCGTGATCGAGAGCGACGGGCTCCAAGAGGTTGCTGATACAGTAAGGCCTAAGGGCGAACTGGATGGACTCTCGCAGGGGGACTTGAGGGAGATAATCAGGGAAGCGGGCATAGTCGGCCTCGGAGGAGCGGCTTTCCCAACCTACTTCAAGCTCACGCCACCGCCCGGCAAGAGCTTTGACACGCTGATTATAAACGGCAGTGAATGCGAGCCATACCTTACCGCCGACCAGAGGCTCATGATGGAACGACCAGAGGATGCCATCTTCGGGACCCGGGTGCTCATGAAGGCAGCCGGGGTTAGCCGCGCCTTTATAGGGATCGAGGAGAATAAGCCCGAGGCGATAGAGGCAATGCAGAAGGCGGCGGAGAGGCACAGCGGCATCGAGATCGTCCCCCTTGCCGCCAAGTACCCCCAAGGCGCCGAGAAACAACTGATCAAGGCGATAGTAAACCGGGAAGTGCCTTGTGGGGGGCTCCCGGTAGATGTTGGCGTGATCGTCAACAACGTGGGGACTGCGGTTGCGGTTGGGGAGGCCATAAGCACCGGGATGCCCCTTGTCGAGCGTGTAGTCACTGTGACAGGAAGCCCCGTAAAAGAGCCGTCTAACCTCAAGGTCAAGATCGGTACCCTCGTTTCGGACCTCGTGGAAGAGTGCGAGGGCTTCGCCAGCGAACCGGCCAAGGTCATAATCGGCGGCCCCATGATGGGCGTCGCGCAGTTTACAATGGATATTCCGGTCACCAAGGGAACCTCCGGTGTCCTTTTCCTGACTATTGATGAAGTTTCGCTCGAAGAGCCACTTCCATGCGTCCGGTGCGGCAAGTGTGTAGAGAATTGCCCAATGCACCTCCTGCCGCTTTTCATCAGCCAGTATGCCGATGCAGGGAGATTCGATGAAGCAGCCGAATACGGCGCCATGGATTGTATTGAGTGCGGTTCGTGCAGTTTCATCTGCCCCTCCAGGCGGCACCTTGTGCAGTCGATCCGCCTGGCCAAGGCCGAGATCGCCGCGAGGCGGAGGAAGAAGTAGGAGTGGGTGATATACTATGGCAGAAAATCAATTTATAGTATCTTCATCGCCGCACCTTCGTTCCGAGGTCTCCACCCCGGTCATCATGAGAGATGTGATCATAGCGCTCCTGCCGCCGTCTTTTGCTGGGATATACCTGTTCGGGTTCCGTGCCCTGGCTGTCATGATAGTAGGCACACTGGCTGCGGTCATAACGGAAGCCGTTATAGAGAGGGCGACGCACCGGCCTGTTACAATAGGAGATTATAGCGCAGCCGTAGCAGGGCTCTTGCTTGCACTGGTGCTCCCGCCTGATATCCCGCTCTGGATCGTAGCCGTAGGCTCTATAGTGGCGATCGGCGTTGGCAAGCAGGTATTCGGGGGCCTTGGCCATAACCCGTTCAACCCCGCTCTCATCGGGAGGGCTGTGCTGCTTGCCTCGTGGCCCGTGGCCATGACAACGTGGAGGTGGCCGGTTGCGAGTGCCCCATGGATGGGCAAGGGCTTTGACATCCTCACCAGCGCTACGCCCCTTGCGGCCCTAAAGCTCTCGGGGATAAAGACCCCCTATGGCCCGCTCTTCTGGGGGACTGTAGCAGGGAGCATCGGGGAGACTTCGGCGATTGCCGTACTCATCGGGGCCGCCTACCTTCTCATTAGAGGGCACATTACCTGGCGCATCCCAGGGTATTATATCCTGACCGTGGCGGTGCTCTCCCTCCTTTTTGGGCAGGACCCGGTCTTTCACGTGCTGGCGGGGGGACTCCTGTTTGGCGCATTCTTCATGGCTACAGATTATGTGAGCACGCCTGTCACGCCGAAAGGACAGGCTATATTCGGTATCGGCTGTGGGGTCTTGACGGTGCTGATACGCCTCTACGGCGGCTATCCGGAAGGGGTCTGTTACTCAATACTCATCATGGACGCTACCACGGCCCTCTTGGACAGGTTTACCCGGCCGCGCAAGCTCGGGGAGGTGCGGAGAAGTGCGTGACGTCATAAGGTATGGCGTAGTGCTTGCACTAATATGTACAGTGGCGGCGGGAGTGCTCGCCTACGTGAACGACATAACCGAGGAGAAGATAGCCGCCCAGAAGGCACTCGAGGAGGAAAGGGCACTGGCTGGGGCTTTACCGGGGGCTACCGACTTCAAGGATAAGACTGCTGATATCTCGAACCTTCTATCACGGCCGGAGTTTAACCTCGTAAAGGGCTACTATCTCGGGTATTCCGGCGACCGGCTGGTGGGCGCC
>DUSO01000080.1 GCA_012842565.1 Bacillota bacterium
GGGGTAGGTTATGATGCTCGCATCCGTGTGGTGCCCGGGCAGGATTTCCCGCCGGGGTCCACGGTTCCCATCTACAGGCAGCTCTGTGAGGTAGGGCCCAACACCCAACTCATCAAGGTTGGCGAGATACCCCAGGTCGAGCATACCTATACTTACTTCCATGTGGCCTATCCATTCATGAATGAATTCGGACTCACATTCGGGGAGACAACCATCGCTCAGCGCGAGGAACTCATGCCGAGCGAAAAGGCGATAATGACCATAGAGCAGCTTGAAATCCTGGCGCTACAGCGGTGCAAGACCGCAAGGGAAGCTATCCGCCTCATGGGCTCACTGGCAGAGAAGTATGGTTTCCAGTCATCGTGTGGGACCATGGGAGAATGCCTCACCATCGTCGATGGCAAGGAAGCCTGGGTATTCGAAATCTACGGCGTCGGGATACTGTGGACCCCGGAGAGCGGTAAGCCGGGCGCTGTCTGGGCCGCCCGCAGGGTGCCGGACGACCATGTGTGCGTGGTCCCCAACATCAGCAGGATCGGGGTAATCGATCCCAATAGCGACGACTTCATGTTCTCCAGCAATTACATGGACGTCGCCATCGAAAACGGGTGGTATGATCCTGCCAGCGGGAAGCCGTTTGACATCACCAAGGCATATACTCCGGAGACAGGGCCCTGGTCTGCTGACTCCATATGGACCCGTAACCGCCTGTGGTACATCTACAAGAATCTCTGCCCGTCACAGAAGTGGGACCATGACGCCCCACTCTCGTCATACCCCTTCTCCGTCAAACCCGAGCGCAAGGTCTCTGTTAGGGACGTCATCGCGTTCCAGCGGAGCACCTTTGAGGGCACCGAGCGCTCGCTTGCCGATCTTCCCGCCTGGTACGTGCCGGACGGCAAGGGCGGGACGGTAAAGAGCCCCCTTGCTACGCCATTCATCACCGACGACCTGGCAGCGCTGTTGCATATCGAGAATGAACGGCCCATCTCACGGTACAACTGCTCATACGGGTTCGTTGCAGAGGTGAGGGACTGGCTCCCGGATCCAATCAAGACATGCCTCTGGTACTATAACGATAACCCGGCAACCACCATATATGTGCCCGTTTACAGCGGGGCCACCGAATTGCCTCTGTCCTGGCGAACCAACGACCGCTACAAGTACTCCAGGGATTCCGCCTGGTGGGCATTTGCCACGGTCGACCAGTTCGCGAGCTTCAGGTACCAGGATGCGATCAAAGACATAAAGGAGGTCCGCGACCCACTCGAGGCGGATTTCTTCGCCATGCAGCCAACCATCGAGCGAGCCGCCCTGGAGCTCTACAAGCAAGATCCCAAGCTCGCGGTCAAGTTCATCACGGACTACACCAACACATGCATGAAGGACGCCGAGGCCGCTTACTGGGGACTTGCAGATCGTTTGATGGTCAAGTACAACAATAACCAATTCTGATACCATTTTGGGTCTTATGGCGGGGTTCCGGCCCCCATAAGGCCCGGAGCAAAACAAAAAAACCAGATGGGAGGGGTATGGTTCATGAGGGCAAGGTCCAAGTGGGCGATCCTGGCTGTATCTCTGCTTCTCACGCTGGCCGTGGTAGTTCCTGCGTACGCGTGTACCTCCATACCGGTCAGCAAGGAAGCGTCAGCCGATGGGTCAACAATGACGGCGCACACCTGCGACGGCTGGTACGATGCCCGCACATGGGTTGTGCCCGGCGGAAAGCACAAGCCAGGTGAAATGGCCCCGGTCTGGCAGAACCTACTTCATTCAGACCGCGAGCCGGCCAAGAAGATCGGGGAGATCCCCGAGGCAGAGGAGACCTACAAGTATTTCTATGCCGCTTACCCCTACATGAACGAGCACCAGGTGATAATGGGAGAGACCACGATAGGGAACCGCAGGGAGCTCACCGCTACTGAAGGAATAATGTACATCGAGCAACTGCAGATCTTCGCTCTCCAGCGGGCCAAGACGGCCCGCGAGGCCATCAAGATAATGGGCGAGCTTGCGGAGAAATACGGCTATATCGATAGGGGCGAATGTCTGACCGTTGGGGATCCCAATGAGATCTGGCACTTCGAGATCATGCCCCCGGGACCCTTCGGCAAAGGGGCCATCTGGGCGGCAGTGCGCATCCCGGAGGGCCATGTCGGGGTATCTGCAAACAGGAGCCGTATCGGCAAGATCGACCCTAACGACCCTGAAAACTACATGTTCTCCAAGAACGTCTTCTCGGTCGCCGAAGAAAACGGGTGGTGGGACCCGAAGAGCGGCAAGGAATTCCTCTTCTATGAAGCCTATGCGCCGAATGACTCAATGGGCTGCCGGCGCCGTGAGTGGCGCGTCCTCTCCTGGGCGGCTCCTTCCCTAAATCTCGATCCCAATGCCTCCCGATACCCATTTACAGTAAAGGCTGAGCGCCCGATCACCGTCCAGGATATGATGAAGATCTACCGGGATACCTATGAAGGCACGCCCTTCGACAAGGCCGAAGATCCCGACTGGTACGTCCGTGACTCCAAAGGCAATTGGGTCAAGAGCCCGTTTGCAACCCCACACGCGGGTCCCGACATGATGGCCTTGCTCGATATTCCCAACGAACGAAACATCGCAATCCCGCGCTGCTCTTACCACACCATCCTGCAGGCCAGAAGTTGGCTTCCCGACCCTGTCGGCGCAGTCTGCTGGTTCGGCCTGAACAACCCTGACACGAGTGTGTATGTGCCCATCTACGCCGGCGTCACAACCCTCCCGGCCGACTATGCCATCAATGACAGGACCAAATTCGAATTCGACAACAGGGAGTCGGCCTGGTGGGCATTTAACCTGGTAGACAACTTGGTGAACCGCAGGTACCAGGACGCGATCAAGGACCTGCGGGCAGCGAGGGATCCCCTCGAAGAAGAGCAGTTTGCTATGCAGCCAGTTATTGAAAAGGTCGCAGCTGAGCTACATGCAACGGATCCTGACCTGGCCGCGAAGTTCTTGACGAGTTACACGGCCAGCCGGTGCAGGAAGGCCGTGGAGACCTTCTGGAAACTCGCGGAGACC
>DUSO01000081.1 GCA_012842565.1 Bacillota bacterium
CATGCAAACCACCGTGAAGATACGGACCAGGTGGCTGCGGGGGATATTGCGGCCGCAGTAGGCTTCAAGGATGTCACTACAGGTGATACCCTGTGTGATGAAAGTAAGCCGATAATCCTGGAGGCCATGGAGTTTCCGGAGCCAGTCATTTCCGTTGCTGTAGAGCCAAAGTCCAAGGCAGATGAGGATAAGCTTTCGATATCGCTTCTCAGGCTATCCGATGAAGACCCTACGTTTAGGGTGCGCACCGACCCCGAAACCGGGCAGACCATCATCTCGGGAATGGGCGAGCTGCACCTCGAGATCATTATCGACAGGCTTCTCCGGGAGTTCAAGGTCGAGGCGAACATCGGAAAGCCGCAGGTGGCGTATCGTGAGACGATCCGGTCCAAGGTAAAGAGTGAGGGCAAGTTTGTGCGCCAGACAGGAGGCCGTGGTCAATATGGCCATGTAATCCTGGAGCTCGAGCCCAGAAACCAAGGGGAAGGGTTTGAGTTTGTAAACAAGATCACGGGAGGAGCCATCCCGAGAGAGTATATACCGGCCGTCGAAGCCGGGGTCAGGGAAGCTATGGATAGCGGCATCCTTGCTGGATATCCGGTGATAGATGTCGCTGCTATTCTTGTGGACGGGTCTTATCATGAGGTGGACTCCTCAGAAATGGCCTTTAAGATTGCCGCGTCCATGGCATTCAAGGACGGGGCGCGCCGCGCATCGCCGGTACTCCTCGAGCCTATCATGAAGATCGAGGTAGTGGTACCTGAGGAATTCATGGGCGATATCATGTCTGATATCGTTGCCCGGCGCGGAAAAGTCGAAGGTATGGAGACTCGCGGTCCGATGAGGATCGTGGAAGGGCTTGTGCCTCTTGCACAGATGTTCGGGTATGCTACCGACCTCCGGTCGATGACGCAGGGTCGCGGCACATACTCGATGCACTTTTTGCATTACGACCGCGTACCTGAGTCTATCGCAGAGGAGATAGTAAACCGCGGAGTGGCACATGCCAGATAACAAGAAACTGCCGAGGAGGTAATCTTTAATGGCGAAGCAGAAATATGAGAGGACAAAGCCGCATGTAAATGTGGGGACGATAGGGCACATAGACCATGGTAAGACGACATTGACGGCGGCAATAACGCTGGTATTGTCGAAGCAAGGTCTGGCGAGCTACAGGGCATTTGATACGATCGACAACGCTCCGGAGGAGAGGGAGCGAGGGATCACGATAGCGACTGCGCATGTAGAATATGAGACAGAGAAGAGGCACTATGCGCACGTAGACTGTCCTGGTCACGCAGACTATGTAAAGAACATGATCACCGGAGCGGCGCAGATGGATGGTGCGATTCTGGTGGTATCGGCAGAGGACGGGCCGATGCCGCAGACGAGGGAGCACGTATTGCTGGCGAGGCAGGTAGGCGTGCCGTATATAGTGGTATTTCTAAACAAGGTAGACAGGATGGAAGATGAGTCTGAGTTAGTAGACCTGGTGGAGATGGAAGTCAGGGATATACTGACGAAGAACGAGTTTCCTGGGGATGAGATACCATTTGTGCGCGGGTCGGCGTTGAAGGCTCTAGAGTGTGGGTGCGGCAAGAGGGAATGCAAGTGGTGCGGGGGCATACTCGAGCTGATGGATGCAGTAGACAATTATGTGCCTACACCGGAGAGAGACACGGACAAGCCATTTTTGATGCCGGTAGAGGATGTCTTCAGCATAACAGGGCGAGGGACGGTAGCGACAGGCAGAGTAGAGCGAGGAATGGTTAAGGTAGGGGACGAGGTAGTCATAGTAGGGTTGAGTCCAGAGATAAGGAAGACGGTAGTGACCGGGGTAGAGATGTTTAGGAAGACCCTGGATGCCGGGGTAGCAGGGGACAACATAGGTGTATTGCTAAGGGGAATAGAGAAGGACGAGATAGAGAGAGGCCAGGTATTGGCGAAGCCGGGGTCGATAACGCCGCACACGAAGTTTACGGCAGAGGTATACGTATTGTCGAAGGAAGAGGGAGGGCGGCACACGCCATTTTTCAATGGGTATCGTCCGCAGTTTTACTTTAGGACGACAGATGTGACAGGTGACACGAAGCTGCCGGAGGGTGTAGAGATGGTAATGCCTGGGGACAACATAAGGATGGAGATAGACTTGATAACACCGATAGCGATGGAGGAAGGCCTGCGGTTTGCCATAAGGGAAGGCGGCAGGACCGTGGGTAAAGGTGTCGTTACCTCCATCATCGAGTAGCCTCTGCCTTACCCTTTTGTAGTTGAATGTGCCGCGATGAAGCGGGAGGTTGCCGGTTGTGGGCCGATACGCCGGGGAATTCCCGCGGAGCATGTCCGTTTTTGTAATCGGGCGAAGAGGAGGGATGAACGTGGCAGGTCACAAGATCCGGATAAGGCTCAAAGCCTTTGATCACAAGCTGCTCGATCAGTCAGCAGAAAAGATAGTGGAGACTGCCAGGCGCAGTGGAGCATTTGTCTCAGGGCCTATCCCGCTTCCGACGGAGAAGAGCATTTACACGGTGTTGCGGTCGCCTCATGTTGACAAGGATTCCAGGGAGCAGTTCGAGATGAGGACCCATAAGCGGCTCATAGATATCCTGGAACCGACACAAAAGACGGTAGAAGATCTCATGCGCCTGGATCTCCCTGCAGGTGTGGACATAGAGATCAAGCTGTAATTGGGGCGCGGATTTTTACGAGAGGGAGGTGTGACACTGTTGGCCAGGGGAATTCTCGGAAGGAAAGTCGGAATGACCCGGATTTTTGATGAGAATGGAAACGCGGTGCCTGTAACTGCTATAGAAGCAGGTCCGTGCGTGGTCGTTCAAAAGAAGAGCCGGGAGAAAGACGGATACGATGCGATCCAGCTCGGTTTTGGAACCGTGTCCGAGCATGCGGTGACAAAGCCGGTTAGGGGGCATTTCAAGGGTGCAGGAGTCAGCCCGGCAAAATACCTCAGAGAGATCAGGGTTGACGATGCGGCCAAATATGGTGTCGGGGATAGTCTAAAGGCCGATATATTTCACGAAGGTGAGTTCGTAGATGTGACGGGG
>DUSO01000082.1 GCA_012842565.1 Bacillota bacterium
ACGCCTGCCTTCTACCTTCTCTAATGGCCTCGGACACCCGCCTTAACAGCCTCGGCCACGCGGCGTCCAAGGTCCCTGCATTGCGAGAGGGCTTCTTCTTTCGGAGTGAGGACTGCCCTTACGCCCGGCTCAACCACACTGAATTTGAGGCCTTTCAGGCGTTCTTCGATCATCTTGACGGCCTCACCGCTCCAGCCATACGACCCGAATGCAGCCCCAACTTTGCCCTTGAGCTTTATAGTGGCAAGTCCCGACAGGAGATCCCATACCGGTTTCAGGGCGTCCCCGTTGATGGTCGGCGAGCCGATTATTATGGCGTCGGCGGCATCTACGCGCCTTAGCATCTCCGCCGGGTCGAATTGGGCGATGTTGATGATGGAGGCCGCCACTCCCGGCACCACGGCTCCTTCCACCACAGCCCTGGCCATCATTTCGGTATTACCGTAGGCTGAAACGTACAATACCAGGATCTCACGGGTACTCCCCGGCTTGGCGGCGCTGCTCCACGTCACATACTCGTCGATGTAACGCCGCGGGTCGGTACGCAAGACGGGGCCGTGGCTCGGCGCGACCATCTCTATATCCAGGTCCTTGATCTTGTCGTACGCCTTGAGCACGTATTCGCCAAAGGGTCGCATGATCTGGTCGTAATAAGCCTTACGGGCTTGCGAGAAATCCCCGACCAGGTCGTCGAAGATGGCCTCATGGCAAAAGTGACAGCCGAAGGCGTCGCAGGGGAAAAGGATCCCTTCTTCCGCCAGGAACGTGAACATCGTGTCCGGCCAGTGAAGAAAAGGCGCCGATATAAACTGGAGTGTCTTACCGCCCAGGCTGATAGAGTCGCCGTCACCTACCGTGATGAGATCCAATTCCCGGTTCAGGAGGTTCCGAACGAAGTGCGCTCCGTTCCTTGACACCACCACCCTGGCCTGTGGGGCCTTCTGCAACAGCGCACCAAGGGCCCCTGAATGGTCGGGCTCGAGGTGATTCAATACTATATAGTCAATCTTGTCGATGCCGGTGACCTGGCTTATCTTTTCGAAGAATGAATGTTCAAAGCCAGCCTTCACCGTATCTATAAGAGCTACCTTTTCTTGGCCGACGACCAGGTAAGAGTTGTAGGTTGTTCCCCAGCGCGCCTGTACTATCACGTCGAATATGCGCAGCTGAGGGTCCAGCACTCCCACCCAGTGGACGTCCCTGGCAATCTGCATTTCGTATCACCACCAACCGAGCTGCTATTCCTGTTTCTCAAAAAGATCCTTGCCCGCCCCACACTCAGGGCAAACCCAATCATCGGGCAGGTCCTCAAAAGAGGATCCCGGCTCGATTCCGGATTCGGGATCGCCCTCTTCGGGGTCATACACATAGCCACAGACGGTGCACTCCCATTTGTCCACTTGAAATCCCTCCGATCTTCGCATTTGGAAGCGATGGCAGTTTTGGGATACCACCGCCGGTACCATTCGACGATGTCAGGCACTTTCCTCCTCAGTTACAAACATATAGGCATATCCACGGGCGCATCTACAGAGTGTAGCCTTGATTCATCTGTGGCTCAACGCACCTGTGGTTTGACACACCTGCGCCTGCCCTGACGCACTGTGACCAGGGGCGCACTGTGAACCGGGGATAACGCAACAAGCAGGATATCCCCGTGGTGGAGGTTTTTACAAACTGTTAACAGGTGATTCATTTGATCGTTACCGCCGGATGAGACAATCATGGCGAGACGAGAGAGGCCAGAGAGCTGGCCAGGTAAATCAAATGGGGAGGTTTAAGAAAAGATGTCAAGTCGCAGGCGTAACGTCAGGATCCTTACAGCAGCAGCCGCTATTCTCGCGCTCACGCTCGCTCTGGGGACAGTGGGCATCTCCGCTGCGACTCAGCAGTTGACGCTCACCGGCTCGACCACGGTGCTTCCCATAGCGCAGCGGGCCGCCGAGGTATTCATGGAGAAAAACAAAGGGGCAAATATCTCAGTCCGCGGTGGCGGTTCCGGTAATGGTATCGCGGCTCTAATCGACGGCACAACGGATATAGCGGACTCCTCGCGGTTTATAAAGCAGTCGGAAGTAGAAAAGGCCGTGGCAAAGGGCGTTTACCCTGTCCCACACAAGGTGGCCCTTGATGGCATCGCAATCGTCGTTCACCCCAGCAATAGCATTCGCAGGCTCACCATAAACCAAATCAAGGACATCTATACTGGCAAGATCAACAATTGGAAGGAACTTGGTGGTCCGAATCGCAAGATCGTCGCTGTATCCAGGGACACGTCGTCCGGCACCTACGAGGTATTCGAGGAACTGGTCGTCAAGGGCGAAAGGGTCCGTGCTGATGCCCTCATGCAGGCATCCAATGGCGCAGTGGCCAGCACTGTCGCCAGCACCCCCGGGGCCATCGGCTATGTGGGATTGGGCTATGTGAGTGAAAAGCTCAAAGCCCTCGAGGTCTCCAGGGACGGACATGAATGGGTGAGACCCTCCAACCAGACCGTCATCGATGGGGATTACCCGATTGCGCGCACGCTCTTTATGTTCACCAACGGCTGGCCGAGCGGGCTTGCCGCCAAATTCATCAACTTCATCCAGAGCCCTGCAGGGCAGAAGCTGGTTGAGGAAGTCGGGTTTGTGCCCCTCTATTGAGACGGAGACGACGGATGGCAGGGCAAGAACAGGAGGGGGCTGCTTGCCCTGCCTGCTGCTTCGGTGGAGTGATAGGAGGTAGGGGAAAGGATATGTTTTCGATAAAGGTTTCGTCGCCTTTTCCGGCTCGCGGGACAGCCCCCGGCGGTAGGACGAGGTGGGTCTCGCGGCAGGTCGGCGACCGGGTAATTCATGTGCTGCTCCTGAGCTTTGCGTTTACATGTATAGTCTTCCTGGTGGGAATCGTGATTGTCCTTCTGATGGAAGGCCTCCCGGTCCTGCAGAAACTCGGCATAGCACCGTTCATCCTGGGCAGAGACTGGTACCCAACTTATGAGCCTCCGAGCTTTGGCGCGTTGCCGCTGGTCCTTGGTTCCCTTTGGGTCACCCTGGGTGCAATAATCGTGGCTGTCCCTCTGGGAATAGGGGCGGCTATATACACGTCTCAGATCGCGGGCGAGCGCACGAGGGAAATGATAAAGCCCATCGTAGAACTTCTCGCCGGGATCCCGTCCGTGGTATACGGTTTCTTCGGGATGGCGGTGGTGTCGCCACTGGTCCAGAGGATCTTTGACCTCCCCACCGGGCTTACAGCGCTTACCGGTGCCATCACCCTGGCCATCATGTCACTTCCCACGGTGGTTAGCATTTCAGAGGACGCCATAACCGCCGTCCCGAATTCATATAAAGAGGCTTCGTATGCGCTGGGAGCCACAAAGTGGGAGACCATCAGCAGGGTGGTGGTACCGGCGGCCTCGTCAGGTATATTCACCGCAGTGATCCTCGGGATAAGCAGGGCCATAGGGGAGACCATGACGGTCCTCATGGTTGCCGGCAACTCCGCCATTATCCCCAGAAGTTTTCTCCAGCCCGTAAGGACAATGACCGCGACGATCGCGGCGGAGATGGGGGAGGCGCCGGTAGGCAGCGACCATTACCATGCGCTGTTCGCCATAGGGATACTGCTCTTCCTGATGACTCTGATTTTCAATATCCTTGCCGATTTCCTCACTCGGCGCTACAAGGAAAGGATGGGAAAGGTATGAGCACCCTCAAGGCTGCAACGGCTGGCAGCGCAGTGGCCGGCGTTCACCATGCCCGTGTAAACGTACGCTACATGAGGCAGCGGTTGGCATTTGCTGCGACTGCCCTTTCGGTGGGCTTGACACTGGGTTCATTTTTTGTGATCGTGGTATTTATGGCGAGCAAGGGACTTCCTGTAATTAGCTGGGAATTCCTCACCGAGATGCCCCGGATGGGCATGACCGCCGGGGGGATATTCCCTGCAATACTGGGGACGTTCTACCTGGTTCTCGGGGCCATAGCCTTTGCTCTTCCCCTTGGGGTCTTGAGCGCCATTTATCTTGCCGAATACGCCAAGCAGGGGATGTTGGTCCGCATCATCAGGGTCGGGGTGAATAGCCTCGCCGGTGTACCCTCGGTTGTGTTCGGGCTTTTTGGCCTCTCGGTATTCGTCAAGTTCATGGGGTTTGGGGTGTCGATCCTGTCGGGCGCTCTCACACTCGGCATCCTCATCCTGCCCACTATCATACGGGCCTCGGAGGAAGCGCTCCTGGCGGTGCCGTATTCCTTCCGTGAGGCCTCTCTTGCGCTGGGCGCCACAAAGTGGCAGACGGTAAAGAGGGTCGTCCTGCCCGCGGCTGTGCCCGGCATACTGACGGGGTGCATTCTGGGCATCGGGAGGGCCGCAGGGGAGACGGCGCCGATCCTGTTTACGGCAGCGACTTTTTACACCATGCACCTGCCCAGCTCCATATTTGATGAGGTCCTGGCACTTCCATATCATATATACGCCCTCATGACAGAGGGAACGATGATCGATAAGCAGATGCCGATTGCGTATGGCACAGCCCTTGTTTTGCTCTTCCTGGTGCTTTCCATGAACCTTGCCGCAGTCGTCATCAGAATGAATTACGCTAGGAAGAAGCAGTGGTAGCCATGGACGGTAGCCACGGATGCCTCGTGAGCGCATCCGGGAGGCGATCGTGTTAGCGCTGTCCAGGCTGTAACTAGGTGACAGGCTCTATCCACACCTACGGGTAGAATCTAGGAGGTCGCTTCTTCATGAAGGAAAGCCTCAGTGAGGCAGCATACACATCCCTCGCTACTGTCGGGGCATGCGGAGACTGGTGCGGCAAATGCCCTCATTTTCCGAAAGAATGCTCAGGCTGCCATGCTAAAGCAGATACATGCGGGTTTTTGAAATGCCTGGCCGGACGTGGACTTGAGCATTGCGGCGAGTGCGCCAGTTTCCCTTGCGAGGACCTGGTCTCATTCGTGCCCGATGATAGGCTTCCCAAAGGGTTCCATATCGAGAGCCTGAGATATAGGACCGAAAATGGTTTGGACAAGTGGTTGCAACGGTTCCCGCAGGAATGGAGTCATCTGATGAAATAGTAGATGGGCGGAGATGGGTGGCCTATAGCCCATTCGGCACGGGTGGAGCGGGGCCCGCCTATCTAGACGTTGCCCTTCCTCGCACGAAAGGATCGAAGAGGGGGAGTCATGGCTGGGTGGTTCGGGAATGACCTGGTGACTCTCTCTGTAGCTCTTCCATTGTTGGTCGGTGCTCTGGTCCTGTCGATGAAGGGTTCGCACCGGGCACAACTGGTTTGGTTCGGGATCCTGGATTATATGCTCTATAATTACGCCTTCTACGCCGTAATCCTGGAGACGCCGGTCAATCTCGGGATCGCAGATCTCGAAAACCCCATCTGCGCCCCTTGTCACTGTCGAACTCGGGCAAATGGCTCCCAAGGAACTCGCATCCGGTGCCTGGTAGCCTCGGAGCTTTTCCAGGTATTTTGGCAGGTCGCTTCCTTTGGCCTTACCCGCCAAGTTGTGGCGCAGCCTGCAAGGGATTGAGGACTTCCAACCCCTCATCCGAAGCAAGCCGGGCGAGCTTTGCATCGGCGCACACGAAAACGAGGTTGTCAGTCCAGTCGGAGACTCGTAACGCTGAGGCCAGCTGAATAGCATCGATAGGCGACATGTAACGTTTTTCAATTAGACCGATACTGTCAAGGATGTCCCTCAATGTGATTTCGATGACATCCAGGGACCCATCGGCAATCTTGGCCATGATATCCGCCTTTATTGCACGGTACGCTTTCTCGTCAATCAGCCGATCCACTTCCACTAGTCGCCGTAGATTCGACATCATCTCTGTGATGGTCAGGCTAGTAATGAGCCGCAGACCACCGTTTTGGAAGATCCGCTGCAAAACCTGAGATCCCTGTTCGGGGACGTAGAATTTGAAAAATGCGCTGGTATCAAGGAAGAATGTCCTCATCCGCTCACGGCTCCTCCTTCCTCAGGTGGCTCACCCTTTCTGCCACGGAAAAAGGAAGCCCTGAGAGCATCCGGCGGATTTCCTCGATGCTGACTCGCTCTTTGCTATGTTCTTTGGCATACGCTAACAGAAGCTCCCGTTCGTTTCGCCTTGGAGAAGGCCTGAGCACCAATTCTTCGCCACGTAATTCTGCCTGTAAGTAGTCCCCTGCCGATACTCTAAGGCGTTCCCGGATGGATTTGGGTAGAGTGATCTGCCCCTTAGAGGTCACTTTGATCTCTCGATATTGTATACTCGCCACCCCCAGGTAAGGAAGGCCGTTTCTCCTTACAATCATACTGTGCGATTAAAGCGACGTCAACAGCATTACGGGCTGTGAGAAATCGGCTCCCACTGGCAGACGGTGAGCTGGCAGGCGGTGAGGTCCTAGCCGTGCTCCGACCGCAGGGGAGGTTATCCCTGAGATTTATCTTCGGAGCCCTCTTCTTTCATGCAAATGTACTGCTTCGGGCGCCTGGAGCCCACGGGAGTGAGGTCGCCTTGTTGCACCAAAGCCTCGAGGTCTTTATAGGCCGTCGTGGTGCTGACCTGGAAATGTTCCTGGTAGCTCCTGACGGTCCAGGCGTGACCTTGATGAGCCAGGAGCAGCGCCTCGCGCTGGCGGCCCAAACGGTCTTTAACATAGACAGCACCGGCATTGGAAGGGATAGCACCGGCACTGGGAAGCTTCATGTTACGCCCGGCGAGGTTCCACCCGGCGGGATCCTCGGCCACAGCAGCCACAGCGGCCACAGCACCTACTGCAGGAGCCGTCGGGGCGGTGCCGGGCAGGGAATACGACACCGGTTGCCAACCGTCGCGATTCAGGTCATTTTGGACCTCAAACTTCCCCCGAAGGACGACCACTGCCGCAGAAAGCCAGCGGTAGGCTATGTCCTGGGCTATGCCACGTGTTTCAGCGAAAATCCACTGTACGTTGGGATACTCCGCCTGCAGTGCGGCTACCAAATTCAGTAACCATCCCGCCGAAATGCCCACCTCTTTCTCAGCTTTCACCAGGTCGCTGAGCCGTCCCTCCACTACGAGAATTCCCCTCGGTAGGCAGCTCAACTCGGCCAGTTGCATTCGTAAAGTGCCTGATGAAATGGCGCTCATCAAATCCGCCGTGGACTTGCGTTCTACTGCCGCCACGAGCCTGTCTCCAAAAAAGACTCCGTAGTCGCCTACCGGGAGCTCCCTTCGCTCCATACTTGCGTGCTGGCGGGGGAATTTCCATGGATAGCGTTCCCGATGATCCACGGCGATCGAGATCGTGCGCCTCTCCAGGCCCCTCGCTGTCGGCACGCGGATGCCGGGCCGCGCCGCCTGCATAGTCTTCTGAGTTCGCCAGAAGATCAGTGCGCGTCCACGGCTCTCTGTCCAAATAAACATGGAGC
>DUSO01000083.1 GCA_012842565.1 Bacillota bacterium
GACGGCGTCTAAAGTGACTCGACAAGTATAGGCCCATATCTCAACCCCGCCTCTGACCGCATCCCGTAACGCCCTGCCGAATTCGGGGTCAATCTCATCATTGGGCGAAAAACAACGGGCATCTTGTCGCTGAACGATGAACGCCACCAAAGCCCTAAAGCCTTCGGCCGCTGCGCCCGCGAGCTCCCTCAAATGGCGGGCGCCGCGGGCCGTAGGGGCGTCGGGGAAAAGCGCCCGCTCATCCCGGACCAGGGTAACCGACTTGACTTCGATAAAGCAGTCCGGCAGGCTCCGGCCCGAAAGACGAAAGTCCAGCCGACTGTTCCCGTACCGGGCTTCACGGGTGATTTCCGGATAGCCTGCCAGCCCATCGAAAAACCTGGTTCGGAGTCCCTCATACACGACCTCGTTGGGGACCCGGGAGTCTAGAGACACGAGTCTGCCGTCCGTGTCCACCAGCACCAGGTCATAGGCAGTCTTGCGAGAACGGGCGCCGGCAGGCGCGAGGTAAACCCTCCGCCCCGGTATGAGCAACTCCTTGAGGCGCCCGGGATCTGCCACATGCGCCTCGACTTCGGGTCCATCCCCCTCAGATTCGCGGCCCTCTGTAACACGGCCGCTTTCAGTGCGGTCACCCATATCGCGACTGCTGCCCAACCGCACTATGGCCAGAAACCGATTTGGCCGGGAGAGGAAGGTCGCCTCGAGGAGGGGCTTTCCCCGGACGAAGCCGGGGGCTGTGCATGGCAACATGAGGATATCTTCCCTTCTCATGACCATCCCTCGCTCTGCCGGATAGGCTCGCCCGGCTAAGGAAGGCTTTCTCTTCTCCTACAACTGCTATAGTAGATGGACCAATGTCTAGTCCTACAACACCCTCACCAAGGTTATGTCCTGCTTTCTGATATGGATATCCCTCCGACACCGGCTGGGCATAAAAACGATTCTTCCCCCGGCTCTTTCGCCTAACCAACCTGACATACTTCACCCTGCAGGAAAGAGCATAAGAAACGACTGCATCGCGTGGGTCGATGATGCCGGGGAGAACAAGACCTTTCCACTCCACATGATCCTCCCGCCAGCGGATGCCTGCCAAGTTGCACTTGGACTCCACAGTGTCCATCTGGTTCTTTCCCTTGAACCGAACCTTCCTTGCCCTGCCGTGTTGGGAATCATCCGCTGGTTTATGGTTCAAGAGAAGGAGATGGCCGCCTTATCCCTATAATCTTAAAGAAAGGGGCTTGCGGCGGCCTATTTTCGGTCAGATCCTATGCCGCCTGCACCATATTCTATCTGCAATGGCTCCTGTAAGATTCAGGGATAACCCGAGGATGCCTGTGACTATGACCCCCATCCCGGTGACCACCGCCCAGCCCGGGATGCCTGTGGCAAAGACAATCTTTGCGACAAGCCCTAGAATCGCCGTAACGACTATGCCCGCCAGCATCCCGAGCGCCGTGTTCAGGTTTGACTTGATGGCCTTTTGCTGGTCGGTCCAGTTCAGCATAGGGCGGGCCATGTCTACAATGCAGCCCCACAGGCAAAAGGCGAATGATATCATTACCCCGATGGCAACGCCCGACAGGAGATACCCCACTGGGAGCCTGAGCAGGTATTCAAGCACCGCCACGCCGGGAAGAGAGCCGAGAGTGATCATCCACTCTGCACCGAGTGCCTTTGCCAGGGATATCGTCCTCCCGCTCACCGGCATGCTCATAGGGATCCATATGTTCCTCACGCCCTCCCGGGAGAATGGGGTGAAGGGAATAGAGGAGAAAGCCGCTGAAACCAGAAAATAGGCGCCGACCACGAGGGCCCCGGCGGCCCTGATATCAGGCAAAGAGGAAATGAGGCTCCAGAGATCTTTGAGACCGGACTCTCCAACCCTTCCAACCAAGAATACTATTATGAACATTACGGGAAACATCACAAAGCCCGTAAAACCATTGAGCACAAACACGGGGGTCCTGGTGAACAACCTGACCTCCGTAAGCGCCAGGGCCCTCGCAGGCGAACGCTGGTGGAAACGCAGGGCTGGAAACTGCCCGGCCAGAAGCTTCTTTCTCGTCGCGTCCGCTGCCTCGAAGCCGCTCACGACCCCCTCATAAAAGGCCTTGTTCCCTATCCCGAAGAGGACTGCCAGGCTCAGCGCCGAAACTCCAAGGAAGAGGATGAGGTAAAGAAACCCCGGTAGTGTGCCGGCCGACCCCAGAGCCCTCGTCGCCCATATGCTCGGGGGGAACTGCCTCCCGACGAGGCTGACCAGGCTATTCGCCGCCGAGAGCACGCGCCTGATGAATTCGTTCTCCTCACCCGGCCCCGGCAACCTTGTCTGTACAAAGAACTGAAATACCACAATAATGATTATGAAGAGAAACCCGCCGATCATGACAAGGACGTCCTTGCGGCGAGAGAGGTTGGCTACCCGCATCAAGAGGATCGCTGGGACAGCCGCTATAGTGAGGGGGATCACGGGGAGTGCCAGAAATACTAAGATAGCCGAGGCAGTATAAGCAACGGGGCTCACGCCGGCCTTGAGTGCGTACGCAATGAAGAGGGGTACCAGTATGACAGAAAGCCCTACATATTCATTGGAAAGGATGACTGAGAACTTGCAGGCGAGTACCTCTGCTGGCGAAAGGGGAAGAGGTATCAGAATACTGAGGTCATTTGAAAAGTAAAATACTGCTATGACTAAGACGAAGCCCAGGATAAGCACCACGAGCTGTGAAAGGAGTATGCCGAGAATAAGCGTCAGGTCCCCCTGGCCGATTGCCGCGACGGCGTCGTAGTATGCCGATGAAATCCTGAATACCCCAAAAGCAAGTAAAGCAGCCAGTATGCCGATGGAGACCGCTATCAAGATCGGCTCCCAGAGGCGTTCCCGTTTTTTTAGGTAGTAGTAGCGCGAGTGCGATATGGCGAAATTCATGTTTAGCTGGGCCAAAATCAGGGAGAGAAGTCGCCTTCTTACCATGGTGTATCTTACCTCCCCTCCCTGTCGGTTGTCAGCCCGGGACCATTCGTTTCTGGCTTGGTTGTAGCTCCTGTCAACTCAAGGAAAATATCCTCGAGAGACTCATCTGTCCTGTGCAAGGAACGCAACTCCTCAATTGTACCGCAGGCGATGAGTCGCCCCCTGTTGATGATGCCTACCCTGTCGCACAGCCTTTCTGCAACCTCGAGTATATGTGTCGAAAAGAACACGGTGTTCCCCCGGTCACAGTGCTTTCGCATGAGTTCCTTGAAGAGATGGGAGGCCCTCGGGTCAAGGCCGACCATAGGCTCATCCAGGATGAATAAACGGGGATCATGCAGTAGAGCGCCCATGAGGGCCAGCTTCTGTTTCATTCCATGTGAATAGCTCTGGATTATGTCGGTGATGGCTCCGCCGAGCTCGAACATATCCATGAGGTCATGTACCCGTCTTTTCCTCTCCGCCTGTGGCACGCCAAATACGTCAGCAATCAGGTTGAGATACTCAATCCCTGTCAGCCTGTCGTAGAGGTCGGGGTTATCAGGGACATATCCAATCTGCCCTTTGGCGCGAATCGGGTCCTTTGTGATATCGCAGCCGTCCAGAGTGATCCGCCCCCTGTCAGGCCGCAGGAGCCCGACTATCATCTTGATGGTGGTTGTTTTCCCGGCGCCGTTCGGGCCGAGAAATCCGAATATCTCGCCCGGCCGAACCTCGAGGTCGAGGTTATCCACTGCAGGCCGCGTGCTCCCGCGATAGGTCTTGGAGACTCCCTCTATCAAGAGAGAATATCCGCTCAATTTCGTTCCCTCCCTAGAAATCACGAATCTCGAAAAGGCGCAGCGCGATGATAAATAGAACCAGGATACCCAGGAGCAATCCTAATATTGCACTCCAGGGGAAGATCCCCTGCATCCAGATGGGCGCCGC
Organism: Bacillota bacterium; assembly: GCA_012842565.1. Lineage (GTDB taxonomy): Bacteria > Bacillota > SHA-98 > Ch115 > Ch115 > DUSO01. The sequence continues at coordinate 3,908 of DUSO01000083.1, forward strand.
ATCCATGTAGGAGAAAATCGAGAATTTCCTGTATCCAGGTATCCAGCCGGGTATACCGAGGATCAACGATATCCCGATAAGGACCCCGGCAGCTTTCCAGGAATCCCCTATCGTCATTGATAGTATGGCCGCTGCCTCTAATGCCAGCACAAACCCAAGATAAAGGGGGATGCTCCCGGTAAGTATAGTCGCCAGATTTATGGTCTCTCCCCATGCAAGACACGATATCCACAGGGTGATATCCGGGAGAATGAGCACGCCGGCGATCAGGATAGCCCCAGCGGCAAGTTTGGCTCCAATGATTTCGCCGTGCGTAACAGGCTTCGATGCCAGGAAATCGATGGTCCCGAATGCAAGCTCAGATGCTACAAGCGGCGCCCCAATCAGGAGGACGAGAATCATCCCGAGCTGGTAGAGATTCTTGAACCAGTTTGAATATGCATATCCCTCAAAGGATCCTATGGTCGCCTCAAGCTGGCCCCGGAGCTGCCAGGGGAGCTGCCTGAGTTGTTCTTCAAACTGGATATTCTTAATCATACCGGTAAGAAAAGGATAAAGGGGCGGAATGGCAACAGCCAGCAATATCAAGATGATAGCCACGCCTGCCGCCGGCCAGCGATGTTCCCTGATCTCCTTCCATAACAAAGCTCGAAAACGCGCTGCTCCAATCTGGCTCATGGCAAATCTATTCCCCCTCCCGGGGCGTTTTGCAGGAATCCGGTGCCCCAACATAGTCCATGAAGATTTCTTCAAGATTCATGTCTATAGTCTCAAGAAATGAATGCGGCAGGGCACGCAGCCTGTCGATGACTGCATCCACGGCCCCACTTATGGAAATGAGGTAGCCCGCCCCTTCGGGCTCTACCTTGCGGACTTGCGGCATCCTCATAATCTCCTCCGGCAGTGCGCCCTGAGTTATGATCCTCACCTTCTTTTCCTGTGCCTTTATTTGATCTAATGAACCGGACAAAATCAGGGTACCCCTGTTGATGATCCCGATGTGGTCACAGACGCGCTCCACTTCTGAGAGCTGGTGCGAAGATAGGAATACTGTTTTCCCCGTTCCGGCGATCTCGCCGATGACGGTGGTCAAGAATTCATGCCGGCGCACAGGATCAAGGCCGCTTGTGGGCTCATCAAGGATGAGAAGGTCGGGATCGGGTCCCAGGGCCAGTATGAGAGCCAGCTGTGTCTTCATGCCCTTCGACAATTTGCCTACCTTGCGTTCAAGTGGAAGCCCGAAGCTTTTACAGTAGCCTCTGACCAATTCATCGTTCCACCTTGGATAAAGCCTGCGACAGAAGGAAAGGGTCTCTCCAACTGTGAGATATCCATACATCGCCTGAGTTTCCATGACATATCCCACCCTGGAGCGTATCCAGAGTGAGTCAGTGAGTATATCCCGGCCAAGGACGGATGCGCCGCCTGCGGTAGGCTGGATAAGACCTAATAACATCTTAATGGTCGTGGTCTTGCCTGCGCCATTTGGCCCGATAAGGCCAAAAATGCTCCCGGCCGGGACACTAAGATTTAGGTCGACAACTGCCTGGACATCTCCGAACATCCGGCCAAGGTTTCGTGTCTCAATGGCAATATCCTGGGCAGGGCTATGGCCTTGAAAAACCCTGTCAGGATGAGCACCTGCACGCGAATTGATATCTCTATTCACCCTAACCTGCGCCATCATACCCGGGACACACACTCACGGAGCTGGCGCTTCCCCCTCCTTGTTCGGCCAGTCTTCACTCTCTGACAACTCCTGGTTCTCAATCCTTGACCTTCAACCCCCGGCCCCAATCCAGGTTTCTCAATCCCATCTCACTCTTCGCTCCGAGGGGGCTTTGAAGGCTGCTTCGCAGACTTCACAAACAGCCGTCGCATCGCCCCTGCGAAAAGGGCTCTCACCTTTTCTCCTTTTATTCCATAATCACGAGCTTTTACTAATGCACGCTCAATGTCACCCTTTACTTCCCTCTCACGTTCAACCTCGGGGAGGGCGCGGATACCGTCTGCTACAAAGGTCCCGCGGCCTCTCTGTGTAGCTACGACCCCTTCTCGTTCGAGTTCCAGGTATGCGCGAGCCACCGTATTTGGATTAATCCGCAGCTTCATGGCGAGCTCCCTGACCGACGGTAGCTGGTCGCCGGGCAATAGGATGCCTCCTGCTACAGCACGCTTCACCTGCTCGGCGATCTGGGCATAAATCGGGATCGGGCTGGATGGTTCTAAATGGAACCAAATAGACAAGCTCCTGTGCTCACCTCTGAAAAACGGCATTACGTCCGCCTTGAGATAAGGGGGCTCGAAAAGCCGCGTTTCCCCGTCAAGGCAGGCCATAGCGCTCTATTTGGGGATAAAGCGTAATGGTGTATTAGTACACTGTGACTAAACTATATCACTTAAACCAGCTCGCGTCAACAGATGCCTCAACAGAATGCCTGTGCCGCAACACGTGTGGAGATGTTCACATAGCCCTCAGCGCGCGGATGCGCTCTTCCACAGGTGGGTGCGTGCTGAACAATACGTCCATGTAGCTCCTCCTGTCCTTGAGGGGGTTTACGATATAGAGGTGGGCAGTTGCCTTATTTGCCACCTCCAGCGGCTCAGTATCCGCAGATATCTTCTCGAGAGCCGATGCAAGGCCTTCTGGATAGCGGGTAAGAAGTGCTCCATTAGCATCAGCCAGGAACTCCCTCTTTCGTGAGATGGCAAGGCGGAGGAGTTGCGCAATCAGCGGCCCCACTATGGCTAGGATCAGTCCCAAGACGAGCAGGATAAGCCCGATCCCTCCGTCGACGGGTCCATCGCCATTCCGCCTGCGCCGGCCACCTCCTCCGAATCCACCGCCGAAAGCGCCCCTCCACCAAAACGAACGGAGCATCCAGTCGCTGAGAAGCGCGACCACCCCCACCATCACAACGGCAATGGTGGATATGAGGATGTCGTAATTCTTGATATGCGACATCTCATGAGCGATGACGCCCTCTAACTCGAGCCTATTCAGCTTGCTGAGGAGGCCTGTCGTAACTGCGATGGCGGAATGCTCGGGGTTCCTACCTGTTGCAAACGCATTGGGGGCCGAATCTTCGATGATATACACCTTGGGCATGGGGATACCCGCGGCGATTGAGAGCCCCTCAACAGTATTCCAGAGATAGGGGTTTTCTTCTTTTGTCACCGGCCTCGCATGGCTTATGGCCAGAACGATAGAGTCGCTGTAATAATAGCTTCCGATGCTCATCAGGATCGCAATCAGTATGGCAAAGACAAGACCCGCATAGCCGTAACCGGTCATCTCACCAAAAGCATACCCTAGTATTCCGATGATCACGATAAAGACTGCAATTAGAAACCTGGTCTTATTGATATTGCCTGCTATCTGCTCGTACATAGACGGCCCTCCAATCATGTGAAACGCACGATCGCGAATTAATAGCGGAACGCCTCACTTCCGCCGACCAGGGTGGGAACCATACCACGGGAGGCAGGTGCTTCGCAAGCCGGGTGAGGATTTCCTTCTCTTCATGGCTTCTGGGGCGGCGGGCAAGGTCGCCGGAATCAGATCCTTGTCCCCTTCCATGCTCCGCCGCTAAACCGCCTGTAGATCAGGACGGACCGGACTAGCTGGTCAACGGCGGTTCCCATCCACACACCAACCAGTCCCCAGCCCAGGAGGACCCCGAGGATATATGCAAGAGTCACCCTCACGCCCCAGATACCGATAAGGGTTACATATAACGGAAACTTCGTGTCACCGGCACCACGGAGGCCCCCCGCGAGAATAAACTGCGTTGACTGGGCGGGCTGGACAAGGCCGACTATTTTGAGGACCGTGGCACTCTTGTTGATGACGTTGGGATCGTTGCTATAGAGCCATGCAAGTTGTCTTCCGAACAGGATGAATGCAAGCGCCATGAATCCGGAAACCAGCATTCCAAGCCGCCTGGTCTCCATGGCGCTCTTCTCCGCCAGGTCCGGCTTGCCCGCCCCAAGGCCCTGTCCCACCAATGTCGTCGAGGCTATGGCAAACGCCTGCCCGGGCGTAAATGACAGGCCGAGGATATTCATGCCGATCTGGTGGGCCGCGAAGATCGTGGTCCCGAACCCTGAGACAATTCGCGCATACACCAGTTGGCCGCCGCGCAGGATGAGCTGCTCTATTGTGGCGGGAATTCCGATCTTCAATATCCTACGAATGATCTTTGAATCAAGCCGATAGCTATCGCGCATGGAGAGCCTTATGGGTGAATGGCTCCTCCCGTGTATCACGACATAAAACCCCATGGCTGATGCTATGACGCGCGACAGTGTTGTAGAGAGCGCGGCCCCGGCGACACCCATGGCGGGAAGTCCGAGCTTACCGTATATCAGTATGTAGTTTCCCATGATATTCAACAGGTTACAGGCAACGTTTATTGCCATCGGGGTCCTGGTATCCCCTGCGCCGCGTAGCGCAGAGAACAGCGACATGGGGAGGACCATGAAAAGCCCGCCACCTGCCACGATTCTAAGATAGCTGGTCCCTAGCGGCATCACGTCGGCCTCTGCGCCCATCATCCTGATGACCCAGCCTGAGAAAAACCACCCGATGACCGAGAAAACAAAGCCCGCTATTATGGTAAGGATCAGACTCTGCCGCGTGACCGCATTTGCTGCATCCGTCCTGCCCGCCCCGATGAAACGCGCAACGAGGGCTGTAGTTCCCACGTTCAGGGCCATGAAGGCTCCACTCGCAAAAAGCATGGGCTGGTTTGAAAGTCCTACAGCAGCTATGGCCGCAGGTCCCAGCCTGCCAACCATTATCAAATCAGCCATGCCGACAAGGGTGATAAGCAACATCTCGGCCAGGGCCGGACCAGAAAGCTGCAATACAGCCCTCCTTACCTGCGCTATATCAATATCCTGTGCCGAAGCCCTTATCCCGGCCCGCGTCCTGGTATCCCGGCCAGCACTACCGACCGCTCCACCTGGCGCGGGGTCCATAGTACATATACCCTGGCGTTCGCCAGCGCCGGCCTCAGGCGATTCGACAGACTCGAAGCTTTCAGACCCCACTCATCAAGCCTTCTTTCCGGAAGTCAACCATGCCCATCACCAGTTCTTGCCCGCTGGGACCCTTGTCATTGAGACAGGTTCCTGGCAAGCAAACTGTATAGCTTCTCCAGGAGCCCGATCAGGCCCTTGACCTCCTCCGGGGCCATATCCTTCATAACTCTGGAAAGCAATGCCTTCCTTCGTTCTATGACTGAGGAGAGGACAAAAAACCCCCGCTCTGACAGCTTGAGCCTTACCATGCGCCTGTCGTCCTCATCCCTCGACCGGGTGACAAACCCATTTCTCTCGAGTCTGTCGACCAGGTCGGTGACAGTGCTGGAAGCAATGGCCAGCCGGTCACATAACTCACTCATGGTCAGGTCTCCATGGCTGAGCGCAAGAAGCGCATAAAACTGGACGAGAGTAACGTCATGTCCGCCCAGCTCTGCCCTGATCTGTCCTTTTAAGAGCCGCCATATCTCCCTCAAGAGAAGCTCTAGCTCTATGACCTGTTCCTCTGTTTCGTCATATTGGGCATTGCTGCCTGCAGCCATGAAACTTTAACACCACTCATAGACCTATTGCGTGTCACGGAATATACGTGGTACGAAATAATATAGCGCAAAGATCCTGCTCATGCAATACCTGCCTGAGGGCTCTGTGCCTGATCGAGAGGCATGCATGCCTGCCTAAGAGCCGTGGCCCGCCTGAGAGCCGGCAATTATGAGACAGGCCCTCATAAGCTTGAATATCTCGAGGAAGTCATCCCCTGAATAGGTCACGGTTAGAGGGCCAACACGGCGCACTCCGGGAATGAGTGCCGCCATATCGGCCATTGTTGAACCCCGAAGCTCCACCTCAAGCACGAGCGGGGTCCGGAGGCGAAGCGGCGAACACTCTTTTCTCCGCAAGATTGCATCATGGGCGGCCGTTCTGAGCATTGACCTCACCTTCTCAGGATGAAAGCACTGCGCAGCGGTCCTGACGATGCTCTCTTTTACGGCAAGCACCTTAGCCCACGGCAGGACTTCCTTCACCTCAGCAGCAAGTGCGGAATCCCCGCTCACCATGACCACGGGGACGGAGAAGTAACCGCATACTGCGGCATTTATGCCCGCCTCGCCCATCGTCATTCCATTCACTTTGATCCTCGTAGCTACTTCGGAATATGTATGGCCCAGTACCCCGACCCTGCTCCCCGCCGCGGCATGGTATCCTACAAATATGGCTGCATCAAAGGTCTCATCGATTCCCTCGACCATGCTCAAGGGTTTCGGGGAACCCCTTATCAGACGTGCCCCTTCGTGCAGCATCTCGGGAATGATATTGCGCATCTCGTCATGGGCGTCATTTACCACTATTTCGGTCGCGCCTGCCTCGAATGCGCCTTCTATGACAGCATTGACCTCCCCTGTCATAAGCCTGCATGCGTATTCATATTCCCGCTTCTCACGCAAGACCTGGTCTTCGTGGACAACCCCTGAAACGCCTTCCATATCTGCGGATATATAGATCTTCACCGAGGGCACCACCTCGAGCCTGAGGCCCGGAATACCGCACAACCGGAAGTCCGCGGCACGTTAGTATAAATTCACGGCACGACGCTGGACCCGCAAGAATCGTATACAAACCTCAAGATGGAGGATTCAACACACTTGGGAAGTGTTCCCTACTTCCATTCATCAACCTTCCAGTGGCAATCACACTCATAGACTTGGCCGCCAGAGCTACCATTGATAATAGGATCATCCGGACGGACAAACGTCCCAACCGCTTCATCCTGAGGTCCCCCCTAAAGATTATGATCAGATCTCCAGCATCTTTCCCTAAACAAAAGGGATTCCACAAGCTATCCATAGCAGGTACCGCAATGAACTGCGACTACCTCAGGCGGGCGCCGCCACGCCAAAGGCGGGCACCATTGGCGGGTATCAAGGGATGCCGTGCATCGATCCGGGAACCTGCGGGCCGTCCCCAATGATTTCGTCCAAGATTCTGACTCAAATCCAAGATTTCAAACCACCGCTCCCCGGTGATCCCTTAGCCTCTCGTCCACCTCATGACGCTGGCCGTAATAAACCCGGGCCCCACGATAGCGAGCCGGCATTGAGCGCGTCTTTATTCCGGGCACGGCTATCCAGCCTACCTGTGTTGCAGGCCCGGCTATTGCAAGCAAGTCTTGAGCCAGCTAAATCTAGGCCAGCTAAATTTAGGGATTGACATGAACAGGCTGCCCGGCTACAATGTAATTGAATTGAATATATGATATAGTGCTGGGGAGTCGTCTAGTGGTAGGACATCAGACTCTGGATCTGAGTGCGAGGGTTCGAATCCTTCCTCCCCAGCCAAGTATTTTCAAGGGGTTCAGGGTTTTAGGGATGGCTCAAAAAGCAGTTTGACAGCAAAACATGAAGAGGTCCCGGCACTCGCCCGGGGTCTCTGTCTTCTCTGGCACCGCCTTTGTCGAAGATACTGGAGAGATGTGGTCGAAATTGACTACATCTCGTGATCACTTCTATACCACTCTATAATAGTGCTATGTACTGCCCCCAATGCCTTCGCGATCCTCCAGTATGCCCATCCCCGCACCTTCAGTTTGACAACCCTTGTCAACCCACCCTTGTCGTTGGATACGATCCTGAATAGCGTCGCCGTCGCGGGAATGACTCGTCAATCATTGACCCGTACTGGCAGATCATCATTATGCCGGACCTGCCTGTGACCGCCCGGGGAAGAATAGATACAATATTCTTCAAAATCTGAGAGGAGTATCTCAGTCCATGGAGTATTTCTTAAGATCGTACACCAATGAGTGGGGCGGGGGGTACAACTGTCGAAATGGAAATCAGGCGTCTCTCGCAAGAAATCGAAATGCTCCGCAACGAGCTCAATTCTATGGTCAAGTCTGATCCCGTAAACCTTCACTCGCCACAGGTCCAGGAGATAAGTTCGAAGCTCGATACGTTGATTTTGCAGTTTATGAACCTGAGACGTCACGAAACCGAATCTACTGGATCGTTGAAGGCGGACGCAGCCGGAGATGGACTGCATACTGTCGACGATGAAGGCACAGTCCGGGGTAGAGCACGGTCGAACGCAATATCGACCGCCCCTCGTCGCTGATATGCTCACTCTGGCAAGGCCATGCTAGTTTGACCTCACCGATATTGACCTCCGTCGTCCTGTAGATTATAATCTAATACGGTAGGGGGTATTGTATCCAATGGCCATATATGACATGCGTTGCAAGGATTGCGGCGAGCAGTTCAGCCTGTTTTGTTCGTGGTCCGAGTTGAAGGCTTCCAAGTGCCCCAAATGTGGGTCCTCCAATGTCCGGCAGGTCTACTCCGCGGTTACCGTCCTAAAGGGCGCCGGAGCCGGATCCCCTGGCACTTCGAGCTCTGCATCTCGCAAATTTGGCTGAGCGTGCTAGATGCCTTGGGGAACAGGTTGTTCCCTCGAAAGGGCCTTTAGAATTTGCGGCAGACTGGTATAATAGTCAGCGGGGGTAGATAGGTCCTGGTGGGTCTCCTGGGCTTCAAACCCAGTGCCGGGCGGCGAGGCCGGC
>DUSO01000084.1 GCA_012842565.1 Bacillota bacterium
ATCCACGCCTGAGCCTGGTGAACAGCCTCGAGAAGTCCTTGCAGGCGCCCCTCGGGGGTTGGGGTACGCCCCGTAGGCGCTGAGAAGCGTGTGAGCACCCGCCATTGGTCATCCACTACCGCTGCTTTTGAGAATGTGCCCCCCAGGTCAGCACCGATCCGGTACATCATTGTCTGCGAGGCTCGTGCTACCGCGCCCGGTCCAGGAGCTGGCGAGGCGTCCAGCGATCCTGCTGCACGAGCGGCACGAATTCATCGAGTCCTTCCGGCGGGAATTTCACGGCAGTCCCAAGCTCGGCAGAGCGGTATGCGGCCATGAGGAGCTGAGTTACGAGCAGGCCGTCAAAAAGCGTCTCCCTCGGCATCTCTCCTCGCGAGAACGCAGCCGTCATATGCTGGTTTTCGGCCGTATAGCCATAGACGTGGGCTTCATCCCCCAGAAAAGGCATCTGCCCTTGTTCTGCAGCTTGCTTCTCCACAAGGTCCTCACCGGCCTCGCCGACAACGTTGCGGCTGAAAAAGATCTTTGACTCGGGATCCAGCGTATTAATCGCAAGAGAGTACTCGGGCCCCAGGAGCTCGAATGTGAGGCGCAATCCCGCGCCCGAATAACTCCATGACGTACTCGCCTGCCCGATTATCAAATCGCCATGAGCCGTCTCATAGACAATTTCGGCGCTCGCATAGTCTTCAGCCGGTGCGCGGGAATAGTCCACCTCGCCGCCCGTCTCGCGCCGCAGGATCTCGGCATAATGGGGCCGGGCCCACTTGAGGTTGGCGATTGTGGCAAGTACAGCTACTGGCCTCAAATAGTCCTTCTGGTCAGGCGCAGTGAGAAGGTAACGGCCCGCCTCAACTGAGTGGCACATCATGTCACTCAACACCCCACCGCCCTGGAGAGGGCCCCGCCAGAACCAGGGCCGGTGGGGACCACCATGTTCCTCAGCGGCCCGAGCCAAATACGGTGGCCCGGCGATCTTGGCACCCCTACGCCATGCGATCTCCTTACCACGTGTAACCGACGGCGCGAAAACCTGGTTTTCAAGATAGCCATGCAACAGGCCTGCCCCTTCAACCAGCTCCACCAGGCGCCGCGCTTCGCGGACATTCCGGGCCAGCGGTTTTTCGATAGCTACAGCCCTAACCTTCGAGCGCCCGGCTTTCACTTCATTCACGATGGCTTCCACCACAGAAATCCTCTCGTAATTGGGCGCCGTGATCCAGACAGCCTCGACGTCGCTCTGCTGTACCATTTTTGCTACATCGGTATAAACAGTGGGCTCGCCTACGTCCAGGCTCCTACAGAGATCCGCGAATTCCCGTCCTGATTCAGGGCGTCTCGATGCGACCGCCACGATGTCCCCGTCCCTGACGCCTTTCCAGCTTCTCGCATGAAACTGGGCTATGAACCCGCTTCCTACAAAGCCGACCCCGATTCGTCTGGCCATCTCAATACCATCTCCTCGATATAGATTTTGATTGCAGTATGCTCTTGCCTTACTGTCGCAGCCGGCGCTGTCGCCCGTAAGCCGCCAGTAATAATATCAGGACAAGGCCGTGTATAACCTGACGTCCTGCTGCACCCATCCTCAATGTAGTGAGAATAGCCACCAGGACGGTCAATACTACTGCCCCCGCCACCGATCCCGTGTAGCTGCCTGTGCCGCCGGCGAGGGATGTGCCTCCTACCACTACGGCAGCCACCGAACGCAAGACATAATCACCGCCGATGTCGAGAAACACGGTGGTAGTGTAGCCGACGAAGAGATAACCGGCCAGCGCGGCAAATACGCCGCTCAATGCGTATACAGCCACTATCATCTTTGAGACCTGGATACCCGAGAGTGCCGCAGCCACCCGATTTGCTCCGACAGCGTACAGGCGCCGGCCGAATGACGTATGACTGAGAAGTACTGCCATGGCGACGGCCAGAAGCATCCAGATGAACAGGATTCCCGGTATTCCCATTACCCAGGGATGCGTTACAATCTCATTGAGTAGCGGCGCCGCTCGCCCCTTGGGTTGCCCTTGCGTGTAGACCAGGGTGAGTCCTTGCACGACGCCTGCCATGCCCAGGGTCATTACAAGAGGGGGGATGCGCAGGTAGGCAATTCCCAGCCCATTGATGCTGCCGAGGATCAGGCCGGCCAGGATGACCTCAAATAGAGCCCGGAGCAGCAGCGCATCACGCGCTAATGTAATGTGAGCAGTCATGACGGCCGCCAGGCTCATTACAGCTCCCACAGACAGGTCGATACCTTCCCCTCCGGCTAAGACGACGAGCGTCTGCCCTGCGGCTACGATCCCCAAAAACGACGCGACTCGGAGTACGTTGAGTATCTGGGAGTAGCTCAGGAAGCCGGGAGACAGCACCTGACCCACCACAAACAAGGCTCCTGCCAGCAGGAAAGCCACCAGCACGGGGTTCACGAGCCAGCGTTTTGCCGGGATACCGCGATTACTGCCCGGCGGTAGCCCGGTTGCTTCGGTGCTCGGCAGCTGCCTCATGCAGATCGCCTCCTTACCCCGCCCACAGCCGCTATTGCCAGGGCACCAATTACGATTAGCCCGAAGACGAAGTCCTGATAGAATGGAGGCACATTGGCGAAGAAGATGATATTGCGTATGAGGCCGAGTATGATCGCACCGGCGATCGAGCCACCGGCCCCTCCGAAGCCCCCGGAAAGGCGTGTCCCGCCGATGACGACTGCAGTAATTGACGATAGAGTAAGGGGTCCCCCTACGAGCGGGTCACCAGACGCGATGTCAGCTGTCAGGGCAATCCCCGACATGCCTGCAAACAGGCCGCATAACGCATATGCAGCTACCACTACGCGCTGCACATCAATGCCTGTGGCGTAAGCACTCGCCTGCGACCCTCCCACAGCATACAGATAACGCCCCAGCTTTACCCGACTTATCACCCACCATATCCCCACTGTAACGACCAGAAGCCAGCCTGCAACCGGCACCCCGAGGAAATACCCGCGGTACGTCCGGTAGACCAGCTGGGGGATACTCCCTCCCGGCGTAGGCAAGACGTAGAGCGCGAGCCCCATCCAGACGAAATTGGTGGCAAAGGTGGCGATAATCGCCTGCAGCCTGAGGTAGGCCACCAGGAATCCATTGACCAGTCCCGCCAGGATACCCACCAAAAGACCGCCGGCAAGGGCTAGCAGCACAGGTCCGTCACCATCCATTCCCACCAAGAGCCCGAACAGGGTTACCGTCACCACATTTACCAGTGTGACGATTCCCCCGATGGAAAGGTCAATCGACCCGGTCAGTACGACCAGCGTCTGTCCGACAGCCGCCATGATGAGCGGCAGGAAGGTTGAAATATTAGAGCGTACAACTGCGCGATCGAAGAAGTTGGGTTGGAGCACCCTGCTCACCAGAACTACTATGGCTAAAACGGACAGGCTCATCAAAAGGGGAAGGCCACGTCTCACCCTGGTTGCCCAGGACGGAGGTTTTACCTCATATTCTGACGGAACACTATTGATGATGGATTTATTCACCCCAAGTGGTCTCCCCCCTCGTGCTGTTGTGGGCTGAAGCAGTCATTCGGAGGCCCGCTGCTACGAGATTCGCTTCATTCAGATCATCACCGGTCAGTTCGTCGACGATTTGTCCTTCATACAGCACTAATACACGATCGCAGACGGCGAGGAGCTCCGCGTTATCAGTCGAATTGATCAATACGCCGACATCCCGTGAGCATAGCTCCTTTATGACACGGTACAATTCGAGCCGGGTCCGGACGTCAACCCCCTTGGTTGGGTCATCCATTAGCAATACTTTAGGGTTATTCAGAAGCCACTTGCCGATTACAACCTTCTGCTGGTTGCCCCCGCTAAGTGTAGAGACGGGCTGATAAATGTCAGCTACCTTTACCTCGAGTCGCTGGATGACTTCGTTCGCCGCCCGTCGTTCTCTTGACGCTGATAAGAGCCCGCATCGAGAACGATGTTCCAGGCTTGGCAGCGTCGTATTCTCAAACGTCGAACGAGGGAGACAAAGCCCCTCATGCGCTCGATTCCCGGGTACAAGTACCACACCGGCTCGAATAGCGTCAGCTGGCCGGCGTATCCTGGCCCGGCGCCCTTCGATCTCAATCAGCCCTGATTCCAATGGATAAGCACCGAAGACTGCCTTCAGGAGCTCAGATTGCCCCTGTCCCTGCAGTCCGCCCAGCCCGACCACTTCTCCCGCCCTCACGGTGAATGATACTTCACGCAGGACCCTTCCTGCACGGAGTTTCTCGACCTTCAATACAACACGCCCCGGAGATACTTCCTTATGGACTCGCTCCGGCCGCTCGGTCTCGCCAACCATGAGTTGCAGGAGTTCATCGGGGGAGGTAGTCTTCAGGTCCACTGTGGCCACAGTCTGACCGTTTCTCAATACAGTAGCACGGTCGCACAGTCGGAAAACCTCCTCCATGCGATGGGAGATAAAGATGACTGTACATCCCTTGTCTTTCAGCCCCCGCACAAGCTCGAAGAGGGCCTCTACTTCGCGACTGTGGAGGGATGCAGTTGCTTCATCCAGAATAAGCAGGCGTGGCGATCGTGAAAGTGCCTTGGCGATTTCTACCAGTTGTTGCTCGGCCGGACTGAGTTCTTCTACTACCGCGTGTATAGGCAGAGAACGCCCGAGACTGCGAGAGAAATGCTCGAGTAACCGCGCGGCTTGGGCCCAGATTGCCCGGTTATCGATCAGGCAGGCACGGGTGGCTTCGTGGCCAAGGAGGATGTTCTCCGCCACGGAGAGCTGAGGGATGAGACTCAATTCCTGATAGACCGAGGCGATTCCCAGCCGGTACATGTCGGCTGGTCCCGAGACCGTCACCGTCTGGCCGTCAACCCGGATTTCGCCAGCATCCGGGGCCACTACGCCCGTGATAATCTTGGCAAGCGTGCTCTTCCCGGAACCATTAGCTCCGAGAAGAGCATGTACCTCCCCGGGTGCGCAAGCGAAATTAGCGCCATTTAAGGCCACAACCCCTCCAAATCGCTTGTGGATACCGAGTGCCTCAATGTATGCCAGAAGAATCCCTCCCCGTCCCGCCGCCGTTATGCGAGACACCTGGCGAGGTTAAATGGATCCATGCAGGCCGAAGGCACTCACGGAGTTACCCGGTCCCCGCCGGTCGCTATGCCACGTTTCCTGCAGCCTCAGACCATGTCTTTCGATCCCCCGGGCAAGGAGTGTCCGTGAAGGCCTCCCGGGTAACCGGGTAACCCTACAAAGATGGGATATAGAGTCCTCAATGACTCGCCAGGTGTCGTGCCCTGGAAAGGTGCCGCACGTCTTTAGACTTCAGTGATACCAACCCCGGCTTGCATGAGCGACTACTTAAAGTAGGATTGTGCCTCTTCCTCAGTCAGCCACCCGTCCAGCACGTATGCATCAGACTTGTCCTTGTACTTCGCCCATAGTTCGTCGAAGTTCTCATTGGTTATCGTCCCCGGGATTGGTACATAACAAGTGTTGCCGCGTGCCAGGATGCCATCTTTGAACTGGCGCCCTTGCAGTATCTGCATGGCAATACGCAGCCCGCTTGCTGCGATACCAGGTGGGTTGACGACACCAATCGTGGAGAAGCCTTTCTCTTGTTTTAGCTGGTTCCAGAGACGCATGTAGCCTATACGAGCTTCTCCTACCATAACCGGGAGCTTACGCCCCGAGGCGAGCACAGCACGAAGGGCTCCTTCGGCCATTCCATCCTGGACCCATACCCCATCGATATCGGGGTAGGTGGCAAGCAAGTTTGACATCACCTGCTGGCCAGTCGCTTGATCCCAGTTGGCATGAGTCATGGTCAGGATCTTGATGCCTGGATAGCGGCCGAAGACCTCACGGGCTCCACGCCAGCGGTCTTCATTGGCGGGGTGGCCTGCCAGGCCATTAATCGCAACGATATTGCCCTTGCCATGCAATTTTTCAACCAGCCACCGCGCGGAGATACGGGCCCATTCTGCCTGGTCGATCACAACGTTTATGGCACGGGGGCTTGTGACTTCCTGGTCGACGACGATTACAACGATGCCCCGCTCAGCCGCCTCTTCGATAACCGGATTTAGAGCCGTTTGTGAATTCGGGTTGATGATGATGACATCAAAACCTCGGTTTATCATATTGCGGATCTGGGCTATCTGGGCAGTCACATCGGGGCCGGCATGGTTTACGTACAATTCACCTTTCACAAGGCCCTGCTTCTTATACTCTTCAAAGACTTTCTTGGCATCCTCAACCATCTGGATACGCCATTCACTGCCCACAAAACCGTTGCTGATAGCTACTGTGTATGGTCCCTTCTTGGCGGCGAACCCCGGGCATCCCATAAGGGCGAATACTATGGAGATGACTACGATACCTGTCAGCCAGCGATACATTGCCTTTACCATGGCTTAGGCTTGCCTCCTTTTAACAGCTTACCGTTTTCTAATTCCCAGCTGACCGGACCTGTTGGTTCTCCTTCTGAAAGCGACTACCTGTTCTTTACCCGTATAAATGTTCCTCACCTTTCCTCGTATGAGCGCCTTCACCTCCTTCGGAGATTCTGGACTCCCACTTATACGTTCATTTACGTCGCGAGCCGCCTCAACAAGAGTTCCTTGGCTTGTGTCGAGGCAAGCGCGGCAGCCCCTATCAACCCGGCTTCTTCAGCCAAACCCGAGACGCGAAGCACCGGGACAATGGGGGAAAGTCCATGCATCCGTTGTTCCAAGAGAGGTATCAACCGCTCTGCGAAAGACCCTATAGGGCCTCCCAGGAAGATCACATTTGGGGCTACCACCAGCATGACATTCACAAGCGCGCGCGATAGCGTTTCGATTAATTCGTTGAGGATAGAAGTAGCCGGCTCCTCTAGGTGTTCAGCCTGGGCCAAGAGTCCTTCAAACGCCAGTCGGTACTCATGCTCACTAGCTGGCGGTGAAGCTACCCCTTCTGCGACCATCCGCTCGACAATACGAGAGAGCGCGACCCTCCGCTCCAGCTGCCCGAATCCCTCCTGGCCTTCCAGGGGGGAGGGGGTGTCTACCACAAGGTAACCGATCTCCCCTGCGAAATTACCAAATCCCCGGTGAAGCCGCCCGTCTATCACAAGGCCGGCACCTACACCGGTTCCAATCCAGACATATACAAAAGTCGGGATCGAGCGGCCGGCGCCGAAACGGAGCTCAGCGAGGGCGGCCGCGTTTACGTCGTTATCAATGTAGACCGGCAATCCAAGTTCCTCTGAGAGATAGGAGCCAACAGGGGCCTCCTGCCAACCTAACGCCGGAGCAAGCTTGACTTCTCCGGTGGCCGGGTCGGCAACGCCCGGCACCGCTACTCCTACGCTGTATACACGGTCATAAGGTACTGCGGACTTACTGATGAGGCTCCTTACTTGATCACCGAGGAGTCTTACGGTCTTTGCCGGGGTTTCGGCCCGGGGAAGTACGCCGTAGTCGCGAGCGACCTGGCGTCCTCCGAGAGTGAATAGCGCGAGCCGTGACTGTGTGCCGCCCAGGTCTATTGCAACTACATAACCCACCTCATCGTTAAACTTCAGCATCACCGGACGGCGTCCGCCTCGGGAGGAACCTAGGCCTACCTCGAGGACCAGCCCGGCCTTTACCAGCTCGGCTACGACTTCAGAGACGGTAGGCTGGCTCAGGCCCAGAAAATCCGCCAGTGCCACCCGGGAGATAGAGCCTTCCCGCTCAATGAGTTCAAGCATGGCCCTGCGGTTTTGAATACGTGCGCTTTGAGGGGTCGCGCTCCTCAAGGAGGGCAGGTTTTTATTCATGGCAACTTACTTAGGTCTCCTTTCTAAGTAAGTTGGTTCGACAGACCGCGCGGGAATCCTGCTACAAGTGGCGGATTATTCGAATTCCACATTAGATGGGCATTCTCGGCCCCGATAAGGCCCCTGCCACAGCAAAAGGGAATCCGGGCTGGCAGTCGGGCCCTCGGTCGTGGTCCTAAACGTTTTTCGGAAGTATTGATCGAGTCATACGATACGCCCCTCCACCTCACATGAGAATGGCCCGGGGAGTGACTCTATGTATCCCACCAGGGCATCGAGATCGACCCTACCGACCTCCTGGTCCTTTGCTTCTTTGAATTCTGTAAAGTTGTCGCCGCCTGCTGCAATGAAGCTATTGGCCACCGGAGTATAGGTCTCATCCTTTTCGATCAGCCCAGACCGTCACGATCCCGCCTGTTGCACGGACAACGTCTCGCGTCCTGCAGTTGATCACGAGATCAACGTCGGCAAAGGCCGTGCCCTTACTATATACCTGGACCATCGGTTTACCGTCAACCTCGCCATTCAGGCATGTATGCGTATGTCCGCTGATGACCACATCCACCTCATTTCCCCTTCACGGGGTGGCGGGAGCGGCGATGGCAGCCGTTACCTCGTTGCTCCTGAGGCTCTCATTCCCCGACAGGTCCAGTGCGGTTACAACATAGGCATAGCTGGAACCCACCCGGACCTCTGTGTCCCGATAGGACGTTTCAAGTCCTGTTCGAGTTAGCTCCCGGTAGCCGTCGAAAGGCAACTCCCGCCGGTAGACTACATAGCCAGCAAGGTCATTTTCCTCAACCACCGGTGCCTGCCACGACAGGTTTACCGCTTCCTGTAACACTGTACACCCAAGCCCGGCCGGGGCAGGGGGAACACTGTCGTAATCTACTGCTATTGCCGCGCTACCGCTGGAGAAATCCCAGTTTATCACGGTAGTCTTACCTGGGCGGACTTCTACGCTTGTCCAGGGGCTTTCGTAAAGTACATCACCTTCTGGTGTATAGAGCTTTATCATCATGTCGTATACCTTCGGAGGAATTCCTGTGAGCACAGTATGTACCACCATAGATGAGGGATCTCTTATGATGTCTACCTGGCTGCGGAGGTTGGTAGAGTCTTTGTAGAGCTTGACTTTGTAGACTCTTTCCTGGGAGGGCACATTACTTATGTCTGCATAGAAGTCCACGCAACCGCTGGCTGGCATGAGGGTAATATTGACACTCGCTTCCTGGCCCTTGTAAACCGGCAGGCGAGTCGTCCCCGTATACACCACATCGCCCGCGTCATCCTTTATATTAGCGGTGACTGACCAGTAACCTACCAGCACCCGGGGGAAGCCGACCTCTGCACTTCCGTTTTGGAGCAGTGCTTTCTGGGAGAGAACCGTGACACCATTGGTGAGGCTTACTTCCACTTCAGAAAAGGCGAGCTGTCTCGTGAAAGACTGGGGTGCAGTGATTACTATCTTGACCGATCCAGCGTCGGGACTAGGGGCCGCCTCCCAGCCAGAGAAACACCCGGCCAGGGCCAGGAGGCAACATGGCATGAGAAACCAGACGAATGCTACGCTAACACACCTCCTGAATGGATTGTGAGGGGAGCATGGACGCCAAATAAAGCGGGATCGACCGGCAGGGTAGAATCGCGATACCAGGGCTCTTTTCATTGATATCGCCTCCCGTAAAGTGTGGATGACCGTATGGGTCTAGATTACATTGCTTCCATTTTAATACATAAGGGCCGGCGACTCAACCTACCCGGTATCTCATTTCGGGCCGGGGTTGTGGCAATGCGTCATGGTTTCCCATTCCTTTGGGTTTTTCTTGGCACTTCACGATTTCCTGTAAATTTATGTCAAAGATATGAGCCGCGTACACACAACCCGCGGCGGGAGGGTGGAAAGGGGTCAGGCCGTGCCGAGGACCCTCGCAACCTCCTTAAGCCGCGCTATGATTGGGATGTGCTGGGGACACTTGGGTTCGCAGGCCCCACACTCCAGGCAGTATTCAGCCTTGAGACCCCTGTTGTCTGCTCCCTCACGCATATCTCCCGGAGAAGCGAGTTGGCTGTATCCTTCACGTGCATAGTCGCGGAGCCCATAGAGTCGGAAATAGTTCATGTAGGCAAAGTTCTGGGGGATATCGATGCCATTAGGGCAAGGCATGCAATAGTTGCACCCGGTGCAGTAAAGTTCTGCCAGGCCTTTCTTTTCATTCAAGGCCTCTTGAATCTGCTTGTATTCTACGGGAGTCAAGGGTTCCTGTCGCGACGCTGTTCTCACGTTTTCAAGCACCATCTTCATACTACCCATTCCGGACAGGGCGACTGACACATTGGGGTTGGCGAGCACAAAACGCAGGGCCAACTCCGGGGTGCTTTTTGTGCCGCCGGGTATCAATCTTTGGACTTCGTCGGACGGCATGGCAAGCCTGCCTCCGCCCACAGGCCCCATGATGGCAACGCCCATGCCCTTTGCATGGGCGTGAGCTATGGCTTCCTCATACTTCCGGTCAAGAAGGTTATACTGGAGCAGCACTGTATCGAAGACCCCTGTGTCGATGAGCTTGATCACATTTTGAGGTTCATCATGGGAGGAAAAGCTGAGATGGCGGATCATCCCGCGACTGCGGGCCTTAATAGAAGCGTCCAGTGGGCCTCCGGGCGCGATCACCTTGGTCTCATACTCGGTAAGATGGAGGTTGTGCATATGATAGAAGTCGATACAGTCCACCCCCAGCCGTTTCAGGGACGTCTCAAGTTGTCTCATCCAGGTATGGCCTGAGGCATCCTTTATAGGGTTTTTCGTGGAGAGGAAAACCTTGTCCCGGCGTCCTCTTATAGCCTTGCCCACCCTGATCTCGCTATCTCCATACCCAAAGGCTGTGTCTATATAGTTCACGCCAAGGTCAATAGCCATCTGCATGATCCTGATAGACTCCATCTCGTCGTTGGGTAGCCTCATAGCTCCAAATCCCAGGGCCGACACCTTTATGCCCGTCTTCCCGAAATCACGGTACTCCATTGCCTGTCAACCTCCCGGACGTTATTATATCTCAATCCAATGGTAGATACGGACATATAGTAGGTACGAATGATAATGCAAGTGCGTGGATGCGAGTAGGTATGTCGGCGGGCCTGGCTACGTTCATTCGACAGCATGTAGCTAGAAGGATACGGCATCCGGAGGGAGGGGGGTCGTACCAATAGACAAAAACTCGAAGAAAAAAGATTCTTGGATCTATTTACTTTGAGGACCTATGTGTGTATAATGGAATTGATACCAGAATAGACAAGCTCATAGAATTGTTTCCGATAAAGGCAAACTTGTCGAAAGGCAAGGACGCAAAGCTACGGGTCTAAGGCCAGGATTAGAGGTTATGGTTCCTGGTTATGATCGCCGGGTTGCCGAAGAAATAGGGCTTTCTGTAAGCCTGTTTTCTCCGTTTTGACACGGCGAGAGCAGGCTTATTTGTTTAACTGGTTATTCTCAGTTTTCTTTGCGAGAGTTTCGGGGCGGAATCCAGGGCTGGCAACCCCGGAGCCAATTGGGCATGGATTTAGATGGGCAAGGAGGTGAACAATGGTGGACAAGCTCCTCAAGAGGCTCTTTTGTGAGCAGGATGGGCAGGGAATGGTGGAGTATGGCCTAATCATTGCACTCGTGGCTGTGGTCGTGATCGGAGCACTAACCTTACTTGGCGACCAGCTAAAGGCCCTCTTTGACGGGGTTAAGGGAAAGATCGTGCCTCCATCATAGGATCACAAGATATACAGATTATACATACCCTTGCCAGTCAAACCCCCAGAGTCGCCTCCAGTACCTCACCCCCCGCCCCCAGGTCCTGGAGGCGGCTCCCCCCTTCACATTCGGAGGGATGGGGGCAGGCGACGAGGAGCTCCTTTAATCCCGGGTACCAGTACAGAGAATTCGGGGCGATCATATTAAGGACCCGGGAAAGATTTGTTACCTTCCCATATTCCATCGCAATTGGACTCGGCATCCTATCCAGCATTGCATTCTGCTAATACTTTTTGCGGCCTGTCACCCAGGCGGGTCCTCCTTATAAGTGTTGCTGGTATTAAGGAAGGGCGAAGATGAGACGATGCATATGATGACGGCACGCCAGTCAAAGCGCGTCTTGTACCTTCTTACTCAACAGGAGAATGGCCAGGCCCTTGTCGAGATGGCGGTTGTAGTCATGATGCTCATCCTTCTTCTCGGAGGGGTCGTTGAATTCGGCCGTATCTTGAATGCCTCTATAACGGTGGTTCATAGTTCCCGGGAGGCTGCTCGTGTCGGCATCCTCGGCAAGGACGACGACGAGATTATCCGCGTGGCAAAGGAGTCAGCAGGAGGTCTGGACCCGGCGCGCCTTGTCATATCCATCGAACCACCAATGGCGGAACGCGTACGCGGGCGGGAGCTTACCGTGGAGGTTGGGTACCCCGTGGATGTTGTCATCCCCGTTATTGCCAATATCGTCCAGAGCCCGTTCTTAGTAAGAGGTCGAACCACCATGCGCATTGAGTGAAGTCGGGGCAGGGGGTGTATAATGTGTCCCGGTCCGTTGTGCGCTGGGAGATGGGATTCCCGGGTTGCCTCATAAGCTTCACCCAAAGGCGCATCAGGGACGAACGTGGCAGCGCTGTCATTATAGTGGCCCTGGCAATGATGGTGTTGTTTTCATTTGCGGCCCTTGTCATAGACCTGGGGCTCATCTACCTGACGCGGGCGAGACTTGTCAACGCCGCTGATGCCGCTGCCCTTGCGGGAGTTGGGGCATTGCCCGATGATCCCGCCGAGGCCAGGACCCTTGCAGAGTCTTTTGCGGTCCATAACGGAGTCGCCCCTGGCCGTATCTCTGTAGGTATCTCTGAAGACAGACGCGAGATCGCGGTTGAGCTTTCGCAGGACGTGGAGTTAAGCTTCGCTAGAGTGTTTGGCATTTCAACCGTCCGGGTTGGCGCGAGATCCCGGGCGGAGGTCGGCATCGTCAGGGGTCTCTGGGGGGCGGTACCCTTCGGCGTGAAACAACAGGATCTTGAGTACGGGGTGCAGTATACGTTGAAGTATGGCGCAGGCGGCGAAGGGGTGCCCTATCATGGTAACTTCGGCGCCCTTGCCTTGGGCGGGCGAGGCGCGAATAATTACCGCGCCAACATTATCTCGGGATACCAGGGTATACTGCGGGTGGGCGATGAAGTGGGTACAGAACCTGGAAATATGGCGGGTCCCACAAGGCAGGGAATCCAGGACCGGATAGGCCGGTGTCACCATTCCCCTCCCTGCACATATCAGCATTTTACTCCCGGGTGCCCGCGTGTCATATACGTTCCTATTATAGATTCCCTGGACGTCCACGGCAGGGGCACTGCCACTATTGTAGGGTTTGCAGCCTTCTTCCTCGAGGGGATAGAAGGCCAGGGGGGGCATGCCGACGTGGTGGGTCGTTTCCTAAGGCTAGTTACTGATGCTGAAATTGGAGGGAACCAGGACTTTGGCTTGCGGTCATCGAGATTGGTGGAATGAGGTGGGAGCGAGATGAGAGGACGCAGGCTCATCTTGTTGATGGCGGTTCTCCTGGGGACACTCAGCGCCGTTGTCAGCTATCATTACCTAAAAGGTATCACCGCTTCTATGGCCGAGAATGCCCTGCCCAAGATGGTGAGGGCTGTAGTGGCCACGAAGAGGATCCCGCCCCGTACCTCGATAGAGTCTGACATGGTTTACTTGAAAGACATTCCTCAAGACCTACTCGGCTCGGACACGGTGACTAGTCTTCAAGACGCCGTTGGGGCGGTCACCAGGACGGAGATACTGCCGGGCGAACAGGTACGCCAGTCGAGGTTGCTGAAAAAGGGTGAATCTGCCGGGCTTGCCCTCTCTATTCCCCCAGGAAAACGTGCAGTCACCCTGGGGATGAACGAGGCCGCCGGCGTAGGCGGGTTCGTCAAGCCCATGGATCGCGTGGATGTCCTGGGTACATTCAATGCAAGCGTGGCGGGGACCGACACCGCCGTCACAGTAGTAAAAGATGCAGAAGTCCTCGCGGTCTCGCAGGAGATGCAGGATAAGGACAGGGAAAAGGCCAGGATTCCAACCAGTGTCACCCTGGCGGTCAGTCCCCAGGAAGCCGAGAGGCTCGCTCTTGCAGAGGAGATTGGAACCTTAAAACTTGCACTACGTCCTGTTGCAGAGTCAGGCCGGCTCTTGTCCGCGTCCTCAACCGGAGTCGAAAGCACGACAAGGAAGATCTTGGCAAAGTCGAGGGTGACAACTGCCGATATCCTGCAGATGCCAGTGCGAACCGAGACACCGAGGCCCTCCCCTATCCGGGTAACCGCTCAGGTACCTCAGACTGTGGCTCAGGTACCTCAGAGTGTTGGCTCTGCCAGCCACGCTGGAGCCGCTACTCATGTTGGCGCCGCTGTTAACGTAGGAGCGGCTGCCTACGGCGGCGCGGTTGAGAAACCGGTGACGGCGGGGAAGTCGGAGGTGGTGAAGAAGCCGAAGGTAGTGGAAATCATTCGAGGTGTCGAGAGGAGTTATGTGACGCTCGGGGAGGCTAGCGAGGGGCATGAATAGACAATACCTGCTCCACATTCGAAAAAGTTTCCTGCATTCTTATGTTATGAAGCCGAGCATAGCAGGTACGGGGCCATATATGCCAGGTGCAGGATCACGCGTAGCTGATGGGAGATCACATATGGCCACACTGATGGCTTTTGCTTTATTGCTGGTTACTCTCTTGCTTTCGACCCCTGGCATGGCTCAGGCTGTAGCTCCCGGAGGTCCAGGGGGAGCCTCCCCGCAGGAAGTCATGGCAGCCGAAGAGAGGGCCGAGATACTCCCAGTCATTGCGGGATGGAGCAGGCTTCTTCGCTTTGAAGATCTTTCGAGGGCGGCAGTGGGCGATCCGGGTATAGCAGATGCTGTGGTTATATCCAGTAAGGAGCTCGTGGTCAATGGGAAATCCCCCGGCATCACGACGCTCCATATATGGGACGCACGGAAGGTTCATATCTTTCGTGTCGAGGTCCATAGGGACTTAAAGTCCGTTGCCGAGAGGGTAAGGGAGCTCATCGGTATCCCTTCGGTTTCGGTGAAGGTTGCCAATGAGACCCTTTTGCTGGAGGGGTCGGTTGGGAATGATGAGGATAAGGCGCGAGCTTCCGGGATTGCCAGGGCGTTTTGCAGCAAGGTCTTGGATTTTATCTCAGTCGTGAGAGAGCCAGGGAGGGCGAGGCCGGGTGAGCCCGAAGAGCCCAGTCCGGGGGAGGAGAAGGCAACGCCTCCTCTCCTTTCGGCAGCTATCTCTGAGAAGATCGGAGATCCCAGGGTAAAGGTGATGTCTGTCGGCGATGCGGTTCTTCTGGAGGGCGTTGTGGACGATGAAAGGGAGAGGGTCCGCGCGGAGGCAATAGCACGGCTGTTTACCGGCCGTGTCACCAATCTCATTGAGGTGCCGGAGCGCTTTGAGGTGCCTGAAGGCCCAGAGGACGAGACCGTTAAGCCCTTGCCGGGACCGGCATTTATGGCCACCCCTGCTGAGGAGGGGGTGGCCCCTATCAAGCGGGAAGTCATCTCTGCGAAGCAAGAGGCTGTTCCCGTTACACAGGAGGCCACCACTGAAAAACGGGAGGAGCAGAAACCGGAGCCTTCATTACAAGATCTCGTGCCAGAGATAGTCGAGATGATAGACATTCCAGAGGTAAGGGTCAAGGTCGCCAGGGGGACCCTCATCCTGGAGGGCACTGTTGACAGCCGGGACAAGTCAGAAAGGGCCGAGAAGATCGCAAAGGCATATACCGGTAAAGTCATAAACGTGATAACTGTAACAACGCCTCCCGCAACGCTTGAGATGCCTGAGAAGGTAAGGCTGGCTCAGGAGGTGAGGGAGGCTATCGGGATCCCCGGCGTCAGTGTCAGGGTGGCCAACAAGACCGTGATCCTTGAGGGAAGAGTCCAGGACCAGGGCGAGGCGGACAGGGCTGAGGAAGTGGCGAGGGCATATGCAGACAGGGTATTAAACTTCCTTACGGTCGAGAGATTAGAGCGCAAACCGGAGGGCAAGGAAGAGCCTCAACTGAAGGCCCCAGCCGCCGAAGTCTCGACACCCGGGACCGCGACGCCAGGGGAGCCTCTGGCCCCGCCACCAGCCACCGTCATTTCAGGTAAGGATGGCAGCCGGCCTGTCGAGGAGATCGTGAAATCACTCATAGGGGTAGAGGGTGTGAAGGTGGTGTCCGCGGGCGATTCGCTCCTCCTTGAAGGGGAAGTTGCAACACAGAATGATGCGGCGCGCGCCAAGACTATCGCGGAGCTTTTTGGCAAGAAAGTGGTTAGCCTGATACGAGTGAGGAACCCGATCCAGGTGCTCCTGCAGGTCCAGGTTGTCGAGGCAAGGCGTAATCTCGGGCAGGACCTCGGCATCAGGTGGGAAGGGGTGACGGGCCAGGAAGCCATTGGGCTCCCGGCTACGGAGATGGTACCTTCTGTAAGCTCCACCCAGAGCCTCCTGTCTCCCCAAATCGGATTGATCGGGGAGGTCTTTGCCGGGTCTCCATTAGAGCGTTTGAGCTTGTTCAGGGCACGAATCGACGCCCTCGCCCAGAAGGGACTGGTCAGGTTGCTGGCAGCCCCGAGCATGCTCACTCTGGGAGGGCAAGAGGCAAATTTCCTCGTGGGAGGCGAGATACCTATCTTCCTGGGACAAGAAGACGGGAAGATCAAGTTTGAGTGGAAACCCTATGGTGTCCGTCTCAGCATAACCCCGGCGGTCGATGACTTGGGTAACATCGATGTGAGAGTGAGTCCTGAAGTAAGCAGCTTCGACTGGGAAAATGCCCTACTTGTGAGCGGGTGGAAGATTCCAGCCTTTAAGACGAGGCGGGCGGAAACCCATCTTGTCGTGTCGGATGGAAGTACGATAGCCCTGGGGGGCCTCATTCAGGCAGAAGACACGAAGGTCCAGGATAAGATACCCCTCCTTGGTGACATTCCCGTGATAGGGGCGTTGTTCCGCAGCGAGAGATTCCAGAAACAAGAGACCGAGCTCCTGATTTTCGTAACGCCACGGATCGTGAGACTTGGTGAGACGGTTCCTCCCGGGGGCCTTATAAGGCCGCCTGTGCTGAAGGACATGCCGGATAGTCTCACCGACCCGGAGCATCTCACTCGCGATGTGAGGCGGTAGACATGCAAGACAAGGTGAAGGCCTTTCTGGTTTCAAGTGATGCCTCTATTATAGATGGCATAAGGTCATCCCCGGGCCTCCAAGGGGACGTTGAATTCGTGGGGTCGGCTCCAGGTGCTGAGGAAGCTCTCGGCGTGATAGGCATGCTCAGGCCTGACGTAGTTCTGGTAGACATAGATACGCCCGCTGGCCCGAATGCCGGCATAATCTCTACTATTCTTGCCGGAGCCCCCATGGTTACAGTGATCGCCATCTCCGCGAGTAGTGAGGTGTCGTCGCTGCGCCAGGCCATGATAGCCGGCGCGAGGGAATACCTCCTAAAGCCCATTGAGAGGAATGAACTTCTCGCGTCGGTAAGCAAAGCCTATGATGCGGACAGGATGCTAAGGAAACTAGAACATGGGGCAGGCGCGGTGAGTGCCACTTTCAAGCCCCTCCAGCACAAGGGGAAGGTGATTGCGGTTTTCAGTACAAAGGGCGGGGTGGGCAAGACCACAATCGCCGTTAACCTTGCGGTAAGCCTGGCCAGGGAAACTCGTGAGAAGGTATCAATTGTCGACCTCGACCTTGAATTCGGCGACGTGGCATTACTCCTGGACGTAGTGCCCCCCCGGACGTTTGCCGATATCGCGAGGAGAGGGAATATAGACAGGGAGTTTGTCGAGTACTGCCTTGTGTCACATGCTTCTGGGCTTAGGATCCTGGCAGCTCCTGGGAGGCCGGAACTAGCGGAACTGGTCGGGGTTGAACATGTGCGCCGTACCCTGGGTATCCTGAAGGAGTCTTTTGACTATATTGTCGTAGATACAGCTCAATCCTTTTCAGAGAATGTACTTTCGGCCCTTGACACTGCTGACGTAATCCTCCTTGTGACTACACTAGAAATTCCTTCCATAAAAAACACAAGGATGTGCCTTGACTTGATGAAGTCCCTTCGTTATCCCGAAGAAAAGACAAAAATAGTAGTCAATCGTTCCTCACGCGAGATAGGCATAAACCCGAGAGAGGTAGAAAAGACCCTCGGGCGCACAGTGGATGTACATGTTCCCAGCGACGGGAGGGTCGTGGTGCCGTCGGTAAACAGTGGTGTGCCGTTCGTAATGGCTGCGCCAGGGTCGGCGATTGCCAGGAGCATACGAGACCTTGCCAGGTCCCTCGCAGGTACCAGGGAGAAGACAAGGTCGTTCGCCTTGCCGGGATTCAGGTTTGCGGAATAGGGATGTGAGCTGGGAGAAAGGAATTAGGGGAAGGGAATCGCTATGTCGCTGCTCAGCAGGCTAGAACATGTCGCTTTTCCATCTGCCGGGGAGGGCAATCTTTCGCTTCCGAGGGGAGGCAATGAACTCATAAGGCGCCTTAATATTTCAACGACCGGGCGCCTTCCGATATCCCCCGGGCAGGACGATCCTTATAGGTCTCTCAAGCAAAAGATCCACAATCGCCTGGTAAAAGAGGTTGACAGGGAACTCATTGAGAAGAGTAACCAACCGGACGAGAGGGTAAAGCTGCAGGAAAAGGTAGAATCCATAGTTACGGCAGTGCTGAACGAGGAGGAAAAGACCCTCCCGAATTCCAGCCGCCAGCAGATCATATCGGAGATACTGGATGATGTCACGGGATATGGTCCAATAACGGGGCTTTTACATGATCCCACCGTAACTGAAATCATGGTCAACGGGCCTCATCAGGTATATGTTGAACGTGACGGGAGGCTCGAGCTGGCTGATGTAACGTTCAGGGACGTTGACCACGTTATGCACGTAATTGAAAGGATCGTCTCGCCGCTTGGCAGGCGGATAGATGAGGCGAGCCCTATGGTGGACGCGAGGTTACCGGATGGATCCCGCGTAAATGCTATCATTCCGCCGCTTTCATTGGTCGGGCCCTGCATCACGATAAGGAAATTTTCTAAAGACCCGTTTACCATAAGGGACCTAATCGAGTTCGGGACGCTCACAGAGGAGATGGCCCTCTTTTTGGAGGCCTGCGTCAAGGCCAGGCTCAACATAGTAATCTCCGGCGGCACTGGCAGCGGCAAGACGACCACGCTAAATGTGCTATCGTCTTTCATACCCGAGGATGAGAGGATCATAACGATAGAGGATGCAGCCGAGCTTCAACTTAGGCAGCAGCATGTGGTCACGCTCGAGTCGCGCCCGCCAAACATAGAAGGGAAGGGCGCTGTGACGATTAGGGACCTTGTCCGGAATGCACTCAGGATGCGACCTGACAGGATAGTGGTCGGGGAGGTAAGGGGAGGCGAGGCACTTGACATGCTCCAGGCCATGAATACCGGGCATGATGGCTCGCTTACCACCGGGCACGCCAATTCTCCGCGAGACCTCCTGGCTAGGCTCGAGACCATGGTACTGATGGCCGGGATGGATTTGCCTGTGAGGGCTATCAGGGAGCAGATAGCATCAGCCATAGACCTTATTATCCACCAGTCCCGGCTTCGTGATGGCACCAGGAAAGTGACCCAGGTAACCGAGGTCCAGGGGATGGAGGGCGATGTGATCGTAACCCAGGATATATTCGTCTTTGAGCAGCTTGGCGTCGATGAAGATGGACATGTGATTGGGAGGTTCCGCGGCACCGGGATAAGGCCCAAGTTTGCCGATAGGTTCGAGGCTTATGGAGTTCGCCTGCCGGCAGGCATTTATGGTCAACCGGCTCTAAGGGGGTGATTCAGTGATACCTGGTGTGATAGCGGGCTTAACCTTTCTGGCGACGGTCCTGGCGGTTATAGGGATATGGGGCGGCCCCAGCTATGGCGGGTCCTCAGTGACCGGGAGACTGCGCAAGTATGCATACAGCACTGCTCCTTCAAAGGCGGCAGGGGGGCAGACATTGAAGGTGCTCAGGGCGACCCTCAGCAAATTGGGGAAAACGTTTGGGACTGGAGACTACACGGTAAAGTTCGAGGAGAGGTTAGAGCAGGCTGGTATCCCCCTCAGTGGCTCAGAGTTCATGGTTCTCGATATCCTCGTTGCAGTAGTATCCCTGGCGCTCATTCTTATGCTTACCGGGAGTCTTCTCCCGAGCGTCCTCATGGCATCTCTCGGCGCTACCATCCCGTGGGTGTATGTCCAGATACGCCGGCAGAGGCGGGTTGCGGCGTTTAACCGTCAAATCGCGGATGCCCTGACTACCATATCCAATTCCTTGCGGGCGGGTTACAGTTTCCTTCAGGCCATGGATGTGGTATCCCGGGAAATGTCAGCACCGATTTCGGAGGAATTTTCCCGTACCTTGAAGGACATGAGCCTTGGGGCGACAACGGAGGAGGCCCTCACCAACCTGGCCGGGCGAGTAGGAAGCGACGACCTTGATCTTGCGGTAACAGCGATAATTATACAAAGGCAGGTCGGCGGCAATCTCTCTGAGGTCCTCGACAATATTGTTGTTACCATACGAGAGAGGGCCAGGATCAAGGGGGAGATAATGACGCTGACCGCCCAGGGGCGCCTGTCAGGCCTGATAATTGGGCTGTTACCGCTGGGACTGGCCCTTTTTCTCTCTGCCGTCAATCCACAGTATATCAGGCTCCTTTTCTCCCATCCCTTGGGGAGGCTTATGCTGTTGTATGCGATCTTTAGCGAGATCATAGGAGTGGTCCTGGTCAGGAAAATTGTGGGAATCGAGGTCTAAGAATCGAGGTCTAACATGAGAATGTCTATATCAGGTATAATTGTTGTGTCAATCCTTGTATTCATTGTAGTCACATGTCTCATGCTCGGGATTTATTCCTACCTGGAGGCCGGGAGGGACCGGGTGAGGCGCCGGCTGGTAAGGATCAGCGGTGAGGGTGAGAGGCCAGGCACCGTGAGGGGATCACGGGTGGAACCCCTTGCCCCTATAACTCAAAGGCTGGTCCTCCCGCCCTTGAGAAAGGCTGCTGGCATTATAGCGGGCTTTACCCCCCAGCGCATTAGATTATCCCTCGCAAAAAGCTTGGAGTCCTCCGGACGTCCGGGGGATATCGACTTTACGGGATACTTGGTATCCAAGATGCTCGCAGCCATCATATCATTCTCAGTCACGCTTTTCCTTTCTTTTTCTATGCACCTGCCGTCACAGAAGGCGTTCGTAGTATGGATGTGCGGGCTCATAGCAGGATTTATGATCCCGGATATAGTAATCAGACGGAGGCGGCTGGCCTGGGAAAAGGAGATAAGAAAGGCCCTGCCCGAGATCCTTGACCTCCTGACAGTCAGCATGGAGGCGGGCCTGGGTTTCGACAGCGCCGTCGCCAAGGTCATTGAGAAGAGGAGTGGCCCGCTGTCCACGGAGTTAGGGGTGCTGCTCCAGGAGATTCGGGTGGGAAGGCCGAGGCGGGAGGCGCTCCGGGCGCTGGCTGAAAGGACAAGGATCCAGGAGATATCGATACTGGTCGCCGCCATCATCCAGGCCGAACAGCTCGGCGTAGGAATCGCCAACACTCTGAGGGTCCAGGCGACTCAGCTTCGATTAGCGAGACGGCAGCGGGCCGAAGAAGCCGCCATGAAGGCACCGGTCAAAATGCTGTTTCCACTGGTCTTCTTTATATTCCCCACGATCTTTATCGTGCTGCTCGGGCCGGCTGCCATCCAGGTGATTACAACTTTTGTGATGCTGGGGAAGTAGAGCGTGAAGTCCTATATACTGGCCTCCGGCTGGCGCGATCGAGGTTTGAAAATACGTAGCATGAGAGGGGAGTTCTTGCCGGAGCAACACATCATCAACAAGACCAAGGGAGTTGCCCTGGCTCACAGGGCCCGCATATCCTGCACCTTTGGAACGCGACTCGTAGGCTTGCTTGGAAGGAGGTGCCTCGAGAGAGGGGAGGGGATGATCCTCATCCCCTGCTCGAGCATACACACCTTTTTCATGCGGTTCCCCATAGACGTCCTGTTTCTTGACGGCGAATCCCGCGTGGTATTCCTGGCGAAAGGGTTGAAGCCATTCAGAGTGAGTCCCCTCGTGCTGGGGGCTCGTTGTGCCATTGAATTGCCGGCAGGGACCATAGAAGAAACCGGGACGGAGAAGGGGGACCTGGTCATTGTTGAGCCGCCCGGGGAATTGCCTCACTTTCCGTAGCCGCTCCGACCTCTCCACGACCTGTAGCGCCCCCGTTCAGCCCCAGCTCCCTGTGGGCGGCCGCCGTCATCCTCCCCACGATGACCTCGGCGATATTCCCGGAATGATCGGCAATCCTGACCAAGCTGTTGATCACGTCGAGGTGGATGGAGCTGGTCGCCCGGGACCGCTCGAGGCCCGCCTGGAGGCGCGCTATATGGCTCAACCTCAGGCGCCTTTCCATCCTGAGGATCTCGGGTATTGTACGGATCACATGTTCAGCGATATTTGAATCCCACTTTGCAAGTGCCTCAATTGACTCGCTGAGCACCTTTTGAACCGCCCGATACATGACCGCGATTTCTTCCTGGCCCTCATGGGAGAAAGAGAGGTTGGAGTCCTCCTTCTTTCGTGCAAAGTGACTCAGGTTTACGAGGATATCTCCGATGTGCTCCAGGTCGTTGATGACATAGAGGAGGTTCATGTTGGTCCTTGATTCCTCGTCATCCAGGTCCCCCTTGGAGACATCCACCAGGTAACCTGTTATCTCCTTGAAGAGCGTATCCACCACGGTCTCCCTTGCCATTATCTTCCGGGACGCGCCTTCTGGATCCTTCCCAAAGAGTCCTTCGCCGTAGCCCACCATCTCGAGCACTATCCTGCCTGCCCGGTTTACCTCCTTGGAAGCATTATCGAGGGCGACTAGCGGGGTCTCGATGGCGTGCTTATCCAGGTAGAGCGGCTTTGATATTATGGAGCTTTCTACAGCCTCCGGGACCAGCCACGTGACCAGTGTTGCCAGCTTGGGGATGAGTGGCAAAGATAGAAGTGTCATGCCTACATTGAATATGGTATGGGCATTGGCAATCTGGCGCGGGAGCGTGCTGGCGCTCAGGGCTGCGATACCCGCTACCTCTCTCATAAGTGGAATGAATATGACCACGCCAAGGATCTTGGTGATCACGTGGGCAACGCCCACCCGCTTCGCCTCGGTGGTCCCCCCGATTGTGCTGAGGAGAGCCGTGGCGCACGTGCCCAGGGTCGCTCCCATGATTATGGGAACGGATGTGTTTAGTGAGATGAGGTCTTGACGCCCCAGTGAAAGCACAAGTGCCATAGTGGCATTGCTGCTTTGTGTGACGGCGGTGAACATGGCTGCGCCCAGGATTGCCAGGACCGGATGCCGGTCTAAGCCCAGGAGGAAGCCACGGAAGATGCTGCTCGACTGGAGAGGCCTCAGGGCGGAAGACATTACGCCCATTCCAAAGAATACAAGGCCGAAACCGAGGGCTATCTGCCCCAAAGACCGGTGTCTCCTGCGGGGGCTCGCGGTCATGGCCATGAACCCCAGGGCCACCAGGAGAAGGGCATAGTCTGTGACGTCGAACGTGATGAGTTGCACCGTGAGAGTAGCCCCCAGGTTGGCCCCCAGGATGATTCCAATCGTCTGTCTGAGCTGCATCAGGGCGGCATTCGCAAGGCCCACCATCATTGCGGTGGTTGCACTGCTGCTCTGGGTAAGTACTGTGATAATAGAACCAAGCAGGAGGCTTACGCCGACATTGCGCGTCATCCTCCGTAGCGCAGCCTTTAGCCCACTTCCTGCAGCCTTTTGCAGGCCTTCACCCGCAAGTCTCATTCCCAGGAGGAATATCGCAAGCCCGCCTATTGCACCGAAGAAAGTCCGCATTTTTGTTGGACGGCTCCTTCCATGCGTCTTTTAGGGTAAAAAAAACTATCCAATACGTGGCATCCCCCGTACTGGATAGGACTTGATCATATCTTCTCCCGTCCCACCGACAGGAAAGGAAAACATCATGTTGTTCTATGGGTAGGAAAGAGACCCCCCTACCGGTTATAATCAATATATATTCGCCATCTGCTTCAAAATCCTCCTTGTCGAAGCGGTATTTTTTGAAACCATTGGATAGGGTAGGAGGGTGAAAATGGTTACAGAACTATTCTCACGACTCAAGCGTCACCCGATAATTGCCGGGATAAAGGACCCGGCGCTGATCGAGAAGGCCTTTGCCAGTGATATCGAGGTCTTATTTGTATTCACCGGAACCATCTTTGACCTGGCGCACCTGGCCAGGCGTGCGAGAGAAGAAGACAAGGTCCTCCTTGCCCATGTCGACCGCATCGAGGGGATCGGCAAGGATGCTGCCGGGATGAGGTTTCTCGCAGAAGAGATCGGAATTGACGGGGTTGTGACTACCAGGACCTACCTGGTGAAGGCGGCAAAGCAGGCGGGCATGCTCGCGGTGCAACAACTCTTCTTGGTGGATTCAGAGGCTCTCAAGACCGGGATGAATATAGCGAGGGCGTCGAAGTTCGATGCCCTCGAGATACTGCCAGCAGTAACCATACCCGGGGTGATTCACAGGCTGCCGCCGGAGGCCGCCGGGAAGGTAATCGCAGGGGGGCTGGTTGAAACTCGTGAAACCGTAGAGCAGTTACTCTCCGTGGGGGTTGTCGGCATATCCACGAGCAAGGAGTATTTATGGCCGAAGGCGCCTGGATATGGCAATTCATCCGGATATGGCAGCTCATCTCAGCCGCTGAGCAGATGACGTTTTACGTGATTGCTCACGCAGGCCCCGGAGACCCATTCTGGGCGGTAGTCCAACGCGGGGTGCAGGATGCAGGTAAGCTGCTTGGCGTCCGTGCCATTTTCCAGGGGCCCCCTACAGGTAATATACCCGAGCAGGTCAATATGTTCCGCGCTGCCATGGCGGCGAATGCCACGGGAATTGCTACGACTATCAGCGATCCGCGTGCCTGGGTTGCCCCAATACAGGTAGAGGTCTCGGATGTTGTACAGCAGCTCGCGAGGCCGTCAGAGGACCTCTTGTCATTATTGAAGGGCGGCCATTACTTTGACATCGTACGACACCTGCTTGCCCGGGAGGTGCGGGATGAGGTGAAACGGCGGATTGAAGATCTGGCCCCAGGCGGAGGGTTTGTATTTGCCGCTGTTCACAATATCCAGGCAGATGTCCCTCCCGAAAACCTGGAGGCTATGTGGGAGGCGATCGAAGAATACGGAGAATATTGACCACTACATGGTGAAAAAAGAGGGGAACAGGATGCCCATGGTCAAAGGCACAGACAGGACATCCCATCCCCTTTCGAATCCCGAACCTCTACGGAACGGGAGGGCGGGGCTTGCGGTAAGAATATGGCGCCTGGCAAGGCCAGGCCCGCCTGTAACCCGAGCAGGACTAGGCCGGCCGCCGCGCGGGCGACTGGCGTGGTCACCCCGAGGCCAGGAACCGGAATACATGGAACTGGTCTCCGAGGACACATATGACGCTCTGGACGCCACAGTTGACTGACGTCGTGTATAATACTACGCCATGCTATGGCCGGCTATGTCTCCCCTCCATGCTCTTTGTCTTGCTTCTCCTTCTCCTTCTCCTTCTCCTTCTCCTTCTCCTTCTCCCTCCCGGCCTCCCTCTCCTGTTTCCCCAGCCCGGCCACACACTCCTTTGCTTTTAAGGAAAATAGCTTTTCCCTCAACTTTTTGGCGCCGGCTATGCCGGGCCGGGTCATCTGGTCTGGAGACAGGATCACGTTGAGTTCCTCTTCTGTAAGTATTTTTGTCTCCAGCACCAGGTCCCGGATGGGTTTCCCGGTCGAGAGGGCTTCCTTGGCTATCTGAGATACAACGTCATACTGGAGGTAGGGGTTAAGCGCCGTCAATATGCCGATGTTGTTCTCCACAACAGCACGGCAGCGGTCTTCATTCGCCGTTATGCCGGACACGCACTTGTCGGTGAAGGTATTTACGGCGTTTCCGAGGATGTCGATGGACTGCAGGAGGTTGAAGACGAGCACGGGCTCAAACACGTTCAGCTCGAGCTGGCCCGCCTGCGCTACCATCGTGACGGTGAGGTCATTGCCGATGATCTGGAACGCGACCTGGTTCACCACTTCAGGGATTACAGGGTTGACCTTCCCCGGCATTATGGAAGATCCGGGTTGGACCGGCGGGAGATTTATCTCCTTGAGCCCCGCGAAGGGCCCAGAGGCCAGGAGCCTCATGTCATTCGCGATCTTGGAGAGGGTGACGGCGCACATCTTGAGCGCCGTGGAAACCTCGGTGAAGACGTCCACATTCTGTGTGGCGTCCACCAGGTTCTCGGCGGCCTCGAGTGGGTAGCCGCATATATCCTCCAGCTCGCGCCTTACGAGGTGTATATACTCAGGGTCGGCGTTCAGCCCGGTCCCCACAGCCGTGGCCCCCAGGTTTATCACCTCGAGGCCGTGTGAGCTTCGCTCGATCCTCTCGAGGTCTCGCTTGACTGCTTGAGCCCAGGCGCTAAACTCCTGACCGAGCGTTATCGGCACTGCATCCTGCAAGTGGGTGCGCCCCATCTTGATGACATCTCTGAATTCCTCGGCCTTCTCCCGCAGGGCGTGTACCAGCCTGTTCAGGGCCTTTATCGTCGGTTCGAGTTGAAAGAGCATGGCGAGGCGCGCGGCCGTCGGGAAAGCATCATTTGTGGACTGGGACATGTTGACGTGGTTTAGCGGGTGGACGATGTCATAGTCACCCTTTTTGCCGCCGAGGATCTCGATCGCCCTGTTGGCAAGGACCTCGTTGGCGTTCATGTTCATTGATGTCCCGGCCCCACCCTGGATCACGTCGACAATGAAGGCGTCATGTAGCTTTCCTGCAATTACCTCGTCTGCAGCGGCTACGATGGCCTCGCCGATGTGCTTTGGAAGGTAACAGAGCTTCATGTTTGCGAGTGCGGCGGCCTTCTTTACCATGGCGAAGGCCTTGATAAGCGCAGGGTGCATTTTCAAGCCCGTTATGGGGAAGTTTTCGAAACTACGAAGTGTCTGTATACCATAGTAGGCATCGGCCGGGACTTCCTTCTCGCCAAGCAAGTCCCTTTCAATCCTCATCTTAGGCCGTGCGGAAGGAGCTTCATCTACCGCGGCCTTATCCGTCCCGATAGGGGCAGGGGACAATTGTGCCTCACCCCTCCCAACCTGCTCTCCCGCATTTCTAGCCATGAATAACCTCTCCTCTTCCCATCTGTAATTCCTGTAGTCGCTTTGCGTCCCTTTATTTCACTATTCTCGTCCCCGTCTCGCCCTTTATGGCGCGCTTCAAGCATTCGGGCGAGGTAATGATCACTTCCTCTCCGCCTTTCTCCAGGAACTGGATTGCAGCCCTTATCTTGGGGCCCATGCTCCCGGCGGGGAAGTGACCCTCATCCAGGTACCGGCGGGCCTCCTCGACGGTGATGATATCAAGATCCTTCTGATTGGGTTTCCGGTAGTTCAGAGATACCTTCTCGACGGCGGTGGATATTAAAAAGAGATTTGCCCCTATGCTGCTCGCGAGGAGGCTCGAACCATAGTCTTTATCAATTACGCCCTCCACTCCCCGGAGGTTTCCTTCCTCGTCTCTTACCACAGGGATTCCGCCGCCGCCCACGGCAATCACAACTATCCCCGCATCAATCAAGGCCTTTATGGCATCCCGTTCCACAATCTCCCTGGGTATCGGCGAAGGAACCACGCGCCTCCAGCCCCTGCCCGCGTCTTCGCGTATATCCCAGCCCCTTTCCTTGCGGTACCTTTCTGCCTGTTCTTCGGTGTAGAAAGGACCGATCGGCTTCGAGGGGTTTTGAAAAGCCGGGTCGTCCCTGTCCACGATAGTCTGAGTCACTACAGTCGCAGCCTTCTTGTCTATGCGTCGCTTCCTGAATTCGTTATAGAGGGCCTGCTGGATCCAGTAACCGATCGCACCTTGAGTGTCGGCCCCGCAGGTATCGAGGGGGATTACGTGGACCATGTGGCTTGCCAGCTCAGACCGCAAGAGCAGGAATCCTACCTGCGGTCCGTTGCCGTGGGTTACCACGACCTCCCAACCTTCCTCGATCATCTCTGCTATGTGGGAGCACGTTTCGGCCACCGCAGCCATCTGATCCGGAATGGTGGGGTGAGCCGAATCCTTTATCAACGAATTGCCACCTATCGCCACAACGGCGACTCTGCGCACAGGCTTACACCATCCTTTCTTTCCAGGCAAGTCCTACGATCTCTTTGGGCGAGCCGAACCCGTGCCCTGCCAGGTATGACTCTATGCCATCGACAATCTCCAACATCACCAGCGGGTTACGGAAGCTGGCCACGCCAACCGCCACAGCGCTTGCCCCGGCCAGCATGAACTCTATGGCGTCTCTTGCGTTGCTTATGCCGCCCATTCCGATAATGGGTATGTCCACTGATTGTGATGTCTCCCAAATCATTCTGAGCGCAACCGGCTTTATGGCAGGTCCTGAAAGCCCGCCCACCACGTTGCCGAGGACCGGCCTCCGGGTCTCCACATCTATGGCCATGCCGATAAGGGTGTTGATCATTGATATGATATCTGCCCCTGCCTCTCGAGCGATCCCGGCCATCTTTACAATATCGGTAACGTTGGGTGAGAGCTTTGCTATTATGGGGAGGGTTGTGCTTTCTCTTACGGCTTCTACGGTGGCCCTCATGAGCTTCTCATCGGTTGCAAATGGCACTCCGTGCGTGAGATTGGGGCATGACAGGTTTAACTCCAACGCGGATACCTGCCCCCTATACGGGTCCAGCATCCTTGCAACCGTTGCAAACTCCTCTACCGAATCCCCGGCGATGCTCACAATGAGCGTGGTATCTATCTGCGCCAGGGCTGGCAGGGTTACTTCGATGAAATGGTGTATGCCCTCTGAGGGGATGCCCACCGCGTTCAAGAGCCCGGCCGTGACTTCGTGTAACCTTGGGGCAGGATTGCCCGGCCGCCTTTTTAGGGTCACGCTCTTGGCCACCATCGCCCCGAGCCTCGCGAGGTCAAACAGCTCACGCTGTTCCTCGCTGTACTCGAAGGTCCCTGATGCCGGCATGACAGGATTCTTAAGGGTGAGAGGTCCCAGCTGAACGGTGAGATCTACGTCCGGCACTAGACAACCACCCTCCTCACGGGAAAGACAGGGCCATCTTTGCATACATATTTGTATGCCTCTTCCCCATCCTCTCCCCTGACCTTGCAGATGCACCCCTTACATGCGCCGGTCCCGCATGCCATATGCGATTCCATGGCTACGTACCCCCTGAAGCCGTATTCCATTTCCAGCGAGGCTACAGCCCTTGTCAGGCGCCTGGAGCCGCAGACGTAGACGGCATCGAACTTCTTATGTGCGGCAACTTCAGCCAGCATATCGGTGACCAGCCTATCCTTTGCTTCCGGCATATCGTCCGTCAGGACGAAGGTTTCGGCCGAGACTTTCTCAAGCTCAGCGTGCGCCAGGAGCAGTTCTCGGGTCTTAGCTGAGAGGAAGCTCTGGACCTCCACACCGCCTTTTGCTGCTTCTTCGGCAAGGGCTAGCATCGGCGCGATACCTATTCCCCTTGCTACAACCGCGATCCTCTCCGCTCCGTGGGGAATCTCGAACCCATTCCCAAGGGGGCCGCGGATATAGACCTCGTCCCCGGTCGAGAGCCTGGTCATGAGCTCCGTTCCCCTGCCTCTCACCTTGTAGAGGATCTCAAATTCACCCTTTTCCGGGAGAAGCCTGTGAAAGCTAAAAGGCCGCGGGAGCAAGGGGTCATATGTGTCCCAGGCCCGGATCATCGCAAACTGCCCGGGCCTTGCGCCAAAGGCTACGGGTACACGCAGCCTGAGACGATAGTAGCCCGGCACAATGGAGCTCTGGTCGGTAACCCTGCCCTTTATCCACAAGACTGCCTCATCCTCTTTTCGCTTTTCCCACGAATGTGATTCTTCTCACCAACGCGGTTCGCCCTTCAGGCACAGGTGGAGGAGCGCCATCCTTACGGCCACGCCGTTTGTGACCTGGTCCAGGATCACGGAATTCTTGCCATCGGCCACGGTGCCCTCTATCTCCACTCCTCTATTCATCGGGCCGGGGTGCATCACCACCACATCCGGCTTTGCCTTTTTCAGGCGATCCTCGGTGAGGCCATAGAGCTTCGTGTATTCGCTGAGCGACGGGAAGTATGCCTTCTTCTGCCTTTCCTTTTGAATGCGTAGCATGTAGAGGACATCTACCTGCGGTATGATTTCATCCAGGTCATAAGAGACATCGACGCCGAGATCCTTGAACTCGGCAGGCACAAGGGTCGGGGGTCCGGCTACGGTTACCTTGGCTCCCATCTTGAGAAGCCCATGGATATCAGATCGGGCCACCCTGGAATGCAGGATGTCGCCAATTATGGCAACATGTATCTTCTGAAAGTCCAGGCCCTTCTCCCACATGGTGAAGAGGTCGAGAAGCCCCTGGGTGGGGTGTGCATGGGTGCCGTCGCCGGCGTTCAGCACGCAGGCGGAGGTGTTTTCCGCGACAATCTTGGGTGTGCCGGTCTCAGAATGCCTGACCACCATAGCATCGACATTCATTGCATCCAGTGTTTTTACCGTGTCTACAATGCTCTCGCCCTTGCTCAAGCTGCTAGCCTCGGCGATGAAGTTCACCACGTGCATGCCGAGTCTGAGCCCGGCGAGCTCAAAAGAGATCCTGGTCCGGGTGCTGGCCTCGAAGAACATATTCACGAGAGTATAGCCGTTTAGGAAATCAAAGCTCTTTGCCGGGTGGCTCTTCATGGATTCTTTGAACCGCTTGGTGACATCAAGGACAGTCTCTATCTCCTCCTTTGTAAAATCCTCTAAGTCCAGAACATGTTTCCTTGTCCAGCCCATAATCACAACCTCCCTGGTATAGCGATCTTCGTGTAACGGGTTTCCGTATGGCGGAATAAGGTTCCACACGTTACTAAACGATTATTTCGTCCTTTTTTGAAGAATTCCTTCTGCCAATTAAATGTTATTGGCCCAGCCTGAAGGGTTGACAAGAACATTGACGCCGACGCCGGGCGGATATATACTTGCTTTCAAGGCCTGCTTAAGGTCACGTGATTGTAGGCCGGTCCTGCGGCCGGCATGTATCGCTCAAGGTAGAGGGTGGGATGGGAGCCTTGTCCTGCAAGATCGGCTTGATAACCATCGGTCAAGCGCCAAGAAGTGACATCACACAAGATATCCGCGCGGTACTCGGGGATTCGGTTGAGCTTGTCGAGGCGGGGGCCCTGGATTTTCTCGGGGATTCCCCCGTTCCTGAGGCTTTATTGCATAAAGATGCAGGGAAACATGCAGTCACATACGTGAGCCGCCTCAGGGACGGGCGGGTCGTCGAGATGACGGAGAAGGCGCTTATCCCGTTGTTGTGGCTCTCCATCGAAAGGCTCCGCGCCGAGGGGGTTACCATCTTGGGCCTCCTGTGCACCGGCGAATACCGGGCCCTCGCAAAGGCCCGTGACCTCATCAGACCCTATCCGTTGATCCATAACCTCGTGGATGCGGTATTGCCGGAGGGGCACCTCGGGGTGATAGTGCCCGTCGAAAGCCAGGTCCGGCTGAAACAAAGGGAGTGGGCGGCCGTCAACAGGTGCTGTACGGTCGAGTGGGCTTCTCCGTATAAGCAAGACTCCTCCGGTGCACAGAAAAGCAGGTTGTTGGAGGTCGCGAGGGCCATGGAAGACAATGGGGTGGAGTTGATCGTCCTGGATTGTCTTGGGTTTTCCATGGAAATGAAGGAAATGATTCAACAGGTGGTCAAATGCCCGGTACTGCTGCCGCGCTCAGTGTTGGCCTGGACGCTCAGGGAACTATGCAGGCAGGCCTGAAGGATTTATGCCTGCAATGTCGAATATAGATGTATACGCCTTTTCCACTACGAAGAATGAATTCCCGTCCTGCAAAAACAGGCAAGGATGGGTCGGCCGGGGAAGAACGCGGGAATAGGGCGGGCGAAGCCCCGCAAGGGGGATATACGGCAGGACAATAGCCTGGTTGGGGTGAGAAGAGCACCTGTATGCAGATCATCAATCGCCTGATCGAAATCTTGTTCGCGCTCGCAGATGCCAGGACCGGCCTCGGTATTACTGAACTGGCGGAGACTGTGCGTCTCCCCAAGAGCACGGTGCACAGGATACTCCAGTCCCTCCTAAAGTATCGATTTGTGTGCCAGGATGAGGAGACGAAGAAGTACCGCCTGGGACTGGGAATTCTGGCGCTGGGGACCAGCCTGCTCAACCAGATCGATATCCGGTCGGTTATCCTGCCCTACCTGGAAAGTCTATCTGAAAGGCTTGGCGAGACGGTATTTCTGACGGTCCTCGAGGGTGACCAGGCCATATGCGTGGAAAAGGTAGAATCACAAGAAAAGCGCGTCCGCTTTTTTGCCCAGATAGGCAGCGTCATGCCCTTTCACTGCACGGCTTCCGGCAAGGCGATCCTGGCTTTCCAGCCCAAGGCAGTCGTAGAAAGAATACTGTCAGGTTATAATTTTGAGCGGTATACGGCATCCACCATCACCTCCCGGGAGGAGTTGGAGAAGGAGTTAGCCGGGGTGAGGGAAAAGGGGTATGCCGTCTGCGACCGGGAAATGGAGGGCCTCGTGCGGGCGGTGGCAGCCCCTATTCGTAGAGACAGCGGCCGCGTTACTGCCAGCATAACTGTCATCGGGCTGATAGACCGTTTTGATCGCCACTTCATGGCACGGGCGGCACGATTGACCATGGAATGTGCTGACCAGATATCGAGGCAGCTGGGCTACCGGGATCCTTCCGGAGGGGTCGGTCCCGTGTCATGTCCGACGGAGAGGAGGCTGGGGCTCGAAGAGAGGCCCGTGGAGGAGGCCGCCGGGGTGTGCGAGTGACGGGCTGAGAGAGCCTGATCGCTCAGAGAGCTTGAACGATAAACACAAGGGTTACTGACCCCTGGCCGCATTCCCGCGCCTGGGGTTGGTGGTAGAAGATAGCAGGGAGAGGAGGTGAAACAGATGTTGCACAGAAAACGTCTCATGGGCGTTGTGGCTTTCCTGATCCTTGGCCTATGCCTTTCCTCGGTAACCTACGGCGCCCCACCTATAAAGATCGGGATTGTGGCACCGCTTTCGGGCGGAGCTGCCATGGTGGGCGATACGCAGGTCAAGGGAATCGCCCTCGCCATAAAGCAGATCAATGCCCAGGGTGGTATCCACGGCCGGCAGGTGGTCTACTATGCCGAGGACGATGAGCAGATTCCGGCCAAGTCGGTCAATGCCGTGAATAAGCTGGTTTACCAGCAGAAGGTTGACGCCGTCATCGGGACGGTAAACAGCTCCTGCACGCTTGCCAACATGGAGATTACCAAGCGGGCCGGTGTACCTCAGATCACTCCTATATCAAGCAATCC
Organism: Bacillota bacterium; assembly: GCA_012842565.1. Taxonomy (GTDB): domain Bacteria; phylum Bacillota; class SHA-98; order Ch115; family Ch115; genus DUSO01. The sequence continues at coordinate 33,310 of DUSO01000084.1, forward strand.
AAAGATCACAAGGCTTGGGAATCCATGGATATTCCGCCTGCAGGCTTCCGATGATCAGCAGGCCGAGGCCATCGTCAATTACGCGGTGAACGTGCTGAAGCTCAAGAAAATGGCCATCATGTACCAGTCAGATGACTACGGTACGGGTGGCAAGGATGTCATCGTGAGGCGTCTCAAGGAGCTCGGGCTGGAGCCGGTGGCAGTCGAGGCGTTTAACCCCGACGCCAAGGACATGAGCGCACAGATCCTTAAGATTAAGAATGCCGGGGCCGATGGGCTCTTCATGTGGACCATGTATGCTCAGGGAGCGCTGATAGCGCGGCAGTCCAGGCAGCTTGGGCTCAAGGTGCCTCTTATGGGCGGAGGCGGGCTTACCAATCCAAAGCTGGTAGAGCTCGCAGGTGAGGCGGCGTATGGGCTGCTCAATACCCAGACCTTCTTCCCGGATCCAGAGGGTGCTTCCCCGGAGGCCAAGGCGTTTATCGAGGCCTACAAGAAGGAATATGGCATCCTCCCGGACTCCAACGCTGCTATGTCCTATGACTCCATGATGATCCTCGCGGAGGCGATGAAGAAGGCGGGACCCGCCCTCAACAAGAAGGAGGTCCGCGATAATATCGCGGCGACCAAGAATTACCGCGGGGTAACCGGCGTCATCACGATAGACAAGTATGGTGATGCCAACCGCGACATCCTCATCATCCGCGTCAAGGAAGGCGGCGGGTACGAGGTGGTCTGGCCTAAGCACTAAGCCTTATGGCCGGGGTCAAAGCGGCCCGGCTTGGGCTTAAGACGCCAGGCCTGCAAAACCGGGTTAAGCGGCGGCTGACCCGCCGCTTAACCCCCGAGGTGTTAAGGAGGCAACATGCTACTACAACAACTCATTCAAGGACTGGCAATAGGGAGCGTGTATGGGCTCCTGGCCTTGGGCTATGTGCTTATGTGGCAGGCATGGGCGGTGCTGGACTTTGCCCGCGGTGACGCCGCCATGATGGGGGCGTTCTTCCTCCTCATATTCAACGTTTTTCTTAAGATACACATCCTCTTGGCGTTCCCGCTGGCCATAGCAGCAAGTGCCCTGACCGGATTCATAATCGAGAGGCTGGCTTATCGCCCGCTGGTAGGGGCCCGGGAGATCAACAGGCTGATAGCGACCATCGGGGCGGGAATCCTCATAAGAAATCTTTACCGTGTCATGTTCGGCGCGGATCCGTTCCCATTTCCGACCATCTTTGGTGAGCACCCGATCTACATCAAGCACCTTATGATCGTGCCACAGAATCTTTGGATTACCGGCATTGGCTTTGCGCTCGCAATTCTGTTGAGGCTTTTTCTCCTAAAGACCTGGAGAGGGAAGGCCATGCGTGCCGCAGCCCAGGACCGGGAGACGGCTGCGCTCATGGGGATAAGGGTGAAGAATAGCATGACCCTGACCTTTGTGGTTGCTACCGTCCTGGGGGGCATTGCCGGGATGCTGATTGCGCCATTATATTTTGTCATGGCAGATATGGGGGTCCTAATCGGCCTTAAGGGCTTTGCGGCAGCAGTACTCGGGGGCATCGAGAGCGTGACTGGAGCGATGGTGGGTGGGATAATTCTCGGGATCGCCGAAAACCTGGCAGGCGGGTTTATTTCTTCCGGTTACCAGACTGCCATCGCGTTTGCCCTGATGATCCTCGTTTTGATCTTCCGGCCGTCCGGCATCATGGGCCGGCGACTGTAGGAAGGGGGAGAGGAAATGCGGTCTTTATACAGCAAGCTTAAAATACCGGTCATGCTAGTCGTGCTTTACGGGCTGCCCTTCGTGACTCAGGATCCTTATGTTATGCACCTCGCCAATATGGCGATGATATATTCGATTTTGGCCTTAAGCTTGAATGTGTTGACCGGGTTTACGGGCCAGTTCTCCGTGGGGCATGCGGCCTTCTATGGTATCGGGGCCTATACCTCCGGGCTCATAACGGTTAAGCTCGGATGGCCGATCTGGGCCGGATTCATAGCGGCTGGGGTTATCGCCGGGCTTGCGGGCTTGCTCCTTGGCATCCCCACCTTGCGGCTGCGGGGCCTCTACCTGGCTGTAGCCACCCTGGGCTTTGGCGAGATCGTATACCAGATCCTCGTCAACTGGGTCAGCCTCACTAACGGGCCTAAGGGCCTCACCGGGGTTCCTTCTCCGACCATAGGCCCCTGGAGGCTGGACATGTACCATAGTTACTATTACCTTTCAGCAACGGCGCTTATAGTCGTTGTGTTCCTTGTATACAGGCTCTACTATTCACGGGTAGGGCGCGCCATGCTGGCGATTCGCGAGAATGAACTCGCCGCCGAGGCTATGGGCATAAACTCGACTTACTATAAGATTACGGCATTTACCATTAGTTCCTTCTTCGCAGGGATCGCTGGGGCTCTCTATGCCCATGAGATCATGTTCGTAAGTCCGGAATCTTTCGTAAATGCCGAGTCCGTATCCATTCTCTGTATGATGGTAGTTGGCGGAGTTGGTAGTATTCCTGGTTCCATTGTGGGTGCGATAGCACTAACGATAATCCCCGAATACCTGCGGGCTGTTGGGGACTGGAGGCTGGTGCTATACGGCGCGGTCATCGTACTTATGGTCACTTACGCTCCTCAAGGCCTTGGCGGGTGGATCACGGCACTTGACCACTGGCTTGCTGGAACTGGACACTACCGTTCCGGCCGCGCCAAGAAAGACAAGGTAGCGGCGGAGGTGTAGGTTTATGGGTACGCCACTGCTCAAGACGCAAAGCCTCTCCATTTCCTTTGGTGGTGTCCATGCCGTTGATAAAGTCGACATGGAGGTGGAAAAGGGCCAGGTCTTTGCCATTATCGGGCCTAATGGGGCTGGCAAGACGACCTTTTTCAACCTGGTATCGGGTTACTATTTCCCCACAGGGGGGACCGTTACATTCAAGGGCGAGGATATAACCAGGCTCAAGGCGTATGAAAGGACCAGGAGAGGGATCGGGCGGACATTCCAGAATATCATGCTTTTCAGGGAGCTCTCGGTCTTGGACAATGCAATGGTCGGCTTGCATTCGAGGCTTAAGAGCAACCTCATTGGGGCTTTTCTGAGGACCCGGGCGACTCGCGAAGAAGAAGAACGTGGCCGTGAAGAGGTCAGAGAACTCCTGCATTTCGTCGGACTTGATGGTCATGAGGATAACCTGGCGAAGAACCTCCCGTATGGAATGCAGAAAAGGCTTGAGATTGCGCGGGCCCTTGCCACTAGGCCGGAACTCTTGCTCCTCGATGAGCCAGCGGCAGGGTTACCCACTCAAGAGCTCAGCAGCCTCGTGGAGATAATCCAGAAGATCCGTGACCGGGGAATTACGGTCATTTTGATAGAGCACAAGATGGATGTGGTCATGAGCATCTCCGACCGCATCATGGTGCTGAATTTTGGCGAGAAGATCGCAGAAGGCACCCCCGAAGAGGTCCGCCACAACCAGGCCGTTATAGAGGCCTATCTTGGGAAGGAGGAATGACCGTGCTTGAGCTTGAAAACATCCAGGTGTTTTATGGCCCGGTTCAGGCCCTTCACGGCATCTCGCTCCACGTGGACGAGGGGGAGATAGTTACCATAATCGGCCCCAACGGAGCCGGCAAGACAACTACACTGAAGACGATCACCGGACTTGTCCGTAGCAGGACCGGGAGCATTAAGTTTCAGGGAAAGAGGATAGATAGACTCTTGGAGGACCAGATCGTCGGGCAGGGTATTTCCCTGGTCCCCGAGGGGAGGCGCGTCTTCCCCCGTCTCACTGTCCTGGAAAACCTCGAGATGGGGGCTTATCTGAGGCGGTCGGACCGGGCGGGCATCCAGGCAGACATAAAGCGAATGTATGAGATATTCCCGCGCCTGGAGGAAAGGAAGGCCCAGCTGGCGGAGACCTTGAGCGGCGGTGAGCAGCAAATGCTTGCCATCGCAAGGGCCCTCATGTCGCGGCCGAAACTCCTGATGCTCGATGAGCCGTCGATGGGGCTTGCACCCCTTGTTGTCAAAGGCATATTCGAAATCATTCAAAAGATCAACGAGGAAGGCACCACCATTCTCCTGGTTGAGCAGAATGCGAGGATGGCTCTAAGGGTCGCGGATCGCGGCTACGTCCTTCGCACCGGTGAAATCGTGATGGAGGCGTCGGCGGCCGATCTGATGAAGAACGAGAGTGTGCGCAGGGCTTACCTCGGAGAAGGCATATATAGTCTGGAGAAAAACAACGGCAGTGTCGCGGGAACCGGTGCGTAGGCATATGTCCATGCCTGCCACCGGGGCGCGTTTGTGCCTGTGCTCAGGGTGTCTCTGGGGACGGCGTCGACGAGGACAATACAGTAATGGGGGGTTCTGTCTATATGGTAAAAACACTGATCAAGAATGGCAGGCTGGTCGATCCAGCAAACGGAATTGACGATAACCTGGACGTCTTATGTGTCGACGGCAAGGTAGCCCAGGTGGGCAGGAACATCGAGGTGAGCGACGCCGAGGTCATAGATGCCAGCGGCAAGGTGGTTGCCCCGGGATTGGTAGATATACACTGTCATCTCAGGATTCCCGGCAACCCGGAGCGCGAAGACCTGAAGACCGGCAGCCGGGGAGCCGCTCTGGGAGGATTCACTACCCTGGTCCCGCTTCCCAACACGAGACCGGTCACGGACAACCCCATGGTGGTGGAGCACGTCCGCAGGCTTGCAGCCCGGGATTCAATCGTCAATATCATCCCGGCGGGGGCGATCACCAAGGGTGAAGAAGGCCAGGAATTAAGTCCGATGGCAGCTCTAGCTCAGGCAGGGGTGCCAATCTTCTCGGATGACGGGCAGCCGGTGGCTAACGCCGACCTGATGCGGAGGGCCCTGGAATACAGCCAGATTACCGGCCGCGCGCTCTCCGTCCACAGTGAGGACAAGTCTCTGACGGGCGATGGCGCCATGAATGCCGGGGCCTTGGCCAATAGATTGGGATATCCTGGCATTCCCAGCTCGGCAGAGACGGTTATGGTCGCTCGGGATATCGTGTTATCCAAGGAGACGGGTGGACACGTCCATGTCTGCCATGTGGGCTACGGGGCAACCGTGGATATTATACGATTTGCCAAGAGCTGGGGCGCGAATGTGACCGCTGAGGTCACGCCACATCATTTCACCCTCACCGAAGCTGCGGTCGCGGAGAAGGGGACCAACGCGAAGATCAACCCGCCGCTGGCCGGGCCCGAGGATGTCGAGGCTATCAAGAAAGGTCTAAAAGACGGGACTATCGATGTGATCATCACGGACCATGCTCCTTATACCCCCGAGGAGAAGAGCAGGAGCTTTACGGCGGCTCCCTTTGGCCTGATCGGCTTTGAGACCGCCCTTTCCCTGGTAATCTCTGAACTCGTTGATACGGGAGTGCTCACCCTGTCGGAGGCTCTGGCAAAGCTTACGATCAACCCATGCCGTATCCTGGTGGGCGTTGATAAGGGCCATCTCAGCGTAGGGGCGGACGCCGATCTAATTGTGATCGACCTCAACAAGAAGTGGGTGGCGGATCCCGACAAATACCAGTCCAAGAGCAGAAACTGCCCTTACGGCGGCCGCACGATGAAGGGCAAGGTTGACCTCACCATGGTCGGCGGCAGGATAGTTGTGCGGGATGGGGCGCTGGTAGTATAAGATGTAGGGCGGGCTGGATACCGGCCTAAACAGCTTCGGGCCGTGGTGGCGCGCCGGGTCCCAATCCTGTTGCAAGCTAGCGGCATCAATGATGTGGCAGGGGCGTCGATGATCGAAGGCCGGCATGCCACCTACCATCGCCTGCGAAAAGGTTGTAAGCTCCTTACCATCAGGGCCGGCTCACGGCCCTTTTCAACTCCGCTACGACCTCTCCTGCGCGGGCGCTAGCCGCCCGGGCATCTCTCGCCTTTGACACCTGGTCGATGAGGGCGCTCCCCATGATCACGGCGTCGGCGATCCTTGAGGCCTCGCGTGCCTGGTCCGGCCCTGATATGCCGAAGCCCGCCGCCAGGGGTAGGTCCGTATGGCGTCTCCCCCTTTCAATCAGGGGGGCCAGGCGGTCTGAAAGTGTAGC
>DUSO01000085.1 GCA_012842565.1 Bacillota bacterium
CGGTGGCAATGACGGAGGGGAAACACCTGTTCCCATTCCGAACACAGTAGTTAAGCCCTCCAGTGCCGATGGTACTGCGCTGGCGACGGCGCGGGAGAGTAGGTCGCTGCCGGGAACTTTTTATTTGGCTCCGGCCAGGCCGGCAGGGACTAGCCCGGGGCAACCCATTCGGAATGGCTTGCGGCGGGGCCTCGATATTCTTTATATGTGTCGGCAGGCGATATAACCCTGAGAATAGGGGGTCTAACCCTGCAGTCAAGGGGTCTTGATAGGTTTCAACGTTAACTGGTTGCGTTTTGAGGCGGCTAAAGATGGCGTAGCCAGGCGTCGGGCGTGCCGGTTATGCCGCCGGGAAGACAGCAGGAGCCCACCTCGTACTCGGGGTGGGCGTTTGTTATCACAGCCGGTCACGGCCAGTGGGGATAATGCCAACAAGGTGGAGGGAAGGCGCAGGTCAGAAATGGGAACGAAGATGGAATCAAGGGTCGAGAAGGACGCCTTCGGGGAGGTCGAGATACCCAAGGATGCATACTATGGCATCCATTCCATGCGCGCTTCCAGGAACTTCCCGGTCTCGCGTTTCTCCATCCATCCGGAGCTCATCATCGCCTTTGGACAGGTAAAGCAGGCGTGCGCAATGGCCAACGTCGAAGTCGGGCTCTTGCCGAGGCAGGTTGGCGATGCCATTATCACTGCGGCGTCGGAACTCGCGAGCGGGAAGTTTCTGGACCAGATAATCGTCGACCCCTACCAGGGCGGCGCTGGGACCTCTACCAATATGAATGTCAACGAGGTCATCGCCAATCGAGCGATTGAACTCCTTGGCGGCGAGAAGGGTGACTACTCTATTATCCACCCGATAGATCACGTGAACCTGTCGCAGTCCACCAACGACGTCTTCCCCACTTCGCTCAGGGTAGCAGCTATCAAGCTGGCGCGCAGGTTAAGCCAGTCGCTGGCCGGGCTTCAGGGGGCACTCCAGGCCAAAGAACGCGAGTTTGCCTCAATTCTAAAGATCGGCCGCACGGAGCTGCAGGATGCAGTTCCCATCACATTGGGCCAGGAGTTTGGCGCCTGGGCCGAGGCGGTCGCAAGGGACTGGTGGCGTATATACAAGGTCGAGGAACGCCTGAGGCAGGTAAACCTGGGCGGCACCGCCGTAGGCACAGGCCTCAACGCCAGCCGGCGATATATTCGCATTGTAATTGAGAGGCTGAGGGAAATTACGGGGATCGGGCTTGCGCGAGCCGAAAATACTGTGGAGGCCACCCAGAATGCAGATCATTTCGCGGAGGTTTCAGGCTTCTTGAAAGCTGCCGCGGTTAACCTCGCGAAGATCGCAAGCGACTTGAGGCTCTTGAGCTCAGGACCCAGGGCAGGCCTCGGAGAAATCCGGCTGCCACCCCTCCAGGCCGGTTCTTCCATCATGCCGGGCAAGGTGAACCCGGTGATGCCCGAGATGGTGACTCAGGTGGCCTACCAGGTCATGGCGAATGACGTCGCCATATCCATGGCCGCCTCATCAGGGCAGCTGGAGCTCAACGCCTTCTTACCGCTCATAGCTCACAATCTACTTCATTCTATTGAGCTCCTCTCGAATGCCGTAACTTTGTTTGCAGAAAGGTGCGTCTCCGGTATCGAGGCGGATGTCGTAAGGTGCCGGGAAAACCTTCAAAGCAGCGCCGGGGTTGCAACTGCCCTTGTGCCTTATATCGGTTATGAAAAAGCCTCTGAGATCGTGGCCAAGGCCCGGCAGACGGGCCGGCCC
>DUSO01000008.1 GCA_012842565.1 Bacillota bacterium
CCCCTGACCCGCAGGTTCAGCCGGCACCTCCCGGCTCGCAGGTTCAGCCGGCAATGGTCGAGTTGGGCCTACGATTAGGCCTCGCCTGAGGGGCAAACCCGCCAGCTTCCGTGAGGCAACGTCGTTACGCTCATAGATCCATCTCGGCTTTAGGAGCTCGCCTATGACCCTCGATATGGTTTCCTTCCGGGTATCCATTCCAAAGGTCAAGGTCTGAATTACAGCTAAGTCCCTGTATTTGTCAATAATAAGGCCCGGGAGGAGATCGGCCTCCCCGAAGACTACCCTGTAGGCCTCGGCGTCCGGCACAACTTTGGCCCGATAGGCGATTGCGCGTTCGATGCGCCTGCGGAAGAACGCCTCGTCTATGATTTCCTCAGGATCTCTTGTGAGAATCCGCACCAGTATATTAGACGAAGGGCTTATGAACCCCCGGCCGGTGAACTTATGCCTGGCATCTACAACATCCACGACGTCCCCGGGTCCTGCTGAGCCCTCGATTTCCGCCACCTCTCCCCGGTACACCCAAAGATGCCCTGACCTTAGTCGTTCCTCGCGCCCTTTCTTCAGGACAACTCTTGCGACCATTGGTCTCTGCAAACCTCCTACCCCCTTGACATTGCACCGTAGGTCTCACCTGCCGGTTTATACTCTCAACTTGAAAATACGCTACGCGTTTCCATGCTTTGATGCTACCGGCGAGGGCCGGCATAGACAACTGGCCGGAGGCCGGCGTGGGGGGACTTATACCTATGCTTTCACTATAGCATGCAATTATAGGTTCCCCTTGTTTCCCGATATTCCTCTGTCCATTTGCGGAATACATAGAACTTGCCGGGGGGATTATACAAATAAGTAGGCGCTCAGGTGGAGGAGGGATGCGGGTTGTCGAAAAACAACCGGCTCCGGGTAGTCGGACCTGCCCGGGATGTGGACAAGGCAAGAGAGGTTATTGCTCTGGAGATGAATAAGCCCAGGGGAACCCCCCGGGGACGCGAGGCCAGTTCGCAGAAGGGCCAGCTGGAAAGCGTCCAGCAGCATGGCACGAACAAGGCCGTAAAAGTACCCATTCAAGACAAGACCCGCTGACCTGATCCGGGTGGCTGTATGTCAGAGGCGTAGAGGTCATGTGCCCAGGCCGGCCGGGTACGAATCATTCCCGGGGGGCAACTGCTAAATATGCTCGTCTTTCCCGGCACACCGGCCACGGGGCGAGATTTGGAGATTGAGCGAGACTCAAAGCTAGTTTGTTATTCCCGGGAATTCGCTACAGTCACTACCATGGCAATCTCACCACCATGGGCCTGGGCCCGGTCGAAGAGGGCCCTCAGGCCTGTCCAGATGGCATCGTCTGGCCCCGAGACTCTCGTGCTCAGGGGTCCCACCTGGAGGCTGAGGCCATTAGCTGTAAGTGCCTTGAGTGAATCCTTGATCACCTCATCAGAATTTACCTTCTCCATTGGATAGAGCGATACCTCTGCAGAGATCATGCATACACGTGCGGGCCCCTACAGCTTAAGACCCGCACTCCCCTCCTTTCCAGCATTATTGTGCCTCGGGAGCGGGGAGTTATGCCAGCCGTGTAATTCCCCCGTATTTCCCTGTGTAGAGACGCCCATGCGGGTATCCTGGGGCAGCAAGGCGGCCTATTGACGAAGTCTCTTAGACATGTTACACTAGGTTTCGGAAAATCCCCCAGGCGATCGTCCCTACCCGGCGCCGACAAGACAATGGTGCGAGTGGTAGGCGCGACCTGAACGGGTCCCCGAAACAATCGAATCAGCCCCTAACCAATGAGTTAGTGCCGAAGTGGCGGAAATGGCAGACGCGCTAGATTCAGGGTCTAGTGGCCATTAACGGCCGTCCGGGTTCAAATCCCGGCTTCGGCACCAAGTTTTTCAAGGGGTTGAGGGCTTTCTGGAAGCTAGATACATCTCCTAAAATTAGTGGTTTGGTGGAAGGCTTGGTGGAATATGAACTCCAGTATATTCCAAAGAGGCCCTATGAATTCTTGGTGGAATCATCGAGTCTAGTGATTACTCTGCCACTGAGAGATAATCTTTCTTCCCAGCTTTTGCTTTATTGAGTATTTCTTCGAAAGTGTCAGCGGCTTCCCTGTCCATATCGCTGAAAACATGCGAATAGATGTCCCC
>DUSO01000086.1 GCA_012842565.1 Bacillota bacterium
CCGAGGAACTCAGGCTCGGGATGATTGAGGAGGCATAGGCCGGGGTACGGCATGCAGCAAATGAGGGTACACGCGGCGCGCATGCGGTAGTTGACAGCCCCTCCGGGGATGCTATAATTGAGCAGGAGCTCGGGTATTCGAGGACCTTCATCGGGGAACTATGCCCTGTGAGGGTCTTTCGTAGTTCAGAGGGCGGAGAGAAGATGATATCTAGTATGCCTATATCGCGCACCTATTCGGCAATCCTGGGCCGGGTCGGGATCCTTGCCAGGCAGCTTACTCCTCCCCAGGCACTCATACTGGGATTCGCCGGCCTTATCCTGGCAGGGGCGGTCCTACTCTCGCTGCCTGCGGCGTCGCGCGACGGCCAATCGGTTGGGTTTCTCACAGCGCTATTCACTGCAACTTCGGCAGTCTGCGTCACGGGCCTCGTAGTGGTGGATACCCATGATACATACTCACTCTTTGGCCAAATTGTCACATTGGTCTTGCTCCAAGCCGGCGGGCTCGGCATTATGACTTTGTCTACCTTCGCGCTCGTGGCGTTGGGACGCCGGGTATCCCTCAAGGGAAGGCTCCTGATCCAGGAGGCAATGAATCAACTAACCCTCGAAGGAATGGTGCGTCTTGTCCGGAACGTAATCATCGCCACGGTCCTGGTTGAAGGCGCTGGTGCCCTAGTTCTTGCAATCAGGTTTGTCCCGCAGTTCGGCCTGGCGAAGGGCCTCTATTATTCCACCTATCATGCGGTCTCGGCATTCTGTAATGCAGGGTTCGATCTCCTGGGCGGGTTTCGGAGCCTTACCGGGTATGTGAAGGATCCTCTCGTGAGCCTTACTATAGCTTCGCTGATAATAATCGGTGGCCTCGGGTTTTCCGTGCTGGTCGACATTGTCCAGTACCGGTGCACCAGGCACCTCCACCTGCACACCAAGGTGGTCATTGCCACGACTGCTATTTTGATCCTGACGGGGACTCTTGCTCTTCTGGGTCTTGAATACAGCAATCCTGCAACCCTCGGCCGGTTATCCTTCCCCGACAAGTTGCTGGCGGCCTATTTCCAGGCCGTGACTCCGAGAACGGCGGGATTTTCAACAATCAATATCGGGCAGATGCGTCCCGCGACGCTCTTGCTGGTGATAATCCTCATGTTTATAGGGGCTTCTCCCGGTTCGACCGGTGGGGGCATAAAGACGAGCACCTTTGCCACCCTCCTCCTTGCTGTTCGTTCTGTAATCACGGGTAAGGCGGATGTGGAGATATTCGGGCGCAGGCTCCCTATGACCGCGGTGGTGAGAGCCCTATCAGTTGCGATGATCTCCCTTGCCATAGTTCTGTGCGGGACCATGATCCTGGCCGTAACCGAGGGACGCAGTCTTACCGAGGTCCTATTCGAGGTCACATCCGCCTTTGGCACGGTTGGCCTTTCTATGGGGATTACTCCAACCCTCTCGTCAATAGGCAGGATAGTGATAATCATGATAATGTTTGCCGGTCGTGTCGGGCCTCTCAGCATTGCGGTGGCTGTTGCCCAGAGACAGCAGGCAAATGGCGTGAGGTTTCCTGAGGAACGTGTCATGATAGGTTAGAATACTATGATGAAGCGTAGAAGACCGGCGTAATATCTTGTAAAGGGAGGGCCCGATTGTGCTTCCAACACCAAAGAAGTTTACCCTTGTGGCAGGGAGTGCGGAAGGGAGGAGCCGGCTTACCGCCTTTGACAAGGCGCTGCTTGCCGCGGGCATCGGCAATCTCAATCTCCTGAAGGTATCGAGTGTCCTGCCGGCTGGAGCCCAGTATGTGGAGGAGCTGGATATACCGCCGGCGTCACTCACTCCCACCGCATATGGCTACATCACCAGCGACGTGCCGGGCGAGCTCATCTCGGCCGCCATAGGAGTCGGCATGAGCGACGGGACATTCGGCATCATAATGGAGTTTTCGGGCAAGTGCAGCGCAAAGGAAGCGGAGGAGACCATCCGTAAGATGGTCGAAGAGGCATTTGAGGTTCGGGACATGCCGCTCACCGGCGTCAAGGTAAAGGCGGTAGAACACCGGGTACGGGAAATTGGTTGCGCTTTTGCAGGTGCAGCCCTCTGGTACTAGGTTCGCCCGGGGCAAGATGAGAGCTAGCGAGGTGTATCGCCGAGATGGACCTGTGGTTTCAGGAGTACCAGACAAAGGACCTTGGGCTTGCGTGCCGCGTTGTGCGGACGCTTGCCCGCGAAAAAACACAATACCAGGAATTGCTAGTGGTAGATACGGTTCAGTACGGCAGGCTACTCGCCCTTGACGGCGCGATCCAGCTTACAACGGCGGATGAATTCGTCTATCACGAAATGATAGCACATGTCCCGATGGTGACACACAAGTGTCCCAGAAAGGTGCTGGTGATCGGCGGCGGTGACGGAGGCACTGTCCGTGAGGTCCTCAAGCACCCTGCGGTCGAAAGGGTAGATCTTGTTGAAATAGACGATCGTGTCTTGGACATATGCAGACGATTCTTCCCGGAGACGTCGAGCAGCCTATCGGATCCCAGGGTCAGGGTCACCGTGGGCGATGGTGTTGAATATGTAAAAAAAGTCCATGGTGAGTACGACGTGGCAATCGTGGATTCATCGGATCCTGTCGGTCCCGGGGTGGGCCTCTTCGCCGGGGAGTTTTACCGCGACCTGTTTGCCTGCCTCGCAGATGATGGCCTGGTCTGTGCCCAGACGGAGTCCCCGTTTCTGAACGGAGACTTGATCCGGTCGGTCTACAGGTCGATAAGCGAGACATTCCCGCTGGCGGCACTCTACCTTGCTCCAATTCCAACCTATCCCAGCGGACTGTGGAGTTTCACGATAGGGTCAAAGATCTATAATCCGCTTGAGCCCGAGGGCCGAGCCTCCGGCCTTGAAACAAGGTATTATACGCCGGAGATCCACAGGGCCGCGTTTGTTCTCCCCGGGTTTGTACAGCAATTGGTCTCTAAAGGTCGGGGACCCGCCTCATGATGGCTGCGGTCCCGTCGAGCAGGGGCGGTCAGGCCTATGGGTAGGAAGCGGGCTGACGGGATTCTGCACCTCGTGGAGCGAAGCGGGCGCTTCTTCGCATCAGGGGAATCATATGAGAGCGCCGGGGTCGTGATAGTAGGGGGCCCGATGGACTTTACGGCCAGCTGGAGGCCCGGGGCGAGATTCGGTCCAGCCCGTATCCGTGCGGTATCCGATGCGCTCGAGGACTTTAGCCCGGAGGCCGGCAAAGTCCTCGAGCCGGGCTGTTTCTTTGACCTGGGGGATGTGATGATCCCGCCAGGTAATGTCGCCGCCGGCCTTTCGCGCGTCGAGACCGTGATCGATGCCGTCGTCTCCGACGGGAAACTGCCCATCCTCTTGGGCGGCGAGCACCTCGTCACCCTCGCCTCTGTAAGAGCCATGCACAGGCTTTATCCAGAGTTAACCGTGGTGCAGCTCGATGCTCACATGGACCTGCGCCATGACTACCTGGGCGAGGCACTCTCTCATGCGACGGTAATGAGGCGAGTTATCGAGGTGGTTGGAGAGGGTAACCTCTACCAGTGCGGCATCCGCTCCGGGACGAGGGAGGAGTTTGAATATGCCCTGGAAAGGTCGACCCTGATCCGTGAAGACGACCTTGCGATGGCCGTGAAGCGGGCACTGGATCTGACCGGGGAGAGACCTCTCTATGTGACCCTGGATATTGATGTAGTGGACCCTGCCTTTGCGCCCGGGACAGGCACCCCCGAGCCTGGCGGCTACACATCCCGGGATGTCCTGAGGGCCGTGCGCCTCTTGGTCGGCACGCGACTTGTCGGGTTTGACCTGGTAGAGGTGGCCCCTCCATATGATCACTCGGACATGACTTCCCTTCTGGCGGCCAAGATCGTCCGTGAGGTCGTCCTTGCGCGGGGTTGCGCGATCGCTCCAATTGTTATAGAATAACATTCGTGTGGGAGGAGAATTTCCCGCCTTGGAAACCCTCGGGTTTTTTCATAGCCTAGCAGGAAAACCGATCCTCAGGGAGAATAAAGGAGCCTGATATTGGTTCGCAGGAGATAGGCGCCGGACTATCTGGGGCCGATCGTAGAGCTACCCTGGTAGAAGGTCTTGTCCGGGGTGCGACCGGCGGTGGAGCCGACCCGGTGTGGCTCGTCTGCATACCGTCGTGCAGGAGGTCACAGCCATAGTCTCGGATACCTGATACTATGCTTTTCGGGAAATAGCGGTTTGGAGGTGGCGGCCCTTTGGCAGTTGAGGTTCTGAACGAGGTGCGAAAGGTAGAGGCGCAAGCCGACGCCCGGATCGAGGCCGCTCGCAGCGAGGCCAAGGGGATCATTGCGGCTGCGCGAGACCGGGCGAGGGCCCTGGTGCAGGAGGCAGTCTCAAAGGCGCAGGCTGAAGCCGATGAGATGATAGCCGCCGGAGAACGTGAGGGCCGGGAAGAAGGAGAGCGCATTGCAAGGGATGCTGAATCCGAAGCCGGGAGCATCGCCGAGCGGGCGTCTCAAAGGCAACAAGACGCGGTACGTCTGGTGCTCGATGCCATCCTGCAAGTGCGGTAAGTAGCATAACTGGAGGTGAGCGCAGGCCCGGGGCGTCCACGGCCCGGCGGCAGGGCGCCGCAGCCTGGTGACGCGTGCCCGGACGGCGACCCAGTATGGCTGTAGCAGAGATGCTAAGGGTTACTGTAGTAGGACATGTATCTGAAGAAGAAAAGATAGCAAGCCTCCTTTATGACCTGGGGGCCGTTGAAATCGCCACACCTCAGCCAGGTGAGGATGTCCCTCTGCGTGGCCGGGATGCTTCCGTATCCGACCTCGAACGGCGCATCTCCCAGGCTAAGTATTGCATCGACTTTCTCGACAGGTTCGGCAAGCCTAAGAAGAGTCTGATCCAGCAATTCAGCGGGGGTAAGGTGATCGTCCCCGAGGACGTGTTCACGGCTTATTCCCGGGATGAAGCCTTTGTCGACGAAATATACGAGAAGTGCCGGTCCTACGATGAGCGTTTGACCGAGCTTACGACGAGACAGTCCCAACTCGCGGGGCTGGTTGCAACGCTCAAGCCCTGGGTTTCCCTTGATATGCCACTCTCAGATGTCCGGGGCACTCCAAGGGTCGGGGTAATGCTTGCCACTTGCCCGGCCAAGGAGTTCAGACAAGTCCTTGACAGTTTCCCGGCGTCCGGGATCGACATCCATGTGGAGGTGGTATCCGAGGACAACAAAGAAGTAAGGTTCGTAGCATTCTACATGCGCCAGGACGAGGAAGTGCTCAAGGCTATCCTGAAAGAACACGAGGTCGCCATCCTTCCGCCTGTGGATGTGGCCGGAAAGCCGGCGGATGAAATCACGCGACTTGAGTCCGAGGTTGCCCGGTGTGCCGAGGAGGAAGGCAGGCTCCGAGAGGAAGTCAAGGGGCTCTTTGTGTACAGGGAGAAGCTGTACTCTCTGTATGACTACTTTAACATGGAGAAGGAGAAGTATTTACAGCGTTCCGGGTGGTATGGCACCAGGGAGAGCTTTGCCCTCGAGGGATGGATCCCCCGCAAAGAGCTTGGTCCCCTCGAGAAAAGGGTCGAGCAGGACTTTGAGTCCTGCTGCGTCTTGGCCCGGGAGCCCGAGGAGGGCGAGATGGTGCCGGTCCTGCTGGACAATCCAGCCATCATCACCCCTTTTGAGGCAGTGACCGAGATCTACAGCATGCCGCATCCCGCGGCCATTGATCCTACGCCGTTACTTGCGCCATTCTTCTTCGTCTTCTTTGGCCTGTGCCTGGGAGATGTGGGGTATGGACTGGGACTCACGGCAATCTCCGTCTTGCTTCTTCGGAAGGTAAAGATGGCCGGCATCGCCAAGAAGTTGTTCACCCTGCTCGCCCTTTGCGGTATTTCGTCTGCCATAGTAGGCGCCCTTACCGGGGGCTGGCTTGGCACCCTCATAAAGGTCCCGCCCCTGTGGTTTAACCCCATCGAAAACCCGTTGCTGATGCTGGGTGTGTCCTTTGCCCTGGGTATCATCCAGATATTCACAGGCCTAGCCGTCAAGCTATACGCAAATATAAGGGCCGGGAAGATCTGGGACGGCATATTCGATCAAGGCTTCTGGATGGTACTGTTGGTCGGGTTGATCCTGCTGCTCGCGGCTCCATCCCTTGGATCCCCATTGGCGTCCAGGGTCGCGGCGTTTCTGGCCGGCGCAGGCGCCGTGGGGCTTATTGCCACGCAGGGCCGCTCAAAGAAGAATATCATAGTGCGGCTCGGCTCGGGCGTCCTCAGCCTCTATGGGGTAACCGGGTACCTGAGCGATGTCCTGTCGTACTCGCGCCTCCTGGCCCTTGGGCTTGCCTCGAGCGTCATAGCAGGTGTCATAGATACGATGGCGCTCATGCTCGGGGGCGTGCCGGTACTCGGCTGGATAGCCGCATTTGTTCTCCTGGCGGGTGGCCATGTGTTCAACCTGGCCATCAACGTGGTTGGATCATACGTCCACTCGAGCAGGCTACAATATGTAGAATTCTTTAGCAAGTTCTTCGAGGGTGGCGGCAGGCGGTTCATGCCGTTTAAGAAAAGAACAAAGTACGTGGAACTGGTTGGGAAGGGAGATGCTTGATCTATGGAAAGTTGGCTCGGAACCATCTTGGGATTCTTTGGGATCGCCCTCGCTGTTGCCTTACCTGGCATCGGCTCAGCCATAGGCGTGGGGCTTGTAGGAGAGGCCGGGGCGGGGGTGGTTACTGAAGACCCGGATAAATTCGGCCAGATCCTGTTGCTCCAGGTTATCCCCGGTACCCAGGGGATATACGGGCTTCTCACGGGATTTCTCCTGATGATGAGGCTCAATGTATTTAGTTTTGGTAACTTAAAGGTGCTTACCCTGGAGCAGGGACTCTTCGTGGTAATGGCAGCCCTGCCGATTGCACTGGTAGGCTGGCTGTCTGCGATAAGTCAGGGCAAGACGGCTGCGGCCGGCGTCGGCGTAATTGCAAAGAGGCCTGAGGAGCTGGGCAAGCCTGTTACTTTCGCGGCCATGGTCGAGACTTACGCCGTGCTTGCGTTCTTGTCTTCACTGCTCTTGATCTTCGGCCTCCCGATCAAATAAGGGGGCATGGTCATGAACGCTGTGTTGCAGGGAGACGGCCTTGGTCGTCTTGTGCAGAAGATCCTGCGCGATGCAGACGCCGAGGCCGACCGGATAAGAAATGAAGCCCGGGCAAGGGCTGATGAGATAATCAAGAAGGCAAATGAAGAGGCCGAAGCCCGGAGAGGCGAGATTTTGGAGAGGGCTTCGAGGGAACGGGAGATAAGAAAGCAGCGTGTCGTTACGCTTGCCAGGCTCGACGGCCGGCGAGCGGTCCTGGCTGCGAAGGACCAGGCGATCCGCAGCGTGTTCGAAAAGGCACTCGAAGAACTCGTGAATGCCGACGAAGATCGTTACCTTGGGTTTCTGGCCTCACTCCTGGCTCATTCGGCCACGCATGATGCCCATGAGGTGATCCTGAATGCCAGAGACCGGGATCGCCTGGGCGAGCGGCTGGTGGGCGAGGCGGGGCGCCTCCTCGAGAGCCGGGGCAAGAAGGTACACCTTACACTCTCGGAGGAGACCCGTCCCATCAAGGGCGGATTCATCCTGAGGGCGGGGAGCCTTGAGGTAAACTGTTCGCTCGAAGCATTGTTCAATAGTCACCGGGATAGGCTCGTGCCCCGGGTGGCAAAGGTGCTGTTCGGTGAATAGCCCGGGGTTGGCTACTCTCGACCCGAAAGGAGCGGAAACCTGATCGTGGGTTGGGCTTATTCAGTCGCCAGGATCAGGGCCCTTGAGACCCGGCTGGTTGACAAGAGCAAGGTTACACGCATATTGGAAGCCGACACGCTGGAGGATGCCATAAAGGTCCTCCAGGAGACGGAATACAGCGCGTACATGTCGTCCCTGCATTCAGCCGAGGGCAGGGAAGAGGCCTTTTCTCACGAGCTCGCCCGGGTGTATCGTACCGTGGGTGACATGGTGCCGGAGGACTGGCCTGTTTACCTGCTCAGGGCCAGGTATGACTACCATAATCTAAAGGTTGCCCTAAAGGCATCCCTTACGGGACAGGAGGCCGTGCCAGCCGCATTCAGCCGGCTCGGGCGGGTAGCCCCGGAGGCGATATCCGAAGCCGTAAAATCCAACAGCCTCTCGGACCTGCCGACGGACCTGAGGACGGCAGCCATAACTGCGCGAGCCGCCTATGAGGAGGCGGGGCGCCTTTCGGCACTGGATGGCGCCGTTGACAGGGGGATGTTTAGCTACCTTATAGACCACACTCCGCTGCCCGGGGGCAAATTCCTTCGAGGCTACTTCGCGCGTCTTGCCGACATCGTAAACATAAGGGCGACCGTGAGGGCCAGGGCAATGGGGCTCGGACCCGGACAACTCGGCTCGATGCTTGTACCTGGTGGATATATCGACAGGGACAGGTTTGTGGCGGCATACTCGGGGCCCGAAGAAGGGCTGGCCGACGCCTTTCAG
>DUSO01000087.1 GCA_012842565.1 Bacillota bacterium
GACCGCTCGAAGTTATATAGCCCATCGGAGGCGGTGAGCCTCGTTAAGGAGGCGGCGTCGGCCAAATTCGACGAGACTGTGGAGCTTTCAGTGCGCCTGGGGGTCGACCCCAAGCGGTCAGACCAGCAAGTGAGAGGTGCTGTAGTATTGCCCTTCGGCACTGGTAGAGTGCCGAGAGTAGCCGTCTTCGCCAAGGGCGAAAAGGCCAAGGAGGCGGAGGAGGCGGGGGCGGACTTCGTGGGCGCGGAGGATCTTGCCGAAAGAATCCAGGGAGGCTGGACGGATTTTGATGTAGCAATTGCCGCCCCCGACGTGATGAATGTCGTCGGGAAACTGGGTCGCATTCTGGGCCCCAAGGGCCTCATGCCAAACCCAAAGACAGGCACCGTGACTTTTGATATAGCCAAAGCGGTCAAGGAGGCCAAGGCAGGTAAAGTAGAGTACCGCGTGGACAAGACAGGCATAGTCCACGTCCCGATCGGAAAGGTCTCCTTCGAGCCTGAGAAGCTGGAGGCCAACCTGGCAACGCTCATGGATGCCATTGTGAGGGCCAAACCTGCGGCAGCAAAGGGGCAGTATATCAAGAGCGTAGTCATCTCATCCACAATGGGCCCCGGGATTAAGGTAAACCCGGTACAGGCGGCCTCTGCCGCCGGGCGTTAGCTAGCTCATGGCCCGGGCCGGGCACCTACCGGCAGGCGGGGACGGTGATAGGCGGAAATCTACGGCTGGGCATAGCGGCCGGACATACAAGACCATAGTGTGCCTGTGTGACCCAAGACAGCAGGTCTCTTTCGTTGAGAGGTAAAGGGCGATGCTGATTAGGCCCGCCTGCCGAGGTCGGCAAGTTAATTCCCGGCAAAGCTGTATGCCGGGGCTGCGTTCGTGTATGCGTCGCATGTGACAAGGACTTCCGACTGGTCTACGGGAGTCCTTTTTTGTAGCGTTTCATGGTGAAAGGAGGTGCTACATTATTGGCTCGACCCGAAAAGGAAGCTACTGTCAATGAGATCAGGGAAAAGCTGGAGAGGGCTCAAGGCGTAATCCTGACCGACTACCGGGGCCTTGATGTCAGGACCATGACCGAGCTCAGGAGAAAGCTCGCTGAGTCCGGGATCGAGTACAGGGTGGTCAAGAATACCCTCGCTTCTATTGCCGCAAGAGGAGCGGGTATAGGGGATCTCTCACAATTACTGACCGGTCCGACCGCGATGGCATTTGCATACAAAGACCCCGTTACCGCAGCAAAAGCCCTGTCCGGCTTTGCCAAGGAGCATAAAGAACTCTCATTCAAGGGAGGCATCCTTGGCAAGCAAGTAATCAGTGGGGACCAGGTCGGAGCCCTGGCCATGTTGCCGCCGCGCGAGGTGTTGCTCGGCCAGGTTGTTTCCGCCATACAGGCCCCGCTCTCCGGGCTGGTGAATGTGCTGTCCGCGACCTACAGGAACCTGGTGTATGTGCTTGATGCCGTGAGAAGACAAAAAGAGGGCGCATAGGAGTATATAAAGCGATCGATAGAGATCGATAGAAAGGAAGCGTGGAGATAGATGACTAAAGAGGAGATTATCCAGGCAATCGAGAATATGACTGTACTCGAGCTTTCAGAGCTGGTCAAGGCCATCGAGGAGAGATTTGGGGTGAGCGCTCAGGCCCCTGTGGCCTTCATGCCGGGCGCCGCCCCCGCCGCTGCCGCTCCGGCCGAAGCCGAAGTCGAGGAGAAGACCGAGTTTGATGTCATCCTTGTGACGGCCGGGGACAAGAAGATACCGGTCTTGAAGGTGGTACGCGAGCTTACGGGCCTCGGCCTGAAGGAAGCAAAGGATCTTGTCGACGGCGCCCCCAAGCCGGTGAAGCAGGGCGTCAAGAAGGAAGAAGCCGAAGCCATGAAAGCCAAGCTCGAGGAAGCAGGCGCGACGGTAGAGATCAAGTGAGCGATTTCCTGCAAATACCGCCAAAAGGCGCCTGTGCGGGAAAATCCGCCGGGCGCCTTTTGCTTGACAGCCATTGCAGGTTGTGTTAGCATATAAAAATGCGATGGGTATCGGCTATACCCTCGTTATTTGCTTTTCATTCGCTTATCCTGATTATACATTGATTCAACGTGTCATGTAAAGACTGATAATATGGGTAGGTTTTTCGTCTGGAAGGCCCGAGCATAGTCCTTGGCGCCGAAATTTTTTGTGGGGACGGGTGAGAGTCTGTGACGTCTGCCGTGATTTCCGCGTCTCAGCCTACCATTAACGGGCGGCGGAGTTTCTCCAAGATCCGCGAGATAATAGATCTGCCCAACCTGATCGAAATCCAGCAGCAATCATATCAATGGTTCTTGAAGGAAGGCCTCCTGGAGACCTTCCGGGATATTTCTCCCATCCAGGATTTTACCGGCAATCTCATACTCGAATTTGTCAGTTATTCCCTGGGAGAGCCCAAGTACTCCGTAGAGGAGTGCAAGCAGAGGGATGTGACCTACGCCGCTCCCTTAAAGGTAAAGGTGCGACTGGTAAACAAAGAGACCGGTGAAGTGAAAGAACAGGAAGTGTTCATGGGAGACTTCCCCCTCATGACCGAGACGGGCACCTTCATTATAAACGGGGCGGAGCGCGTCATCGTGAGCCAGCTGGTGAGGTCTCCAGGTGTCTATTTCGGGAGGGAAATGGACACAAGCGGCCGTCCCCTGTTCACGGCCAGCATAATCCCAAACAGGGGAGCATGGCTTGAATTCGAAATGGACACGTCAGACTGTATCTATGTCAGGGTAGACAGGACCCGTAAACTTCCTGTGACGACTTTCTTGAGGGCCCTCGGCCTGTCATCGAATGAAAAGATCATAGAGGTCATTGGGGACAGCTCAGTGATTCGCAGCTCTCTCGAAAAGGACAATACTGAGTCTGAGGAGGAGGGGCTCGTCGAGATATATAAGCGTCTCAGGCCGGGCGAGCCTCCCACAGTGGAGAGTGCCAGGACCCTTTTCGAGGGGCTCTTCTTCGATCCCAAGCGCTATGATTTCGCCGCAGTAGGCAGGTACAAGACAAACAAGAAATTGTGCCTGGGGGACCGGCTCATGGGCGCCACCCTTGCTTCACCGGTTATCAACCCATCCACCGGGGAAGTGATAGTAGAGGCCGGGCAAAAGGTGACACGTAAAGCAGCCGAGCAGATAAACGAGCTGGACCGGCAGGGCGCCCTAAGCGAACTCATGGTCGTTGGAAGGGACGGTAGCAAGATCAAAGCCATCTCCAACGGCCAGCCGCCCCTTACAGATAAAATCATAACCCGTGAGGACATCTTCGCCACAGTCAACTACATGATCGGGCTGGTTTACGGTATCGGGAGTATAGACGATATCGACCACCTTGGCAACCGCAGGCTCAAGTCCGTGGGGGAGCTTCTCCAGAACCAGTTCAGGATAGGCCTTGCCAGGATGGAACGGGTCATTCGTGAGAGAATGACAATACAGGATGTCGAGGCTATAACGCCGCAGGCCCTGATCAATATAAGACCGGTGGTAGCGGCCATAAAGGAATTTTTTGGGTCGAGCCAGCTTTCGCAGTTCATGGACCAGACCAACCCCCTTGCCGAGCTCACCCACAAGAGGCGTCTATCTGCTCTGGGGCCGGGGGGCTTGAGCAGGGAGCGGGCTGGGTTTGAGGTAAGAGACGTCCATCACTCCCACTATGGAAGGATGTGTCCGATAGAGACCCCGGAAGGTCCCAATATCGGACTCATCAGCTCTCTATGCACATATGCCAGGGTCAACGAGTTCGGATTCATAGAGACCCCATATCGGAAGGTAACCAATGCTACTGTTACTGACGAGGTCGTCTACCTTACCGCGGATGAAGAGGATAAGTATGTGATAGCCCAGGCAAACGAGCCGGTAGGGAAGGATGGGAAGTTCATCCATCCGCGTGTCTCGGCCCGTTATAAGGACGAGATACTGCTTGTGCCGGCGGAGCAAGTCGATTTCATGGACGTCTCCCCCAAGCAGCTTGTGAGCGTTGCCACGGCCTTGATCCCGTTCCTGGAGAATGACGATGCGGGCCGCGCCCTCATGGGCTCCAACATGCAGCGGCAGGCGGTCCCGCTCGTGAGGGCCCAGGCTCCCCTGGTGGGTACCGGTATGGAATACAAGGCCGCGGTAGACTCCGGGGCTGTGGTGCTCGCCAGGAGGTCTGGGACGGTCACCTATGTGACTGCAGAGGAGATAAGGATAAAAGCCGATGACGGCCAGGTGGATCGCTATCGCCTTATGAAATTCATGCGGTCAAATCAGGGAACCTGCATGAATCAAAGGCCTATAGTAACCAGGGGCCAGCATGTCGAGGCCGGCCAGGTGATTGCCGACGGGCCTTCAACTGACCATGGCGAGCTTGCCCTTGGCAGGAATGTGCTGGTCGCTTTCATGCCATGGGAAGGGTATAACTATGAGGACGCCATCCTGATCAGTGAGAAGCTGGTCCGCGAGGATGCTTTCACCTCGATTCATATTGAGGAGTATGAGTGCGAGGCAAGAGACACGAAGCTCGGCTCTGAGGAGATAACAAGGGATATCCCCAACGTCGGCGAGGATGCCATGAAGGACCTTGACGCACGCGGAATAGTGCGTATCGGGGCGGAGGTGCGTACCGGTGACATACTGGTGGGCAAAGTCACGCCCAAGGGAGAGACGGAGCTTACCGCAGAGGAAAGGTTGCTTCGTGCCATATTCGGAGAAAAGGCACGTGAAGTCCGGGATACCTCCCTCAGGGTACCTCACGGCGAATCCGGCAAGGTAGTGGCCGTGGACGTATTCTCCAGGGAAAACGGCGACGAGCTCGGGCCCGGAGTAAATAAGCTCGTGAGGGTTTATGTGGCGCAAAAGCGTAAGATCTCCGAGGGAGACAAGATGGCGGGTCGCCACGGTAACAAGGGTGTAATTGCCCGAATACTGCCGGAGGAGGACATGCCCTTCCTGCCGGACGGCACTCCAGTGGAGGTGGTCCTGAACCCGCTTGGTGTGCCCTCCCGCATGAACCTCGGACAGGTCCTCGAGACCCACCTCGGCTGGGCCGCCCATAAGATGGGGCAACCTATGGCGAGCCCGGTCTTTGACGGCGCCACTGAGGAGGAGATTTTGGCCCTTCTCCGGGAAGCAGGCCTACCGGCGGACGGCAAGACGATCCTCTACGATGGCAGGACGGGGCTCCCATTCGATAACCCTGTTGCAGTCGGGTACGCCTACCTGATGAAACTACTCCACCTGGTGGACGACAAGATACATGCAAGGTCCACCGGACCATACTCGCTGGTCACGCAACAGCCCCTGGGCGGGAAAGCGCAATTTGGCGGCCAGAGGTTTGGGGAGATGGAGGTGTGGGCGCTCGAGGCATACGGGGCCGCCTATACACTGCAAGAACTCCTGACCGTCAAGTCAGACGACGTTGTGGGAAGGGTGAGGACTTACGAGGCTATTGTCAAGGGAGAGAATGTCCCGGAGCCCGGGGTCCCGGAGTCGTTTAAGGTCCTGATAAAGGAGCTTCAGAGTCTCGGCCTCGATGTGAAGGTGCTTGGCGAGGATTCTCAGGAGATAGAGATCGGCGAGGACGACGATGACGTGGGCGATGCCGCAAGAGAGCTGGGAATCGACCTCGAGGGGAGAGAGGGCGACGAGGTCTTTGAGGAGGACACCGGCGACACCGAGGTCGACGGCGATGCCAGGGAGGAGTCTGGCAGCGAGGAAGAAGGCTTCGTGGCCGAGGATGGGGACATCGAGCAGGATATAGCTGATATAGTCGGCACCGAAGATCTCGAGGAGTCCCTCGAGGAGGACGAACTCCTTGGCGATCTGGAGTTTGACGATGCTGGTACAGGCAGCGATGAAGAGGACAGAGATGAGTAGGCGTAAACGAGGAGGAGAGGCCATTGTTGGATGTCAATAATTTTGACAAGATCAGAATTGGTCTCGCATCTCCCGAGCAGATCAGAGGCTGGTCAAGCGGAGAAGTCAAGAAACCTGAGACCATAAACTACCGCACTCTTAAGCCTGAGCGCGAAGGCCTGTTTTGCGAGAAGATATTCGGGCCGACCAAGGACTGGGAATGTCATTGCGGCAAGTACAAGCGTGTCAGATACAAGGGGATTGTCTGCGATAAGTGCGGAGTGGAGGTCACTCGTTCCAAGGTGAGGCGGGAAAGACTCGGTCATATAGAGCTTGCCGCGCCGGTATCCCACATCTGGTATTTCAAGGGGATACCTAGCCGGATGGGACTCCTTCTCGACCTTTCTCCCAGGACCCTCGAGAAGGTCTTATATTTCGCAAACTATATCGTGATAGATCCGGGTGACACGCCCCTGACCAAGAAACAATTGCTGACGGAGAGCGAGTACAGGGAATACAGGGAGAGGTACGGGCAAGCCTTCAAGGCAGGCATGGGTGCAGAGGCTATCAAGAAGCTCCTCGAGGAGATAGACCTGGATGAGCTCTCGAGGGAGTTAAGGCAAGAGATACGGGATTCGGCTGGCCAGAAACGTATCCGGGCTATACGGAGGCTTGAAGTGGTTGAGGCTTTCCGTGAGTCAGGTAACCGGCCTGAGCATATGATACTCGACGTGATCCCGGTGATCCCCCCGGAGCTTAGGCCCATGGTGCAGCTCGATGGCGGGCGGTTTGCCACCTCGGATCTAAATGACCTCTACCGGCGCGTGATAAACCGGAATAACAGGCTGAAGAGGCTCCTGGAGCTGGGCGCTCCCGATATTATCGTCCGGAATGAAAAGAGGATGCTCCAGGAAGCCGTGGATGCCCTGATCGATAACGGCCGCCGGGGCAGGCCTGTCACCGGGCCGGGCAACCGGCCGCTTAAGTCACTCTCGGATATGCTCAAGGGCAAGCAGGGGCGCTTCCGCCAGAATCTCCTCGGCAAGCGTGTCGACTACTCGGGCCGGTCGGTGATCGTGGTGGGCCCCGAGCTCAAGCTTCACCAGTGCGGCCTGCCGAAGGAGATGGCTCTGGAGTTGTTCAAGCCCTTTGTCATGAAGAGGCTTGTCGACCACGGATATGCCCACAACATAAAGAGTGCCAAGCGCATGGTCGAGCGGGTCAGGGACGAAGTATGGGATGTTCTCGAGGAGGTCATAAGCGAGCATCCCGTGCTCCTCAACCGGGCGCCGACCCTGCACCGGTTGGGTATCCAGGCATTCGAGCCGGTCCTGGTCGAGGGGCGGGCGATAAAGATACACCCGCTTGTGTGTCCTGCATACAACGCGGACTTTGACGGTGACCAGATGGCTGTCCATGTACCCCTGTCTGCCGAGGCACAGGCCGAGGCGCGGTTGCTCATGATGTCGACCGGCAATATCCTGTCACCGGCCCATGGCAAGCCTGTTGCGACTCCCGGCCAGGACCTTGTGCTGGGGTGCTACTACCTCACGCTGGAGAAGGCCGGAGCCAAGGGGGAGGGCAGGTATTTCAGCTCACCAGAGGAAGCCCTGAGGGCCTATGAGGACGGCGTCGTGGAATTGCACGCCAGGATCGGGGTGAGGATGAGAGGGTCGAAGCCCCTGCCCGGCGGCGATATCCGGCATGGCCTTTTGATCACTACTCCGGGGCGGCTTATTTTTAATACCATATTCCCGGAGGAGTTTCCGTATATCAACGATGCTGTTGATGATTTCATGGAGCTTACGGAGGTAGAGCCTCCCAAGACTCGCGGAGAGGCAAGGCCCCTGATCGAGTACATCAAGGAAATGCCCGAAAAGCACCCGACCAGCAAGGGTTTCTTGGCGAAGCTTGTGGCAATATGCCAGAGGCGGTACGGGAACGCCAGGACGGCGGAGATACTGGATAACCTGAAGGCTGTCGGTTTCAGATATGCGACGCAGTCGGGCACGACCGTCGGCATCGACGATGTGGTGATCCCTCCGGAAAAGCAGGAGATATTGAAGGAAGCCGAGAAGCGGGTCGAGGAAATCGAGCAGCAACACAGGAAGGGCCTCATTACAAATGAAGAGAAGTACCAGCTGGTCATCGATGCCTGGACGGAGGCTACCGATAAGGTCCAGAAGGCCATGCTGGAGCACCTGGATAAGTTCAACCCGGTATACATGATGGCGACGTCAGGTGCGCGAGGTAACGTCCAGCAGTTAAGACAGCTGGGCGGCATGAGGGGTCTGGTGGCAGATCCATCCGGCCGCACCATTGACCTCCCGATCCGGGCGAACTTCCGGGAAGGACTCACGGTGCTGGAGTACTTCATATCCACGCACGGGACCCGCAAGGGGCTTGCCGATACGGCGCTCAGGACAGCCGACTCGGGGTATCTTACCCGCCGGCTCGTCGATGTAGCACAGGACGTCATAGTGCGCGAGGAAGACTGCGGCACCGATGATGGTATAATGATCGGCGCCTTGACAGAAGGCGGCGAGGTGATAGAGCCCCTCAGGGACAGGGCGGTCGGCCGTGTTGCAGCGGAGGATATAATAAACCCCGCTACCGGCGAGGTCATTGTAAGACGCAACCAGGAGATAGATGAGGACTTGGCGAGGCTTGTCGAGAAAGCTGGCATCACCGAGGTCAGGATCCGCTCACCGCTGACGTGCCGCACCAGGTATGGGGTCTGCGCCAAGTGCTACGGGCGGAGCATGGCAACAGGGCGGCCGGCTGAGGTTGGTGAGGCTGTCGGCATAATCGCCGCGCAGTCCATAGGCGAGCCTGGTACTCAGCTCACCATGAGGACGTTCCACACCGGCGGTGTTGCCGGTGATGATATCACCCGGGGTCTCCCGCGGGTAGAGGAGCTTTTCGAGGCCCGGAGACCCAAGGGCCAGGCTGTTATTACTGAGGTATCCGGTGTTGCACGGATACTAGAGTCAAAGGGCGTCCGCAAGGTAGTTATCACCATGGACGACGGCACCGAAAAGGTGTATCCTGTGCCCTATGGCGCCCGTCTCGAGATCAGGGACGGCCAGAGGGTGGAGGCTGGTGACCAGCTCACCGAGGGCTCCCTCAACCCGTCCGACATATTGAGGGTAAAGGGCGTGCGTGCAGTGCAGACATACCTTGTGAGAGAAGTCCAGCAGGTCTACAGGTCACAGGGTGTCGAGATAAATGACAAGCATATCGAGGTAATCGTCAGGCAGATGCTAAAGCGGGTACGCGTGGAAGACCCGGGCGATACCGATCTCCTCCCGGGCGGGCTCATCGACCACCTGGAGTTTGAGGAGAAAAACTTGAAGGTCCTTGAGGCTGGCGGGAGACCTGCGGTAGCGAAGCCTGTCCTGCTGGGAATCACCAAGGCGTCTCTTGCGACGGAGAGCTTCCTGTCCGCGGCATCCTTCCAGGAGACTACACGAGTGCTGACCGACGCGTCAATCAAGGGCAGGACTGACCCGCTTATCGGACTCAAGGAAAATGTCATCATCGGCAAGCTTGTGCCCGGAGGCACAGGAATGTCACGCTACAGGAATATCAAGGTCGTCCCCGTGGGCGGGCCGGAGACGGCCGGGACTACAGCAGATGAGGTACCCGCGGGGCAAGACGAGCCTGCATCTCAGGGGGTGGTGCCGGTAACGCGACCAGGCCATGCAAGCCTGGCTGCCTTTGCGGCGGAAGACAGCGACTAGAAGCTGGAAAGCGCTACAAATGGGAGGCCAGCAGATTGTTGACACCGGGCTATTCCGATGATATAATTCTAAGGTGTCTGGCCGCATATGCCTGGCCGGATGCCTTCTGTGGCCTCCAGGGAGAGGTCCGCGAGGGGGAGAACTGAATATGGTATCCCATGAAGAGTTGAAGATGGCCAAGAAAAAGACGGTGGGGACCAAGGAGACCATCAAGGCTCTTGAGAGGGGATCGGTCAAGGTACTCTACCTTGCGAGTGATGCCGAAGAACACGTCATCAGGGACCTCAAGGCACTATCCAAGGCAAAGGGAGTACCGGTTGTCTACGTGGATAGCATGCTGCAGCTCGGCAGGGCCTGCGGAATAGAGGTCGGAGCAGCTTCAGCAGCTATACTGGACCAGTAGAAACACAACCAGGCGGAGAGCCCCTTTCGCCGTGTGGTGGAAGGGGCAAATTTTATGTTCGAAAGGGGGTGCGTGAATGCCGACTATCAACCAGCTTGTAAGACATGGCCGCGAGGTCGTACGTAATGAGTCTAAAGCCCCTGCTCTGCGGTGGACCTACAATTCGTTCACCAGGAAGGCCGAATATGGCAAGGGGGCTCCTCAGAGACGGGGTGTATGCACGGTTGTCAGGACAACGACGCCCAAAAAGCCCAACTCAGCGTTGAGGAAAATCGCAAGGGTGCGTTTGACCAACGGTCTCGAGGTCACGGCATATATACCGGGGATCGGCCACAACCTCCAGGAGCACTCGGTGGTGTTAATAAGAGGTGGCAGGGTAAAGGACCTGCCGGGCGTGAGGTACCATATAATCCGGGGTACTCTGGATGCTGCTGGAGTTCAGAACAGACGCCAGGGCCGGTCGAAGTACGGTGCAAAGAGGCCCAAGGCATGATGAATGCCAGGTGCGTGCCGCAGTGATCGACGAGAGGAGGGAAAGGGAAGGTGCCCAGGCGAGGAAGCGTAGCTCGAAGGGCTGTAGTTCCTGATCCGATTTATGGGAGCCAGCTGGTGACCCAGCTGATGAATAAGCTGCTCCAAAGGGGCAAGAAGGGAGTCGCAGAGAGGATTCTCTATGGCGCCCTGGATATCATCAGGGAGAAGACCGGCAAGGATCCGCTGGAGGTCTTTGAGAGAGCGGTAAAGAATGTGATGCCGATCCTGGAGGTGCGCCCGCGAAGGGTAGGAGGGGCCACATACCAAGTGCCTGTGGAGGTCCGGCCTGAGCGAAGGACCGCCCTGGCGTTGAGATGGATCGTTGCATCGGCCAAAGCCCGCGCTGAGAGGACCATGGCGGAGAAGCTGGCCGGAGAACTCCTGGATGCTTCTCAGGGGACCGGGGCTTCTGTGAAGAGGCGCGAGGATACGCATAAGATGGCTGAGGCGAATAAGGCTTTTGCACATTATCGATGGTAGTTACTTTGGCGCTCGACGCAATGGAAGGAGGGGATCGACGTGGCGAGGGCCTTTCCGTTAAGTAGAGTCCGCAACATAGGAATAATGGCACACATCGACGCGGGGAAGACCACGACCACCGAGAGAATCCTCTTCTACACTGGTCGGGTTCACAGGATGGGCGAGGTAGATGAAGGCGCGGCTACCATGGACTGGATGGTCCAGGAGCAGGAGCGCGGGATCACTATCACATCTGCCGCGACTACCTGCTACTGGCGGGATCATCGTATCAACATTATAGATACGCCCGGACACGTGGATTTCACTGTAGAGGTAGAAAGGTCTCTCAGGGTACTCGATGGCGCTATAGCAGTCTTCTGCGCCGTTGGCGGGGTCGAACCCCAGTCTGAGACTGTCTGGCATCAGGCTGAGAAATATCATGTGCCCCGAATTGCCTTTGTTAATAAGATGGACCGGGTCGGGGCCGATTTCCCGCGTGTCGTCAGGATGATCCGCGAGAGGTTGGGCTCAAACGGTGTACCCATTCAGTTGCCGATCGGTGCAGAGGATAGTTTCACCGGTGTCGTGGACCTAATCGAGCAGAAGGCGGTCATATACAAGGACGACCTCGGGATAGAGCGTGAGGTAATTGACATCCCCGCGGAAATGAGGGAACAGGCCAGCAAGGCTCGTGAGGAACTGATCGAGGCCCTGGCGGAGACCGATGACGTCATCATGGCCAGGTACCTGGATGGAGAGGATATTCCGGCTCCGGAGATCAAGCGTGCTCTCAGGGCGGCTACACTCAGCGGGAAGCTGGTCCCCGTCCTGTGTGGATCGGCTTTTCGTAACAAGGGCGTGCAGTTGCTCCTGGACGCTGTGGTAGATTACCTGCCATCGCCGGAGGACCTGCCTCCGGTGGAGGGGATCAACCCGGAAACGCAGGAAAAGGAGACGAGGTCTCCGGGCGATGAAGAGCCTTTCTCCGCCCTGGCGTTTAAGGTGGCGGTCGACCCGTACGTTGGCAAGCTCGTATACTTCCGTGTATATTCCGGGACCGTCAAGGCGGGAATGCATGTACTTAATGCTACCAAACAGAGGCGGGAACGCCTCGGGAGGATCCTGTTCATGCATGCAAATCACCGCGAAGACACGGATGAGGTGGCTGCCGGTGACATAGCGGCCGCTGTGGGTCTCAAGGATGTTACAACCGGCGACACGCTGTGCGACGAATCCAGGCCGATAGTCCTGGAGGCCATGGAGTTTCCCGAACCGGTTATATCGGTCGCCGTGGAGCCCAAATCCAAGGCCGACGAAGATAAGCTCGCCGTATCCCTGGGCAAGCTCGCGGAAGAAGACCCCACGTTTCGCGTCCATACTGACGGCGAAACGGGTCAGACGATCATCTCCGGTATGGGCGAACTCCACCTCGAGATCATCATCGACAGGCTACTCCGGGAGTTTAAGGTAGAGGCCAATGTCGGGAGGCCGCAAGTGGCGTATCGTGAGACGATCCTGTCCAAGGTGACAAGCGAGGGGAGGTTTGTACGGCAGACAGGTGGGCGTGGCCAGTATGGCCATGTCATAATCGAGATCGAGCCTCAGGGCCGGGGCGAAGGATTCGCCTTTGTAAACAAGATCACCGGGGGAGTCATCCCCAAGGAGTTTATCCCGGCGGTGGAGGCCGGGGTAAAAGAGGCTATGGCCAGCGGTATCCTTGCAGGCTACCCGGTGGTGGATGTCAAGGTCTCTTTGATAGACGGGTCTTATCACGAGGTGGACTCGTCCGAGATGGCCTTTAAGATCGCGGGATCGATGGCCTTTAAGGATGGGGCAAGGCGCGCCTCTCCAGTGCTCCTGGAGCCGATAATGAAGGTTGAGGTCGTGGTACCCGAGGAATTCATGGGCGATGTCATGGCCGACATCGTAGCGCGCAGGGGACGCGTCGAGGGGATGGAATCCCGTGGACAGGTAAGGATCGTCCGGGGCATGGTTCCCCTTGCAGAGATGTTCGGGTATGCGACAGATATCCGCTCGATGACTCAGGGACGGGGAACCTATTCTATGCACTTCCTTGAGTACGACCAGGTGCCGCCATCGATTGCGGAAAACATAATAGTCAGGGGCGGTTCCAGATCCAGGTAGCGCCAGGGTGTACAGGAGCGCCGGCGATATAAAGTAACGCCGGCAATGTGCCGTTCATCTTTCTCATAACATTACCCGAGGAGGTAAATTGCGATGGCAAAGCAGAAGTATGAGAGGACAAAGCCGCATGTAAACATAGGGACGATAGGGCATATAGACCATGGTAAGACGACGCTCACGTCTGCGATAACGCTTGTATTGTCGAA
>DUSO01000088.1 GCA_012842565.1 Bacillota bacterium
CCGCCCCAGAACGGTGTGAGTCGTTATGAACCAGCCGATGGCCGCAATGGCAAGTGCAATCAGCGCCGCCGTGGGGATCCCGAATATATCTCCGCTGCCGATCCATATCAATCCCTCGGGCAGGTAGGCCTTAAGTGTCACCGCCGTGAGGTGGGAAGGCACAGGAAGGCCTCCCGTTACTATAAGAGCAACCCCTCGGGCGGTAGATAACATGCCAAGGGTGGCAATGAAGTCAGGTATCCTCCCCTTGGTGACCACGACTCCATTTACAAACCCGGCAAGGGCGCCAACCAGCAGGGCAAGAATAATGCCGGCCCACATGGTAAGCCCCCAGTAGGTCATGGCGACCGCACCAAAAGAAGCGGACACAGCAAGTATCGCTCCCACCGAAAGGTCGATGCCTCCAGAGATTATAACCATCGTCTGACCGATGGCGAGGATGGCATTGATCGACACCTGCCGGGCCACGTTCATGAGGTTACCAGCAGTCAGGAAGTGTGGCGTTGCAAACGCCAGGTAAATAGACAAGAGCAAGAGTGCGATGACAGGGCCTCCCCTCAACAGGGCGGCGATTCGCATGCTGCGCAAGTCATAGCCTCGGGCGCCCGGCTGTTCTACCGGGGCAACCGATGCCCCTGCTGTGACGCCTGTAATATCCCGTTGTCCGCCGTTCATGCCGCCTCACACCCCGATCCCGCTCGCGCTTTTGAGCAGTTCTTCTTGCGTAGTACGACACGCCTCAAACTGAGCCACGATGCGGCCCTTTCTCATCACCAGTATCCTGTTGCACATACCCAGGAGCTCCGGCAACTCCGACGAGAGCATTACAATTGCGATCCCTTCCCGGGCAAGTCTAGCCATAAGCTGGAAAACCTCCGCCTTGGCCCCTACATCAATCCCCCTTGTAGGTTCGTCGAAAACCAGAATCTTCGACTTGCTACATAGCCACTTCGAGAGCACCACTTTCTGTTGATTGCCACCACTCAAACGCGAGACCTTCTGCCTAAGGCTTGGAGTCCGGATGCGCAGGTCTTCAATAAACCGCTGGGCCAGGCGATCTTCGCGTTTCCGGTCCAGGACGAAATAGCTCGATATGCTCCTTAGGCTGGACAGCGTCACATTAGGCGGGATGGCCATGAACGGCACGAGTCCCTGGCGCCTGTCTTCGGTGAGATACCCGATGCCCGCCCGGATGGCATCCCCGGGAGAAGTTACATCTACCTTGACGCCATCGACCATGATCGCGCCTCTCTCTGCCCTCTGCAACCCGAACAGCACGCGTGCCAGGGTTGTGCGGCCTGACCCCATAAGGCCGAAGATACCGACGATCTCTCCCCGGCCTACACAAAATGATATATCGTGCAGGAGGCCCTGGACCGTTATGCCCTCTACCTGGAGGACCGGCTCTCCTCCCGGAGTATCAATCGCCGGGAATTGGTCCTTCATGCTTCTGCCTATCATCATTGAAACCAACTCGTCGTGACCAATGTTGCCAGCATGAAAGGTCCCAACTTTCTTACCATCGCGTAGGATGGTGATCCGGTCTGCAATCTCCATGACCTCAGCCAGGCGATGCGAAATATAGATGATAGTAATTCCTTTGTCCCTTAAGCCTTTGACCAGCCGGAAAAGCCTCTCACGTTCATTGTCCGAAAGGGCCGAAGTAGGCTCATCGAGCAAGAGTATCCGGACATTCTGGGAGGTCACCTTAGCGATCTCCACTAATTGCTGTTCCGCCACACTGAGACTACCAACCCTGGCTTTGAGGTTTACGTCCAGCCCGAGTTTTTCCAGCTCCGCCCGGGCCACAGCATACGTCGCCCCCCAGTCGACGCGACCAAATCTACGCCTGGGCCACCTGCCAAGGCATATATTCTCGGCTACGCTCAAAGTCGGAATCAGGCTGAGTTCCTGGTAGACCATGCCGATTCCAAGGTTACGAGCCCTTGTCGGACTGTTTACTTCAACCTGAGTCCCGTCCAGAAAGATCCTTCCTGCATCCTTGGCCAACGACCCGCTGAGTATCTTGACGAGCGTTGACTTTCCTGCGCCGTTCTCTCCAAGGAGGGCATGAATCTCGCCTCTACGGGCATCGAATGATACGTTGTCAAGTGCCCTGACCCCCGGGAATGATTTGGTGATCCCCTCTGCCAGGAGCATTGGAACCTCAGTCACCATGGAGGCCCCCTCTCATTCTGTCACGGCCTGGCCCCGACCGTAATCGGGCCCGCAGGCCAGGCCGGAAAGGAAAGATGGAAAGACGGGCTATTTAGCTCTTGCTTTGATTGCCTCCCAGTCGATTGGCTCCAACTTCGGAACCGGGTAGAAATCATCTGCGTTATCCTTGTACTCGGTCCTGGGCCGCACGTCGAATATCTTGGGTACCTCCTGGCCAAGGGCCAGCATCACAGCAAACTTGGTACCGTACCAGCCCCACTCGGGGAATCCATGCCACGTCTCGGCTATCAGGCGCCCCTCTCTAATGCGGTCAACAGACTCGGGCGTCCCATCGTTAGTGAATACTTTGACCTCCTTTTGCCTGCCCGCAGCCTCAACGGCCAGCATAGCGCCCAGGCCCATCTCATTTGAGGCCGCCCAGATAAAGTCCAAAGTGCCGGGAGGGTTAGACGCGAGGAAGTCCTCTGCAGCCCTGATTCCCTTCTCGCGATTCCAGTCGGCAGGCAGTGTGCCCACGATCTTAATACCCGGATAATTATCTATGACACTATGGAACCCCCGGAGCCTGGCGACGGAGAAGAATCCTCCCGCTATCCCCTCGATTATGGCACCCCGGGCCTTTATATTGGCTTTCTCCTGGGGGGTTATCTTTGAATAGAGATCTTGCCACCACTTTAGATCAAGATAAGTGCCTGGTTTCACATCCACCTTTCTCCCCGTCCCCAGGACTCCCGGGCCCCCAAAATAGTCAAGAACGGCGTACGCGGAGATTTCCCCGGCAACTGTGTTATCGAATCCTATGTAAGATGCCACATCTATTCCTTCGATGGGTTCGAGCAGATTGACGATTATCACCGGGATGCCTGCCTTGTTCGCCTTCTTCACAGCCGGCTTGATAACCTCGACCTCGATGGGTGAGATGGCGATTACGTCGACGCGCCTCTGGATGTAGTCCTCAATAATGGACACCTGATCGGCGAATGCAGTATGGCTGGCTGGAGACTGGGTGATGACGCTTACGTTGATACCATGCTTCCTGGCATCGGCCGCGGCCTTTTCAAAGTAGTCTGTCGCGGTCTTAAAGACCCCGGTGATATCTGGCGGGGCCCAACCAATCACTATCTTCTTGGGCAGGTCCGCCGCAGGTGCTGCCAGGGAGAAGACGAGACTACCAAGCACCAATACAAACAAGA
Organism: Bacillota bacterium; assembly: GCA_012842565.1. Taxonomy (GTDB): domain Bacteria; phylum Bacillota; class SHA-98; order Ch115; family Ch115; genus DUSO01. Next base: position 3,372 of record DUSO01000088.1, read on the forward strand.
GGCACAAAGCGGACTTCGCAACTCTCATGGCTCGTTCCTCCTCGTAGTACATTAATCGTCCTGGATTATCCACTCATTCGACACTCAGTTACTGAAAAGCCTCATTCCACCTGCGGACCATGAACCTCACAGCTTATAGATGTGGTCTTGAGATCTCCCGCACCACCCCCTTCCGGGCGTACTAAGGTAGAATCACCGTCTTCAGGCTACTCATGTCTCGAGCTTCACTGAACGCCTTTGCGATATCCCGCAAGGCCACCCTGGACGTTATAACCGGCCTGATGTTTACCTTCCCGGACGCCAGTATCGCAAGTGTATTGCGAAACTGGTGAGTGCTCGATCCGGTAGTCCCTGTCACGGTCAATTGCTTATAATGGATCAGATTTGTATTAAGCGGGACATTTTCTATATCCCTCGGGAGCCCGCCAAAAAAGTTGATACGCCCGCAAACCGCTGCAAGCTCCAGAGCCTCTCTTTGAGCATCGGGAGAGGGACATGCCACGATGACAACGTCCGCCCCCCTGCCTTGGGTTTCCGCCATAATTGTCTCAGGGAGCGCCTCCCGGGTAGGATTGATTGCGGCATCGGGGCCGAAAACCTCTATGGCCTTTAACCTCTCGTCCACGATGTCGCTGACCATGATCTTGCGGGCACCCGTGAGCCTGGCTAGCATGATATGAAGCGCGCCTATGGGCCCGGCGCCGATGATCAATACAGCATCCCCGGGAGAAACCCGGCATGCCATCATGCCATTGTAACAGCACGACAGGGGCTCATTTATTGCAGCTTCTTCGTATGACAGGTTTTCTGGTATCTTGCATACATTACCCTGGGCCACGGCCTTGGCGGGGAATAGCACATATTCTGCAAATCCGCCATCCAGCGCGATCCCTATGGCCCTGTAATCACGGCACAGATGGTTATATCCCTGAACACACTCGTTACAGGTTCCACAACCAATATTCGGGGCGATGGTCACACGGTCGCCAGGCCGGAATCCCGTGACTCCGTCTCCCACCGCCTCTACTTCACCGGCCACCTCGTGCCCCAGGATCCTTTTGGGGCCCGGCCCACGGGCATCAGGCCTGTTAAATCCTGACTTGAATATCCTCAAGTCCGTCCCGCATACGGCCGCCGCCTTAACCCTCACCAGGATGTCACCGGGGCCGATCGCAGGCGTATCCACAGTTTCGACCCTCATATCCCCAGGCCCGTGCAAGACTGCGGCAATCACTGACCGTTCGTCTCCTCTCCCTCTCAAGGCTGCCGGTAAGCTGCCGATCCGTCTCCAATTCGCTTGGCCATCCCTTTCATCCCCGCTTACGCGCCAGGTCGGGCATGCCTACCTACATCGCCTGTTCAAATTCCTTCAACCGGTTGATGCTTTCCTGTGCATAGGTATCCCACATCTCCGCATAACGCTTCATCTTCATGGCAACGTAAGGATCCGGCACCGGGGGCAGGGGTTCCAGCGCAAGGGCCCGGTCATATCCGATTTCCTTTAATGCCTTCATCAACCCCACAAAATCAAAGTGCCCTCTCCCTACAGCCTGGCGATTGCTATCCGCAATGTGGACATTTACCAGGAGATCACCTGCCGCCCGGACAGCCGCTATTGGGTCCGATTCCTCGATGTTCATGTGAAACGTGTCGAGGTGGAGCTTGACTGCACCCGAACCCACCTCCGAGATAAATCTCATTCCCTGCTCCGCGGTGTTTACCAGGTAGGTCTCATACCGGTTGATTGGCTCGATCGCCAACAATACGCCGCTATCCTCGGCGAAACGGGCAGCTTCCCTGACTGATTCAACTGCATGATCCCATTCCCGCCGGAAGGCGGCTTCCCAGGCTTTATCATCGCAGGTATCTCCCACGGGATGGGTCTTGCCCACGGCCGATGGCACGACTATGATGAGGGGAGCACCTACCCCGACGGCGAAGTCGACACACTTTTTCAGGTAATGGACAGCCCGTCCTCTTACCTCCGGGTCAGGATTTGCCAGGTCGCGCCCGGTGGTCGGCCAGGGATACATACCGGCAATGGAGAGAACCTGGAGATTGTAACGCTTGCAGAGTTCGGCCACGTCATCTACGCGATAATGGTCCGGCTCACCCATCAGCTCAACCCCGTCAAATCCGCACTTTGAGAGTCTTACAAACGTCTTCTCCAGTGGTTCATCCCCGTAAATCCAGTTGCTCACGCTGTACTTCACCGGTTATTCCCCCTTCTCCCTCAATCAGTCGCGAGACTGTGGTCTCAACGGCTCAGGCAACCTCAGCCGCTCCGGGTGTATTACCCCGGACCTTGCCAAGGGCTTCAAATGATGGCCCCAGGGCGGCGAAAATCCCGTTGTAGATCTCTGAACACTGGTCATAGATCTTCCTATACCGGCTTTGGGGTAAGACCCGCTCCACCAGGCGGTTAGAGGAGGCTGCAATCCCGGCAAGATCCTTATACACACCCACAGCGTACCCCGCGATCATGGCGGACCCCCAGACACTTACCTCCTGGCGGTCAAGTTGCACATATGGAACCCCTAGAATATCCGCCTTGATCTGGTTCCAGGTGCCGCTCTTTGCGCCGCCACCTATGACGCGGGCTTCCTTAAGTTGTAGATCGGGGAGGATCTCGCCCAGGATATCGGCGTAATACCGGTATTCATAGGCGATCCCCTCCAGTATCGCCCTGTACATATGTCCCAAACCATGCCCCCAACTCAGGCCGAGCCAGAGCCCTCTTACATTGGGGTCATTAGGAGTGACCCGCCCCCCGAAGTGCGGCAAGAAGATGAGCCCCTCGGATCCTGGGGGCACCCTATCCGCCATTTCATCCAGCAGGGCATAGGCGCTCTTGCCGGAGGCGGATGCGGCCGTCGTCACACCTGTCGCAAGCTCGTCTCTAAACCATTTGAGACACAGCCCCCCGCCGTTTATGTAGGCTATCGGCACCCACAGGTCGCGCAACACGGACCTGGCAGACAGAAAGGTCCTGTACTTCATATCTGTCACCCGCCGGTCCGTACAGACGGAGAAGACAGATGCGGTCCCGGCGACATCAAAAACCTGGCCGGGCTGGACGATCCCGGCACCCAGGGAAGAGGCAGCCTGGTCTCCTGCCCCTGCCGCAATAGGAGTCCCCGCAAGGAGGCCGGTAGCCCGGGCAGCCTCAGCTGTAAGCGTACCTATTACCTCCCAGGGAGCTACAATGCGGGGTAGTTTCTCGACAGGAAGGTCAAAGGCGTTGCACAACTCTATAGACCAGGTCAGGTTTTCAACATCTGCAAACCCGGAGAAATGAATCTGCGTATAATCAATGAAGGCGTCCTGTGCTTTGAGTCCCGCCATCCTGCAGGCCGCGTAGGCCGACGGGACCACGAACTTTGCAGTTCTCTTGAAAGCCTCCGGCTGTTCGTGCATCCACCATAGCATCTTGGGGCCATGATCATAGGTAGGAGGGCTGCCACTTATGGCCAAAACCCTATCGCCGGCTCTATCGGCCATGAGAGAAATGTATGGTTCACAACGGGTATCAAGCCAGGAATCATACCTGATGGAGGCCATGCCGTCCTCTGCCATTCCTCCGATTCCGGCCATCTGGCCATCTATCGCGATCCCCGCAATGCCAGCGGGCCTGATACCGGCCTTCTGAACGGCAACTCTGATGGTATTCAGGCAGGACATATATATTTCTTCCATGTCCTGCTCAACCCAGCCGGGCCGCGGGTAGACCAGCCTCGACTCTTCAAAAGCATCTCCGAGCAGCCGGCCGGATTCATCGAACACAGCCGCTTTGGTGCCCATTGTGCCGATATCCACGCCTATGAGGTAAACGCTCGACGTCATCCGGACACCCCCCAGATTCGGACAACTACAGGCACACCGGCCGGCCCTCCTTAAGGGAGCGGTTTGCAGCTAATACTCCTTCGAGCGCCTTCTTCCCATCCAGCCCCGTTACGTCTGGATTGGTGCCGTCAATGATGCACCGGACGAAGTGGGCCATCTCCTCACGGTACGCATCCTTAAACCTGTTGCGCCAGGAAGGGGTAGTCGGCCGTAGTGTTCCGTCCTTGCGAGATATGACGACTGATTGTTCCTCAAACTGCCCGATCATCAAGACACCGTGAGTGCCCAGCACCTCAGTCCGGGCATCATAGCCGTAATTTGAGGGGCAGGTCCCATCGATCACGGCCATCTTGCCATCTGTAAGCCGGATGCTGACCAGGGCACTATCAAAGAATCCAGGGTACTCATTCTTTATGTCGGGCCGTGCAAAAGCACCTGCCTCTGCATACACCCGTGAGAATTCACTCCCTGAAAGCCATCTCACAGTGTCGAAATCATGGCTATTGACCTCAGCCAAAAGGCCATTGCTCTTGTCAAAGTCCAAATACCAGCTGCCCGGAAGCCCAGGGCCCCTCCCTGTAGACTTGATGAGGACCAGGTCACCTATCGCCCCATCTTGGATAAGCCTCTTAGCCTCTCGAAACCCCTGGTCGAAGCGTCGCATGAATCCGATCTGCAGTCTGATGCCGGCGGATTCGGCCGCCTCGATCATCCGGTCAGCCTCATCCAAGGTAACAGCCATGGGCTTTTCGCAGAAGACATGTTTCCCCGCCTCGGCGGCGGCTACCGCTATCTGTGCGTGTGTGAACGTAGGGGATGCGATACACACGGCGTCCACTGACTCATCTTCGAGGGCATCCATGTAGTTTGTATAGAAACGATCAACCTCCAATTCCCGTGCGGCCTGGGCTGCAGCTAGCTCAGCGGCATCCGCCACACAGACA
>DUSO01000089.1 GCA_012842565.1 Bacillota bacterium
AAGGCAGTGGGGCAGCCCGGAAGGTGCCCCGTTATACCCGGTGGCAAGGATTCTCCTGTCCTTTACCGCAATTGCCCCGACCTGGCGTCTGAGACACGTGGAGCGCCTGGCAACAACCTGCGCAATCTCCATGAAGTATTCGTCCCAAGACGGCCTCTCCCTCGTGCCTTCCACATAACCTGTACCCTCTATACCAATATTCATGGCAGCGCTCTCCTATATTATTTCGTTCTACTTCGTTCCAAAAAGTCTGTCACCGGCATCCCCAAGGCCTGGCACGATATATCCATGGGAATTCAAGCATTCATCTACTGCTGCCGTAAAGACATCCACGTCAGGGTGTTCTCTCTGGACAGCCGCTATGCCCTCCGGGGCGGCAATCAGCACCATGAGCTTGATGCTGTGTGCACCACGTTCCTTGAGAAACTTTATGGCGGCGCATGCAGAGCCCCCGGTTGCAAGCATCGGGTCGACGATTATCAGATCTCTTTCCGGTACATCTGTCGGCAGCTTGCAATAGTAATCAACAGGCTTCAACGTCTCCGGATCGCGGTAGATCCCTATGTGGCCAACCTTTGCGGCCGGGATCAATTTCAATATCCCGTCGACCATCCCCAGGCCGGCCCTGAGGATTGCCACAACCCCGACTTTTTTACCGGCAATGACCTTTGTATGAGCGATGCCGATGGGAGTCTCGACCTGAGCGCTCTCGAGGGGTAGATCGCGGGTGACTTCATATGCCATGAGGGTTGCAACTTCATCTACAAGGTCGCGGAAATCCTTAGAACCTGTATGTTTATCGCGAATAAGGGTCAGCTTGTGTTGAATCAGTGGATGGTCGATTATGTGGACTCTTGACACTGGCTCTCCCCCCGAATTAAAGTCTAACAAATCCCCGGCGCCCCGCCCGGGCCCTCTATCTTGGCCACCCGGCGGGCATGGCGTCCTCCTTCAAACCCGGTACTGAGAAACACGGAAACGATTTCGATAGCCAACCCCGGGCCTATAACCCGCGCCCCAAGTGTAAGGACGTTGGCATCATTGTGCTGGCGGGAGGCCCTGGCAGAAAACTCATCATGGCAGAGAGCAGCCCTTATCCCGGGCACTTTATTGGCCACTATAGACATTCCTATCCCCGTCCCGCAAACGAGTATGCCGCGGTCGAATCCACCAGCAGCCACGCCCGTAGCAACCGCTTTCCCAATATCCGGGTAGTCAACTGACTCAGGGGAATGACACCCGAAATCCTTAAACTCTATACCCTTACCGGACAGGAAAGCTTTTATTTCTTCTTTGAGGTGAAAACCTGCGTGGTCCGACCCTATCGCCACTTTCATCGAGATCACTCCTCTCCCCTCTGTGTTTGATCCTGTTCACGCCGGATTCTCTCCATGATCCTTTCTGCTATCATGCGCACCGCCTCATGTATATCGGCGGCGGACTTCCGATAGGCTTCCAGCTCTCCGCCAAAAGGGTCCGCTATCTCATAGTCTTCGCCTTTACCGATGAATT
>DUSO01000090.1 GCA_012842565.1 Bacillota bacterium
AGGTCGACTCCGGCCTCCCCGAACGCCTCCTTTGCCGACACAAACATGGGGGCAAACCGGCGATTGAACCCCGCCATAAACACCCTCTTGTTCCCGTCAGCCAGTTCGACCATTTCCTCGATCTCCGAGAGGCTGGGCGACAAGGGTTTTTCACAAAAGACATCTACCCCGGCCTCAAGGAGATTTTTCACTGCCCAAAAATGAGCCTGAGGTGGCGTGAGTACCAGGGCGCAGTCAAGGCGTGCATCGCTACAGAACCGCCTGATATCGGTAAAACTAAGAGCCACATTATAATTGGCCGCTATCTCCCGCGCCCTGTCCTCTGACCTGCTGTACACTGCAGCGACCTGGATCCCGTCTATCTGTCTCAATGCCGGGAAGATCGCCTTGTCAGCAAATCTACCTGCCCCTACAATGCCGACCCTCAATGGTTGCACACCCTCACCCCCAGCCAGTATACTAAGCCAGTAGACTACAGGAAGCGACAAGCCGTGCTGCAAGCGCCAGGCTATGCTGCGAGCATCCTCGCATCAACACCAAGCTCCAGCGCAACCTCCATGAGCTCGTGTACGGTGACCTCATCAAGCGGTATCCCGTCCCTGAGCCTTTCCTCCTGACAGCGTGCCTCTATCTCACCAGGCAGGAATATCTCCTCAAATCCCTCGGCCTTTTCCAACGCTTTTATCTCGCCAGCCATCCTCGACATCCGTGCTATAAACTCCTCGAGGGAACCAAAGCACTCTACCGGAAGAGCTTGGAAGAAGTGTCCCACCCCTTGCGGCCTTTCAAATTCCGTATAAAGAGCTCCGATGTCCCTCCCGAACAACCCACCTGAGAGGACTCCTGAGAGGACATCTACAACCATGGCAAGTGCAGAGCCCTTTGCCCCGCCCAGAGGGGCTAAGGTGCCTTGCAGGGCTTCGTTAGGGTCTTGTGTAGGCTTTCCTGTCTTGGTGAGTCCCCACCCCAGGGGGATCTTCAGGCCTTTTCTTGCGGCCAGGATGATCTTGCCACGCGCCACTGTACTGGTGGCCATATCCAATACAATGGGGCGAGGTGAGCAGGGTATTGCAACCGATATGGGGTTGGTTCCAAAAAATGCGGTGCTCGAACCCCAGGGAGCCATGGTAGGGTTAGCGTTCGTAGTGGTAAAGCCAATCATCCCAGCCTCAACCGCCATGAGGGAGAAATAGGCGGCAGCCCCATAGTGGTTGCTGTTCCTTACCACCACACTACCGATACCTACTGCCTTGGCTTTTTGGATGGCAAGTTGCATGGCATGGAGCCCGACTACCTGCCCTATCCCATTGCGGGCATCGATGAGGGCAGTGGCTATACCATCCTTGACAATGTGAGGGTTTGCATTTACGTCGATAAGGCCCTTTTTGATACGCTTGACATAGATCGGAATGCGGGCTACGCCGTGGGAAGATGTACCCCGGAGCTCCGCAAAGACTAGGGAGTCTGCTATCACCGCGGCATGTTCTTCTCTCACGCCTGCGGCTATGAATATCCTTGTGGCAAAATCCTTGAGCAAGCTGGCATCGATGATCACTAGCAGATCACATCCTCTTCTGCTGCCTGGCTAGATACCCTGCGGCGGCGTTTGCTCGTCTGCTCGGTGACATCTTATTGCAATGGTTGTGCCAGCTGTCTATTAGCTCAGATATGGCCGGGGATCATGTGGCCTTAGGGGCTGTCGTGCCGTCAGTTACCGAAAAGGCACCACCTCTGGAAGGCACCTGCAATTTCCTATCCCTATCATCTCTCCTTTCAATATGAAAAAAGCTTCGCCATGTGGAAATTCAGCCTGAAATTTCGGTCCGGTTTTCCAGCTCTTTTAGCCTTCTCCACAGGGTTGTTTGGCTTATACCCAGCCGTTTCGCCGCGAGCTTCTTGTCGCCTCCAACTTCCTTGAGCACGCTCAGGATCGCTCGCCGTTCCATACTTTTGACGAGGCCCTGCTCCCGCTCTACTTCTGGTTCATACTCCTTTATGCCGAGTGCCGATGCTAGCCATTCCTCAGCCCCAGACAATCCACTGGCAGTGATCACCATATACCTCCTCACGACATTCAATAACTCACGAACATTGCCCGGCCAGTCATACGAGAAGAGCAACATCTCCATGCCTGACGTGAGGGGACTCGGGCCTATCCCCAGTTCCCTGGAGCACCGCTCTGCAAAATGGGCCCAGAGTTCCGGAATATCCTCTTTTCTTTCACGAAGTGGCGGGAGATGCAGGGTCAGCACGCTCAAACGATAATAGAGGTCGTCACGAAACTGCCCTTGTTTGACAAGGGCATTCAGGTCCTTGTTAGAAGCTGCGATTATCCTCACATTAACAGGGATGAGCCTGTCGTCACCCAGCCTCATTATCTGCTTCTCCTGCAGGACCCGCAGAAGTCTAGCCTGGAGGCCCATAGGCATGGCAGATATCTCGTCAAGGAATAGGGTACCCCCGTGAGCTAGTTCAAAAAGCCCCGTCTTCCCTTCCTTGCGCGCCCCGGTAAAAGCCCCTTCTTTATAGCCGAAGAGCTCGCTTTCCAGCAGGTTTTCCGGCAGAGCCGCACAGTTTACGGCTACAAATGGCTCATTGGCCCGAGCGCTCTTGTTATGAATCCCCTGGGCGAATAGTTCCTTGCCAGTGCCGGTCTCCCCTACTATGAGGACCGTATAGTCAGTTGCGGCAAATCTCTCGGCTATGGTGACTGCATCTTTGATCTTGGGGCTTCTCCCGACTACATGAGAGAGCTGGTACTTGGCTGAGAGTCCCCGGTCTGCAAGCTGGCGTCTTATGGTTCTCTCTACCTTTTGTATCCTCTTGACGTCCTGCATTATGACGATGGCCCCGCCGCTACGCTCGCCGACGGCTATCGGCACGCGGCTCACGTATATATGGCGCCCCGCAGTCTCGACAACGGATCTAGACCGGGGCTCATTCGAGTTGATACCCTTGAATACCTCAGGCACGGCCGTTTCAGCGTCTTTCCCGATCACGCCTCTGGACTTTAATCCAGTGAGTTCTTCTGCGGCGGAATTGAAGAAGGTTACGAGATTGTGCTCATCGACGACAATTATACCGTCCTTGCTGTGGTCCAAGATCGTTCTTAACTGCTGCATCTTTATCTCGTCCCGCAACCGCACCTGCCAGACGCGCCACGCCTCCTCTATGGCCTCCTTCAGCGCTTCTCTGCCAGAGCGGATGAGAACGCCGCGGGCACCATACTTCTCGGCAATCCTCACGGGGACGGTCTCCCCTACAATGACCCGGACCCCGTTCCGGATCAGCCAGGACACACTCGCCTCGATATCCTTGGGGGAATATATAACGGCCTCCATCATCTCGAGGCCGAACATTTCCTTAAAGACCTTGACCCCCTCCATGATGCCCGGGTATTCCACAACCCCGAGACGCCCGCCAATCGACCTCGCTTCCACCATGGCCCGCGCCAGGTCAAACCCCGTCACCCGGATATCCACCACAGGTATGTCAGGGATAGCCTTGCGTATTTCCTCGGCAGTACCACCGCGACTGATTATCACCTGAGCCCCCGATTCGATCGCCCTTTCCGCAGCGGTAACCCCCGCCGACAGGAGGCCCAGCCGCACATCAATAGGCTCCGTGAATTCCTTGACTACCTCACGGGCTAGGTTCTCCAGCTCCTCGTACGGAGCAATTAGCGAGATTTTTGCGGATACCACAGCGCCCCCTCCTGCCCTATAGCCACTAAGATCCTCTGCAATCCCCATTTTTCAGGAGATACCATCTTGATTTCCTGAATCAATTCCGTGGATCACAAGATTGGAGAGATCGAAAGCGGGCCATTGCTGGCCCACGTTTCTGAGGCTAATTTCGTATTCAGTTCTCACATATAGTCGAGGTAACAAAATTGTAACCATAATGTAACTTCGATAAAAAACGCGAAAACTCCTGTTGAATCACGGTGACAACATATGGGAAGCTACCCCGGGATTACGTTTGGCGACCACCCGGCTAACCCTCCACAAACTGGATCTCCCCGGGGCGAAGGCCCCGGGGAGATCCAGCGACCTTATCACGGTGAAGGGTGAAGCTAGTATTCATGACAAAATCAAACCTTAAACTCCACCACCAGGTTCTTTAGCTCTGCTGCCATCCTGGCCAGTTCGTTCGCGGACTTGGCCATCTCACTTATGCTGGCGGCCATCTCTTCTGTTGACGCAGAAACCTCTTCGGCTGCGGAAGCAGTCTCTTCGGAGACCGCGGCCATAGACTCAACCGCCTTCCTCACCTCATCGCTCCCTGCCGCCATTTCTTCGGTCGCGGCAGTATTCTCCTCGGTTATGCTCGCCACGCTCTCGATGGCCTTCATCACCTGTGAGCTGTGGGACGTCATCTCGCGGACGGAGCTTACAATCCTGTCTATTTCCGACGCCACTGCACCAACAGCTCCCATTATCTCAGACAGCGCCTTGCCTGCTTCTCCGGCTAGCTTGCCCCCTTGCTCCACCCCGGCCGACGTGGCCTCCATCGCCTTATTTGCATCAGCGATGCTCCGCTGCATACTCCCGATGAGGTCCGCTATCTCCTTGGTGGCCTTGCTGGACCTTCCGGCCAGCTTGCGTACCTCGTCAGCCACAACAGCAAACCCCCGCCCGTGTTCGCCAGCCCTGGCAGCCTCTATCGCGGCATTCAGGGCAAGGAGGTTGGTCTGTTCCGCTATCTCGTCGATTACTGCGACGATGTTCCCTATCCTTTCCGAACCCTCACCCAATTCCTTAACCTTGCCCGCCATCTGCTGCACTTGAGCTATGATCTCCTCCATGCCGCTTATGGTCTTATTCAGGGCCGCCGCCCCCGACTGGGCGGTCTTATGGGTCGCGCCAAAGGTCTCAGCAAGGGAATCAACACTCTTGGAGACCGCCTCAATAGCTCCAGCCATCCTGGTGACGATATTGCTGGCCTCATTCACAGAGACGACTTGGTCCTGAGCGCCCTTCGCAATCTGAGCTATCGCGTCACTCAACTGGTTCATGGTGGCCTGTGTATCCTGGGCACCCTTTGTCTGCTCGGAGGCCCCATGTGCCACATTCTGGATGATCTGGGCGATCTGCTGCGTAACCTCACTTGACCGCGTAGCACTCTCGGAGAGGGTTTCGCTCGTGCTTGCGACCTGATGGGATGACTCTGCAATGCTCTTGACCAGGCGCCGCAGGTTATCGACCATATCAGAGAATGACCGTGCCAGGGTGGCTATCTCATCCCGTGAGCGGATGTCGGGAACCGACTGGGTAAGATCACCCCTGGCAAGCAGAGAGGCGACCTTTGTAAGCTTGGAGACGGGGACCGTGATGCTTCGCGCAAGCAATAAACCGGTGACAAGCCCCAGTACCATTGCCAGCCCGACAGCCACGATCAAGAGGAACATCACCCTGCGGCTCTGGTCCTCCGCAAGGGCCACGGCCTTCTCGTGTTCCTGGTCAATCGCCTGGATCCACTCATCAGCACTTGCACTCAGCTGTTCTATGACCGGCAGGCCCTGTGACCCCATAAATTGCAGGGCCTGCTGCGAATTTCCCTGTTCTACTAGCATCTTCGCTATGTTGGCGCTCCCCGAAAAAGTGGTATTGAGCTGCCCGAGCTTCTGCAGGTAGTCTCCCAGATGGCTCTCAGTCGGCATGACCTTGAGGATGTTCTGGAGCTCCTCCTTGGATTTCTGGTCCGCGGCCTCAAACTCCCGGAGCATTGCCTCATCTTGCGTGATCGCGTATGCCAGAATGGTCGCCGCCTTTTTCCACGTGACTATACGCAGGCCATCTATATGCCGCTGGAGCGGGACACCTGTTTTTATGATTCCGGAATACTGCCCCTCTTGGATCCTGAGCCCCCGTATCCCAAAATATGCCACGCCGGCCATGAGGACCAGCAGCAGCATGACCCCGCCCATTATCTTGAGGCCGATGCTTGGTGTAAGGCGAAAACCTCGCCTGCCGGTGACCTTGCCAGTACGGCTTCCCTGCTGAATAGTATGCTTGGAAAATGGAAACCCGAGCTTCAATATGGCCGCCCCCATATCCATACGTTTCTCGATCGTAGCCTCGCTGCCCGGCTTGATCCCGGTGGCCCCCCTGACCACGGCGGCCCGCCTGATCTCAGCGCGAGGCCCTGAAGGAGAGATAAACTTCCTTTTCATTTTATCGGCATGATATTCCAGGAATTTAGGGAACTTGCCGAGGAATAGCTTAACAAGTTGTAGAACAAAGCTGCAGAACCTATTGACACCCCCCGGGCCAGCTGGTATACTACAGGTTAAACTACCAACCTGAGCATCGCGAAATCGCGAAATGTCATGAAATCGCCAAATGCTATGAAAGGGATAGTAGGCTTGGCGCAGGACTATAAGAGAGCCGCGCACTGGTGAAAGGCGGTGTCCGGGCCCAAGCTGAATCTCACCCTGGAGCTGCGAACTGAAAGATCCTCTTTAACCCGGTTGCTTGCAGCAAAACCCGCTCCTGCTGGCCACGGGGGTGGCCCCGGATGCCGTTGCAGGAGCCAGAGTGCGGCGGGTGGCCGGCACAGACCGTGGCCGGTCGGAGGAATCGAGTAGGTTTTGCCGGGAATCCCCCGGGCGGCACAGGCCGGTCCGGGCACGCACCCGTTACAGTGCTGAAAGAGGTAGTGTTCATCTGCTTGCCCTTCCCCACATGCTCATCTCCATTTGAGGGGCTCGCATGAATGCTATGAATTGGGGTGGTACCACGGAAGAGCTCTTCCCGTCCCCGGGCGCTTGACACAATGCGCGCGGGGACGTTTTTTATACTCGTTATACCCGTTCATCCATGGCCAGCGCCTGGTAAGACGGCCGAGTGCCGCCCGGCAATCTACGACCAAAAATGCCCAGGGTCATCAACCTCCGGCCACGGGAAAGGATTTCGCCGGAGAACGGACACGAGGAGGGAGAAGAATGAAGACAACTGGCGCAGCAGCACTGATTGAGGCCTTGCTCAACCAAGACGTGGAAGTAGTTTTCGGGTATCCCGGGGGTGCAGTCCTCCCTTTATATGATATTCTGCTCGATTCCCCGATACGGCATATCCTGACAAGGCACGAACAGGGCGCAGCTCATGCCGCAGACGGCTACGCAAGAGCCACTGGCAAGCCCGGGATATGTATTGCGACGTCGGGCCCCGGGGCCACCAACCTGGTCACCGGACTGGCCAATGCGTACATGGATTCGATACCCATAATCGCCATCACGGGCCAGGTCGCAACGGACATGATCGGCAGGGACTCCTTCCAGGAAGCGGATATCACTGGCATCACGATGCCCATAACAAAACACAACTACCTGGTCAAAGACGCAAAGGATATCCCCCGTATTGTAAAAGAGGCGTTCCATATTGCTACCACCGGCAGGCCCGGCCCCGTGCTGATCGACTTCCCCAAAGACGTATCTACGGCTCAGACCAAGCCGTCGCATCCGGAGAAGGTTGAGTTGCCAGGCTACAAGCCGACCTACGACGGACACATAATGCAGATCCAGCGCGTAGCAAAGGCCATTCAGCATGCATCCAGGCCGGTCCTCTATGTCGGCGGCGGGGTCATATCGTCCGGGGCCAGCGAGGAAATCCTGAAACTCGCTGAGATATGTGACATTCCTGTGACAACCACGCTTATGGGGCTGGGTGCATTCCCGGCAACTCACCCGCTCTCCCTCGGCATGCTTGGAATGCACGGCACGAAGCCCGCCAACTATGCCGTATGTGAATGCGACCTCCTCATCGCCGTCGGGGCGCGGTTCGACGATAGGGTTACCGGCAAGATCGACAGTTTCGCGACGAAGGCAAAGATCGTCCATATCGATATCGACCCGGCTGAGATCGGAAAGAACGTCAGGGTGGATATCCCGGTTGTTGGCGATGCAAAGCGGGTGCTGGGTGCCCTTCTCCCGCTGGTAAAGAAGAAATCCCATGATGAATGGCGGGAACAGGTGGAAAGATGGAAGGCGCAGTTCCCCATTGAATACATAAAAGACGGCAGACTACGTCCACAAATGGTAGTGGAAGCAATAGCCGAGTTGACCCAGGGAAACGCTATTATAACCACCGAGGTGGGCCAGAATCAGATGTGGGCCGCTCAGATATTGAAGCCAGTCCGTCCGAGGACCTTCATCTCATCAGGCGGGCTTGGCACCATGGGTTTCGGGTTCCCTGCAGCCATAGGTGCCCAGGTTGGATGCCCGGACATGCTTGTCATCGACATCGCCGGTGATGGGAGCTTCCAGATGAATATCCAGGAGCTGGCTACTGCAGTCGGACATCACCTCCCTGTGAAAGTAGCCATTCTCAACAACGGCTATCTGGGCATGGTGCGCCAGTGGCAGGAGTTATTCTATGGGGGCCGTTACTCCTATACATCACTTGCAAATGCCAACCCTGACTTTGTCAAACTGGCTGAGGCCTATGGCGCCGTTGGCATGAGGGTGACCGAGCCGGATGAAGTCAAAGATGCCTTGAGAGAGGCCTTCAAGCTGGACCAGGTGGTGGTGCTCGACTTCAGGGTTGAGCCAGAAGAGAATGTCTTCCCGATGGTCCCGCCCGGCGGCACCCTGGATAACATGCTGGTCGGAAGCCAGTTGCGAGAGGAGGGTAAGCAATGAGGCATACATTGGCCGTGCTCGTGCAAAACCGCGCCGGAGTACTGGCAAGAATATCGGGGCTCTTCAGCCGGAGGGGTTTCAACATCGAGAGCATCACCGTCGGCAGGACCGAGCTTCCCGGGCTCTCCAGGATGACCATTGTTTCGGAAGCAGATGATGCAACCCTTGAGCAAATCACAAAACAGCTAAACAAGCTGATCGAGGTGGTAAAAGTAAGCGATATCACGGCTGATGATTTCGTGGATAGAGAGCTTGCCCTGCTGAAGGTGAGCGCAGATGCCCGGAACCGCTCTGAGATACTCCAGGTCGTCGAGATTTTCCGCGGCAAGATAGTGGACGTGAGTGAAAAGGCGATGATCATCGAGGTTACCGGCGACGAAGAAAAAATCGATGCCTTTGTCCAGCTCACCCGGCCATATGGAATAAAGGAATTAGTCCGGACCGGCAAGGTGGCAATGGTAAGGGGAGCGAAGTCCACGAGCGAGGATGTGGCACAGGCCGCGTCGAAGTAATGTCGCGCCGGGTTTTGTGACCCGGGTGCGGGTATGATCGAATTGAGTATAAAGCGAGGAGGAAACCGAAATGGCGAAGATGTACTATGACGGCGATGCAGACCTTGGAATTCTGAAAGGGAAAAAGATCGCAGTGATCGGGTACGGGAGCCAGGGCCACGCCCAGGCTCAGAACCTCAGGGACAGCGGACTTGATGTGATAGTCAGCAACCGGAAGGGCTCGGCCAACTGGAAGAAGGCAGTCGAAGACGGGTTCTCCCCGGTACCGGCAAGCGAAGCTGCAAAGGAAGCTGACATCATCCAGATACTCGTTCCCGACGAGGCCCAGAAAGACCTCTACCAGAAGGAAATAGCTCCATACCTCACGGAGGGCAAGGCACTCGGATTTTCTCACGGGTTCAATATTCATTTCGGCCAGATCGTCCCCCCGCCCAATGTCGACGTATTCATGGTAGCACCCAAGAGCCCGGGGCACCTGCTTCGCAGGATGTTTGTGGAGGGTGCTGGAGTGCCATCTCTCATTGCAGTCCACCAGGACTATACCGGTAAGGCAAAGGACATTGCCCTGGCCTATGCAAAAGGGATCGGTTCCACCAGGGCCGGTGTGATCGAGACGACCTTCAAAGAAGAGACTGAGACGGACCTCTTCGGCGAGCAGGCAGTGCTCTGCGGCGGCTGCACCGAGCTTGTGAGGGCGGGCTTCGATACCTTGGTTGAGGCTGGCTACCAGCCCGAGATCGCCTACTTTGAGTGCCTCCATGAGCTCAAACTCATTGTGGACCTAATGTATGAGGGCGGGATCAGCTGGATGAGGTATTCCATAAGCGATACCGCAGAATACGGAGATATGGTTGCAGGAAAGCGCATCATTACCCAGGAGACCAGGCAAGAGATGAAGAGGATCCTGGAGGACATCCAGACAGGCCGCTTTGCAAGGGAATGGATCCTCGAAAACCAGGCCGGCCGTCCAGTATATAATGCCATGAAGAAAAAGGAACAGAACCACCTGATCGAGGTCGTCGGCAAGAAGCTCCGAGAGATGATGCCCTGGATCAAGAAACGATAGCCTGCGATGAGACGGGGCCCTGTGACATCCGGGGGCCCCGTCTCATAATGCATGTGGTTCTCAGCCTCCGGAGGTGCGACAAATATGAAACGCTACCACATAGCCGTAATTCCCGGAGACGGGATCGGGAAAGAGGTCGTTCCAGAGGGACTGAAGGCCCTCAAGGCGATAGCCGAATGTCACGGCGGATTGGATTTCCAATTCGAGGAGTTCCCCTGGGGTTGCGAGTATTACCTCAAGACCGGGTCGATGATGCCGCAGGATGGACTGGATATCTTGAAGAACTACGACGCAATCCTTTTCGGGGCAGTGGGATCCCCGGGGGTCCCCGATTATATATCTCTCTGGGGCCTCCTCCTCCCCATTCGCAAGACCTTCGACCAGTATGTGAACCTCCGCCCGATCCAGCTTCTCCCCGGGGTCTCCGGGCCGTTGCGCGACAAGGGGCCAGAGGATATCGACTTCGTGGTTGTCCGCGAGAATACCGAAGGAGAGTACGCCGGCGCCGGGGGCCGAATCCATGTGGGTACCTCATATGAAGTTGCGCTCCAGACTGGCGTTTTCACGCGCCACGCAACAGAGAGGATCATCCGGTATGCCTTTGAACTCGCCAGAGAACGAGGTAGAAGAAAGAGGCTCACCGGGATCACCAAGTCCAATGCATGGAACTATGGGATGGTGTTTTGGGACGAGGTGTTCAAGGAGGTAGGCAGGGATTTCCCTGATGTAGAGGCAAGACTCATGCACGTAGACGCAGCAGCCATGATGTTTGTCCTTCACCCTGAAGAATTCGATGTGGTAGTGGGCTCTAACTTGTTCGCCGATATCCTCACCGACCTCGGGGCCGCGATTCAAGGAAGCCTTGGCCTTGCGCCCAGTGCCAACATAAACCCGGAGCGCAAGTTTCCCTCTCTCTTTGAGCCGACTCACGGCTCCGCCCCTGATATAGCCGGAAAGGGGATCGCAAACCCCATAGGGACCCTGTGGTCCATAAAGATGATGCTGGATTTCCTCGGCGAGGCGGAGGCGGCCGATGTCCTCATGAATGCAATAAAGCAGGTGCTCCTGGAAGGCAAGGTCCGCACCCCGGATCTCGGCGGCACCTCCACGACACAGGAGGTTGGAGGTGCGGTGTGCCGGTTGATCAAAAAAGGATAGGCACGGCAACGGCCGTGCCAGTAGATGCTAACCTGCTGACAATAACCTAAGGCAAATAAAAAGTTCCCGGCAGCGACCTACTCTCCCGCGCCGTCGCCAGCGCAGTACCATCGGCACTGGAGGGCTTAACTACTGTGTTCGGAATGGGAACAGGTGTTTCCCCTCCGTCATTGCCACCG
>DUSO01000091.1 GCA_012842565.1 Bacillota bacterium
CGTATATCAGACGGCTGTGGCGGGCCATGGTCGAATTTGAGATGATCGCCCCGGGTGACCGTATCTTGGTAGGGTTCTCCGGGGGCAAGGACAGTGCATTCCTGCTCTACGCGCTCAACGTCATACGGCAGCACGGGCCCATTCCCTTTGACCTCGGGGCCGTCACTATAGACCTCGGATTCGAAATGCCGCTTGACGTCGGGCCCATCGAGGCGTACTGCCGCAGGCTCTCCGTCCCATTCTTGTTTGACGCGACCCGGATCGGTGAAGCAGCTCTCTCCAATGAAAATAAGGAGAATCCATGTGCCCTCTGCTCGCACCTAAGGCGAGGGGCCATCAACAACCTGGCCAGGGCGCACGGTTACAACAAAGTGGCGCTTGCCCACCACCATGATGACGCGGTGGAGACCTTTCTCATGAGCATCTTCTATTCAGGCCAGATCCAGACCTTCATGCCGAAGATCTACCTGACACGTAGCGGGATAACCACCATACGTCCCCTCGTCTATTTTAGAGAATATGAGATTAAAAAGGCGGCAGGGCTCACCGGGTTTGACCCAATTCCCAACCCGTGTCCCGTCTCCGAGAGAAACAAGCGAAAGGAGATCAAGGCTCTGATCAGGGAAATGGCCCGGCAGGATCGAACCATCTATCGAAAGCTTGCTGCCGCCATACGCCGCGATGCAGTAAAGGAACTCTGGCCGCCGTTGCCTACTAGATCAGAGCTTGCCGAAAAGCACAGGATGATATTTCATCGTAAATAGCGGGACGTGAAAGGATATACGTGCTCTCTGTAGAAGACTTACAAGGTGCAAAAGCCAGTCCCCGGATGTAGGTGATATCACGCGTGGTAACGGTTTCAGCGCCGGGCGGCGCCCCGGTTCGAATGTATTCAAACTTCCCCTTGACCACGGTTGCGCGCCTTCGCGGTGCCCCCGGCTCGAACGTATCCCGCCGAATAGGGGTATATCGCCGAAGCCGGGACTGTGTACGGTAATTGCCTCATCAAACATATCAGGGAGGGTCTAACTTGGGCAACTGTGAATCACTCAAGCCAACGCCGGCGGACCAGGTCGTGCTGGACCTGGTCTTGGGGAGGGACCAGCGCACTGCGGGCATGATGCCCGGGTGGGATCTGGAGCTTGCAAGGCAGAAGACGCTCTTTTTTGTATCACCGGAGGACTTCTTAAGGCACCTCAAGACTGTGATATCGTCCCTTGACAGGGAGTTTCAAAGTGCTGGCATCGAGTTGAGGGAGAGATGCCTTGCATATGTAGTTGGAATTGCTGATTCGCTCAATTCCGTGGTGGAGCTCTCGCACAACCTGCGCTCGTCTCAACTCCACGGTCAGGGCTGCCTCAGCGATGCCGACCTGGATGAGGCCAAGGCTGAGGCGAAAGAGGCCGCCCTTCGGTGGGAAAACATGGCAAAGGATGCGGCCCGGGCTTTTCTCCTCAAAACAAAGCGAGATGATCTCGCTCCCAACAAGGGCGACAATCTGTTCTACGGGTGGGCCGTTGACTGGCAGGCCCGTACAGGAAAAGACCCTTACGGGACAATCGAGGATTTCCTGTCGTGCTTTGCAGAGCTCTATGCGCCGAGCATGTACTACACCGCCCTCTTCCTCGCCCGCGAGGCAGGAAAGACGGATACCCAGTTCTTCAATGACTATGGCCTCCAGGCAGCCAGGTGCCGTAAGATCGGGAGCCTGGGCGGCACCACCAACCCGGTGATTGCCGTATCTGGTGAGGACGACATGGACGGGATCAAGAACATATGGGGAGAAGAGGCCACTGCCTTCATCAAGGGATTCCCCAACCCGTGGAAAGAGGTCAGGAGGATCATCGCGAGAGAACAGGTAAAGCTCGGGATGCCCGACGACTGGGCTGCTACGAAGTTCACCGAATGGGTTGTAGTCGACGCCATGCTGGGCCTGAGGTCCGTGTTCCTCCTGCGGGGGCTCGGGAGGGTGGCATTCCAACTCAGGCCCGACTGGCACGATGACGAGGAGAAGCTTACTTATGCCGGCGGCGAGATCTACGAGACCCTCGGGAAGCGGGTGAAGGTCTTCGACGATATCCTCCTCCAGGGCGCTGAAAGCCTCTACGTCTCGCTTGCAGCTCCAAGGATCGGCAAGGCCAACAACCATTTCAAGATCGCCTGCACCGGAAGGGCAGCCCTGAACGTCGTAAGAGCGTTTAATGCCGGGTACCATCCCGGGTACCCCGATGCCCTCAAAGAGCGTATGTTCACCAACATGACCCTGTCCTACGAGGTCCCGCAGATGGTGGCGGCGAGCCTCGCGACCGAGGAGGGCATCAGGGACTATGAAAAGCGCACGGGGCAAAAGGTAGACGACGGCATCGGAGGGTCCGTGGTCACCAGCATGATCGGGCGTTTCAATGATGCCGTAAGGCTTTACCGCGTAACCAAGCTCTTAGAGGCGCTTCCGGCTACAAACCCGCTCAAGGAGAAAATCAACCCCGGCGAGATCAAGAGCCTGACGGACCCGAAGCTGAATAACCCCGAATTCATTGACGCAATGAGAAAAGCAGGCATCGACTTCGACCCGGTGGGCGAGGAGGACGCCATCGACCACGCTGCAACCCTGCTGACCAAGCGCACGGTGCTCCTCCTCAAGTCCAGGTATGGCCTTAAGAGAACGCGCATTCTCACTGCTTCCAAGCGCAAGTTCCACCAGAATACAGACCTCCTTGGAGTCCCATTCTCTACGGACTTTGGCAACATCCAGAGGATGTCGATAGATCTCTGGAAAAAGGGCGAACTCAACATCACAAATTGGAATACCCTCCTTGAGGGAATGAACCCCGATGGAACGCCGGCGGCCGACAGCGTCTGGGCAAAGAGGGAGGAAATCCTGCGGAGGATATGGCCCGACTGGAGCAAGGTGTATGATCCCGATGGCCTCAAGCCGGAAGATTACGCCAACATGATATACGTCCAGCCTACGCTCAAGCAATTCCTCGGATTCTGGAGCGAGAACGTGGCAAGGGCTCAGAAGGCCCGCGAACAGGAAGGCTGGAGATAGGAGGGCTAGAGATGCTGATCCGGGGAGTGGAGATAGACCCAGCGGTAAATCCTGCGGTCCTGGATACAATCACCTGGAATGAAAACAAGGTAAGAGAATATGTGGAGCAGGCCAGGGGACAACTTGAGTCCCTGGCCTCCTCCATGTCCCGCGCATCAAGTGCCCGCGATGCCGCCCGGGCGGCCGCGGACTCTCACGGCCCGATAGTGCTGTTCCCCGGGTCCGTAGAGATAGCCGGAGATGCAGCCTACCTCATCGGGCGTTGCCCTGATAACCAGCGGATCCTCATCTCTATCGCAAGGGCAGGGGCACCGGCCCTTGTATGCAACCTTGAGAGGGCGGGCGCCCGGCCGACGGTGGAGATAAGGGGCGAGGACTTCAAGGCATACGTCCTCCCGGTGAACCTTCAAACCATAAGCTCTTTTGTAAACACTGTAGCGCCACACCGCGGCCCGAGGGCTCTAGGGAATGCGCCCAGGCTCGGGGTCGGCAACAGGCAGAGCGTAACCGTGTGGCCGGGTATCTTCCAGGCGATGGAGCACATCAAAGTGCCGTCAGAGGTAATCCAAAACTCTGCCTACCGGGAACTCGCCCCCATGGATGAGATCTTGAACCCCGCGGGACGGCAGGTTACATACCTGCCCGGCCACGGCAGCGTCGGGGTAGGCCACACGGGAAATTCAATCGAGGGCCTGTGGCTCTATGGAGTTGTCTCCGCCATGGAGCACGGATTCAAAGAGCCCTTCGGCGCCGACCTCGACCACATACCCGTGAGAGAAGGTCAGGAAGGCATCGACAAGGCCAAATACCTCATAGACGTGGGCAGGGATTATTCTTTCTTCACGCTCGATACCTCTCCCCTCTTTAACACCGACGCCCTCCGGTTGAGAGGAGCGGACCTCGACCACGTCTTTTCCGAGAATGTGCCCGCCGATGAAAGAAAGCGCCTCTTGGAGTCCGGCAGGTCCCGGGGGCTGGATGAAGAGCGGGTAAAGCAGCTAGCAAGCGCCTATTGGAAAAGCATAGTCGCTGCATCCCTCCTCTACCAGCATATAGCCGAGCTCAAGGCGGGTTACCCCTTTGACTTTGAATTCTCCCTGGATGAAGGGCCGGAGCTGACATCACCCGACGAGATCACCTTTGTGCTGGATGAACTCCAGAACCGCGGGGTTAGAGTCCACTTCATCGCTCCGAATGTAGGCTTTGAGAAGAGGTATGACTACCGCAGGCCCGACGGGCTCGAGGGCCTTTCTGCACGCGTCCGCGAGCTCGCAAGGAGAGCCAGTGAATATGGCGCGGTCCTCGACTTTCACTCCGGCTCAGACAAGTCGAGTGCCACATACACTGCCATATCCAGGGCTGCAGGCGGGCAGGTCAAACTCAAGGTCGCAGGCAAGCTCCAGCTCATTCTCGCAGACGTCCTGGCCGACCTGGAGCCCGGCTTTTTCAGGGAATGGTGGGAATGGTCCAGGGAGTCGGCAAAGGAGGAAGCAAGGCGCGGCAACCAGGTGGCCATCGACTATCTGGCGCAGCTGGACGAGCGCATCTCCAGGGAAGGAAACGCCTTCAAGCCGTCATCCAAAGACCGGGTCTTCACCGACTTTGCATTCGGTATGGTAGGCGCCAAGGACGAGTCCGGCCGGTTCCTCTACCGACACAGGTTCTATACCCTGAGTCCCGAGGTGCAGGCCGAGTATACGAGACGCGTCAGGGACTATCTGGTAAAGCTGGCAGGAGACCTGGAGCTACCCATTGAGAATAGGTAATGAAATCCAAGGGTACAACATGCGGGACTCAGGGTTCGGGGCGCTGCCGGCTCTAGAGATCTCGCCGCCTGAACCCGGAGCCATCTCAGTTCAAGCCGGCGTGAAATGGCTGATGGGCTTCTCACGCCGGCTCAGCATATACAACCTGGTCCACGCTGGTTTATGAGGCAAATTTCCAGGAACGGTGCAGGGAAGAATAGCGGTTGAACCCGTGAAGACATGGCCCGACCCGCAAATGAGGTCAGAAAGGGGATGGAGGCACACAATGAATTCCCGGGTGATTGACGGAGCCATGGATTGTGTTGTGTTTTACGGCCCCGGCGATATACGTCTTGAAAGACGCCCTGTACCGGCACCCGGCGAGGAGCAGGTCCTGGTCCGCGTGAAGGCGTGCGGGGTGTGCCGCACAGA
>DUSO01000092.1 GCA_012842565.1 Bacillota bacterium
GCCGGCACGGCGGCCACCCGTATTACTCGCTTACGAGCGATTCTCCTCTCGCCCTAGTATGCCCGCCATGACCTCCCCTCATGTGCCGGGATCCAAGAGGATGAAGGAATGCGACCTTATATGTCGAAGTGAAATAATCATTTGCTGTTGGAGGCATTCGATGTATGAAGATCGTCGTTGCACCAGATTCATTTAAGGGCAGTCTCTCCAGCCTCGAGGTGGCAAATGCGATAGCCGAGGGCCTAAGGGCCGCGATCAGGGGCGTAGAGGTCGTAACCGTGCCGATGGCCGACGGAGGAGAAGGCACCGTAGAGGCCATGGTCCTCGCGACTGGAGGGAGGATGCTCGAAGCGGAGGTAACCGGCCCGCTCGGCGACAAGGTAAGAGCCCGTTTTGGCATCCTGGGCGATGGTAAGACGGGCGTGGTGGAAATGGCCCAGGCCTCAGGACTCCCGCTGGTGCCACCCGAAAAGCGCAATCCAATGGTTACCACCACTTTTGGCACCGGCGAACTCATCCACGCATGCATCAAGGCGGGGTGCAGGGACATAATCCTGGCGATTGGGGGAAGCGCCACAAATGACGGCGGCGCCGGGATGGCCCAGGCCCTCGGAGCGCACCTCCTGGACCGTGACCAGAAGGAGATCGGTTTTGGCGGCGGAGAGCTCAGGAGGCTGGACCGGATCATTGTCGACGACATGCTGCCCGAAATCCGGCGGGGCGAGGTATCCGTGGTGGTCGCATGCGACGTGGACAACCCGCTTACCGGGCCGCGCGGAGCATCGGCAGTCTACGGTCCTCAGAAGGGTGCGACGCCCGAGATGGTGGAGATACTCGATGCCGCCCTTGCCCACTACGCGGAAATCATCCGCCGCGATCTCCGTAAAGATGTCAACGACCTGCCGGGTGCCGGTGCGGCCGGCGGCCTCGGGGCAGGACTGGTTGCCTTCCTGAATGCCAGCCTCCGTCCCGGGGTGGAGATCGTCATCGAGGCTGTCGGCCTGGATAACATGGTCAGGGATGCAGACCTGGTAATTACCGGAGAGGGGCATATAGACTTTCAGACTGCCTTCGGCAAGACCCCTCTTGGTGTAGCAAAGGTGGCAAATAGACACCATGTCCCGTGCGTAGCCATTGCCGGAGGAATCGGCAAGGGTGTTGAGGTGCTCTATGAGCGCGGCATCCAGGCCATAATCGGTATTACCAGGAAGCCTATGCCGCTCGAGGAGGCCATGACCCGGGCCGAGGAATTGCTGAGGGACACGGCGTATACTGTCGGGGCGATCTTCCTGGCAGGCCGGAAATCAATGGAAGTGAGCCGGGCTATTGACAAGCCAGGAAGCTTGCCGATATAATTACCGTAACACTTAACAAGAGAGCTTGATGTCCTCTTATCGAGAGCGGTGGAGGGACTGGCCCGATGAAGCCCGGCAACCTACGGCTCATACCGTGAGGGTGCTAAGTCCTGCAGGGCGGCGGACTTGCGACCGCCGGGCTCCTGAGAGATGAGGGGATGGCGAAACGGCGACTTTGCCTCCTCCATCCCGGGGGAGGCATTCTTTTGGCCGGGGAGTGAGCTGGCATAATAGAGATCCGCGGGCTGACAAAAGTCTTTAGATCCAACGGCGGCGAGATCGTTGCCCTTGACAATGTGGACTTAAGCGTGGCTTCCGGGGAGATCTTCGGCATCATCGGCTTGAGTGGCGCAGGCAAGAGCACGCTCGTGCGGTGTATAAACATGCTCGAGAGGCCTCAATCCGGGAAGATAATCGTCGACGGGGTCGACATCACGGCCTTGTCCGGCCGGGAGCTCAGGCTTGCCCGGCGACAGATCGGCATGATCTTTCAGCATTTCAACCTCCTCTCCTCCCGGACGGCGTTTGGCAATGTCGCATTCCCGCTCGAGATAATGGGCATGCCGCGCCGCGAGATAAAATCAAGGGTTACCGAACTCCTTCGCCTTGTCGGTCTCGAGGACCGCGCCTCTGCCTACCCGGCCCAGTTGAGCGGCGGGCAAAAGCAGCGCGTGGGCATCGCGAGGGCCCTGGCCAGCAACCCCAAGGTCCTTCTTTCCGATGAGGCAACATCGGCCCTCGACCCTACCACGACCCATTCGATCCTGAGGTTGCTCAAGGACATAAACCGCAGCCTTGGGCTCACGATAATGCTGATAACCCATGAAATGGGAGTTATCAAGGAGATATGCGACAGGGTCGCAGTAATTCATAATGGCAGGATCGTCGAGGTGGGGACAGTCCTGGACATATTCTCGCATCCCAGGAGCTCCACGGCAAAGGCGTTCACCAGGGACATTCTCAACCTGGACATCCCGGACGCGCTGTGGAAAAACAACAAGGGGCTCAATGGAAAGCTACTCAGGATCTCCTTTATCGGGGAATCCGCCGCCCGGCCGGTGATCTCATCGGTAGTAAAGAAATTCCAGGTAGACGCCAACATCCTCTACGGCAAGCTGGACTATGTGCAGGATACCCCCTTTGGGACTCTCATAGTGGCCATATCCGGGGACGCCCCACACGTAGAGGGCGCAATCGAACATATGACATCCCTTGGCCTCAGGGTTGAAATGCTCGAAGCACCCCCCGCGGCCGGCGAGAACGGCAAGGCGGCGGAGAAGTGCGGAGTAGGGGAAGCCGGATAAGTCATGAGGAGAGGAACAAGACTCAGGAGTAAGGCTTGAGAGGAGCGCGAGATGTCGGGATGTTGACCCCCCAGTTGCTGTATTTGCTGAGGCAAGCCACGATGGAGACTCTCTGGATGGTCGGCCTTTCTACCCTGATTGCGGTGCCCTGCGGCCTACCCCTGGGGGTACTCCTGGTATGCACCGAGCCCGGAGGCATCCTGGAAAACCGGATCATCTACCCGGTTCTTTCCGGAATCGTGAATGTCGGCCGTTCCATACCATTCATCATCCTGATGGTTGCCATAATCCCTTTTACACGGCTCCTGGTGGGGACCTCCATCGGGACTACAGCCGCAGTCGTGCCTCTCGCCGTGGCAGCGATACCGTTCGTCGCCCGTATCGTGGAGAGTTCCCTCAAGGAAATCGGCCATGGCGTAATCGAGGCGGCCCAGGCGATGGGCGCCACCCCCTGGCAGATCATCTGCAAGGTCTTGATACCGGAGGCTCTCCCGGCGCTTGTCCTTGGGACGACGATAACCACCATCAATCTGGTGGGCTATTCGGCGATGGCGGGCGCCATAGGAGGAGGTGGGCTTGGGGACCTCGCCATAAGGTATGGTTATCAGCGATTTCGCACCGATGTAATGCTCATGACCGTGGCGGAGCTCGTCTTGATGGTGCAGGGAATTCAGATGCTCGGCGACTGGCTCGCGCGCAAACTGGACCACAAGTAGCAGGTGTATAAGACCACGTGGTGCCGGCCGCCGGTTCCCGATGCAGGCCTGAAGACAAGCCAGAGCCCTAGTTAGGAGGAGATCAGATTGAATCGTAGATTACTGCTTACGTTCCTCGCGAGCCTCATTATCCCCGGGTTGCTCCTGTCTATCAACCCGGCAGCCTTCTCCGCGACCACGATCAAGGTCGGGGCAACCCCCGTGCCCCACGCGGAGATACTGGAGGTTGTAAAGCCGGTGCTGGAAAAACAGGGCATCAACCTGGTCATCATCGAGTTTACTGATTACGTAAGGCCGAACCTGGCCCTGGCCGACGGCGAACTCGACGCGAATTACTTCCAGCACATTCCCTACCTGGAGGACTTCTCAAAGGAACACAAGCTGGACCTGACCTGGATCGCAAAGGTCCACATCGAGCCCATGGGGATATATTCCAAAAAGGTCAAGAGCCTGGCGGATCTCAAAAATGGCGCATGGATAGGAATTCCTAACGACACCACGAATGGCGGACGGGCCTTATTGCTTCTCCAGACAGCAGGGATCATAGAGCTCAAAAAGGGCGTAGGCGCGACGGGCACGCCCTTTGACATCGTCAAAAACCCCAAGAACGTGCGGATCAAGGAACTCGAGGCCGCACAGCTACCGCGGGCCCTGAACGACCTCGATGCGGCGGTGATCAATGGCAACTTCGCCATTGAAGCAGGGTTCGTGCCTACCAGGGATGCCCTGGCCCTGGAAGGGGCTGAATCGCCATATGTGAACGTCCTTGCAGTGCGGACGGAGGACAAGGACAATCCGGCGCTGAAGAAGCTCGCAAGTGCTCTCAGGAGCAAGGAAGTCAAGGATTTCATACTCGAGAAGTACTCGGGCGGGGTCGTCCCGGTATTCTAGAGGCGCCGGCATTCTAAAGCCCCTGCATCCCGGATGCATCCCGAAGGGGATTGCGGCACTTAAAGCCCTTACCTAGAAGAGGATCCTCTGTCGCCTCATATGGATATTCAGGACGAGGCCTATGGCGGCAAGGTTTGCCATGAGCGAACTGCCGCCATAGCTTATGAAAGGGAGCGGTATTCCGGTAACCGGCATTGCGCTCATGGTCATGCCCACATTCACGAGGATGTGAAACAAGAGCATGGACGCTACCCCGGAAGCAACCAAGCGCCCATACACGTCCTTGGCCTGCTGGGCTGCGGCTATGCACCGCGAGACGATGAAGAAGAAGGCCATAAGCACCGCAATAGCACCAATAAAGCCAAGCTCCTCGCCTACCACGGAGAAGATAAAGTCGGTGTGATGCGCCGGCAAGAAGTTGAGTTGCCCCTGCGTGCCGTGAACGAGGCCTTTCCCGAAGAGCTTCCCCGAGCCGACAGCGATAGTGGACTGGATGACGTTATATCCTTCACCCAGGGGGTCCCTGTACGGGTTCAGAAAGATGAGGAGCCTTGCCCGCTGGTAGTCCTTGAGGCAGAAGAAGTAGACTACGGGCGAAGCCAGCGC
>DUSO01000093.1 GCA_012842565.1 Bacillota bacterium
CTCGGTTATGACCTGGTCCCGCTTGGCCACCGGCACTCCCACGAAATACCGGAATCCATAATCAAGCAGTTTTGCTGTCTCCTGGAACCTGACCTTGGAATCCGGGAGGCCGAGCACTACTGCGATGAGCCTCAAGCCATCCCTGCTTGCCGTAGCGGCGAGACAATACCCGGCCTCCTCGGTGTATCCGGTCTTGAGGCCGTCGCAGCCTTTGTAGTCCTTGATGAGGCGATTGGTGTTGACCAGGATGTTCTTGCCACTTCTCAGGTAATCGATCCAGATGGTAAACCACTCGTGGACCTTGGGATGCTTCACGAGCTCCCTTGACATGACGGCGATGTCATAGGCGCTGGTCAGGTGGCCCGGTGCGGGAAGGCCCGTCGCGTTGACGAAATGGGTGTCCTTCATCCCAAGTTCCGCCGCACGGCGATTCATCATGTCTACGAAGATCTCCTCGGCACCTGCGATGTGCTCTGCAACCGCAACCGAAGCATCATTGGCGGAGACGACAGCTATGGCCTTGAGGAGGTCAGCAAGAGACATCTCCTCCCCGACCTCGAGCCATATCTGCGACCCGCCCTGCAGTGAAGCCCTCTCACTGGCGATAACCTTGTCCTCCAGCTTGATCTTGCCCTGCTGGATGGCCTCCATTGCCAGGAGCATTGTCATGATCTTGGTTATGCTGGCCGGTGGACGCTTGGCATGGGCGTCCTTTTCGTATAACACCCGCCCACTCGTGGCCTCTATCAAGATCGCCGACGGTGCAGTTATGGCAAGCCTCGGCTCGGAGGTCTTAGGGCCCGTAGCAGCAGTGACGGGAACAGCAAGTGGAGCAGTTGCAGGCGAGAATTCAGAATAAGGAGCCCCGGGGTCGCCGCCATTCGCGAGAATCGGGCCCAGGCAGGGCGAATACATGACAAGGAAGATTAAGACTACTACGGCGGCAAGCCGCCGCGCCGCCCTCCGCAACATCTTTTACCCCCCTCGGAATAAGGCAGTGCCGAGAGACAGCTCGGCCGTCCCAGATTCTTCGGTAAAGGATATTCCGCGGGGGGATGGTATATTACACGGACATCATAGGACTACTGCCGCGGGAAGATGTCAGGGGACGAGGCCCCGCTAAATGATGAGGTCCCTGACAAGCCTCGGCTTTTCTACCTCCTCGCCGGCAATCGAAATCGACCTGGCCAGCATCTCGCCGGCAACCATGGCCGAGGCCTTGTCTCTTGCATGGATCGCTGCGATGGGTTCTCCCGGGGCCACCCGGTCGCCTGTCTTTTTCATAAACACAATGCCGACGGAACGGTCAATCGGCTCGTCCTTTCGCCTCCTCCCGGCGCCGAGAGCGAGGGCTGCCATGCCTATATTCTCTGTATCCATCGGCCCTATCCACCCGCCGGCCCAGGCCTTTAATACCTCCTCGTGAGGCGCGCGGCCTAGGAGATCCGGGTCCTCTACAACCCTTGAGTCCCCGCCCTGTGCCTCCACAAATGCCCTGAACTTATCAAGGGCGCGTCCGCTTGCCAGGGCGTCCATCGCCATGTGGCGGCCTTCCTCCAAGCTGCCCGCGATGCCGGCCATCGCCAGCATCTGTCCGCCCAGCGTTGTACAGAGTTCGACCAGGTCGGGAGGACCGCCGCCGGACAGGGTCTCGATCGCCTCTCTCAGCTCGAGGGCGTTCCCGACCGCCCGGCCCAGGGGCTGGCTCATATCGGTGAGGAATGCCGCGACCTTTCGCCCGGAAGCCCTCCCGACTTCAACCATTGTACGGGCCAGTTCATACGCCTCAGGCTCGCTTTTCATGAATGCCCCGGAGCCTACCTTGACGTCAAGCACGATAGAGTCCGCCCCGGCGGCGATTTTCTTGCTCATTATGCTGCTCGCAATGAGCGGTATGCTATCTACCGTAGCTGTGACATCCCTCAAGCCGTAGAGCTTCTTGTCGGCCGGCACCAGGTCGGCGGTCTGGCTTGCCACGGCAATGCCCGTGCGTTTTACGTTGGCGATGAATTCATCCATCGTCAGGTCCACCCTGAAGCCTGGAATGGACTCGAGCTTGTCAAGGGTGCCGCCGGTGTGCCCGAGCCCGCGTCCTGACATCTTGGCGATCTTTGCCCCGCAAGATGCGACCAGCGGGGCGAGCACCAGGGTTGTCTTATCCCCTACTCCGCCGGTGCTGTGCTTGTCCACCTTGACGCCGGGCACCTGGGAGAGGTCTACCTGCCTGCCTGATTCCACCATGGCCATGGTGAGTGAAAAGGTCTCCCTGTATGTCATCCCCTTAAAGTAGACCGCCATGCACCACGCGGACACCTGGTAGTCCGGGATCTCTCCGGAGAGAAAGCCTGAAAGCAGGAAGCGTATTTCCTCATCGCTGAGTTCAATCCCGCGTTTTTTCTTGGTTATGATCTCGTAGGCTGTCAATCGCGTTCCCCCCATACAATCTCCCGCATGAAGCTCGTCCCGGTTTTCATCTCATTCACGCCGAGGAGCTGGCATATGGTCTTGCCTGCATCTGCAAAGCTCGACCGCGTGCCGAGAGAAACACCTGGCCTAATATGGGCTCCTGTGACCAGGAGTGGCACATATTCACGGGAATGGTCGGTGCTTGAGGTGGTCGGGTCGCATCCATGGTCCGCCGTGATGAAAAGGGCGTCATCTTCCCTCATGACCTTTATGAGGTCCGAAAGCTGTGCGTCAAGACGCTCCAGGGCCAGGGCAAACCCCTTGCTGTCGTTCCTGTGGCCGTAAAGCGTGTCGAAATCCACACAGTTTGTGAATATGAGCCCCTCATATGGGCCATCCGTCGCAATACGCAGGGTCTCCTCCATGCTCTCATCGCTTGACCCGGTATGAAACGATTCCGTGAGTCCCCTATGTGCAAAGATATCCTCGATTTTGCCGACCCCTACGACTGGGAGCCCGGCCTCCATGATGTAATCCAGCATCGTCTTTTCCGGGGGTGGGATGGAAAAGTCACGTCGCCTTTCAGTCCTCTCGAAATGACCGGGCCTGCCGACAAACGGCCTTGCGATGACCCGCCCAACATTATGTTCTCCGGTTAGAATGGCGCGTGCCTTCTTGCACATCTCATAGAGCTCTTGGACGGGGATCACATCCTCGTGCGCCGCTATTTGAAATACGCTGTCTGCAGAGGTGTACACGATCGGGTAGCCGGTCCGCATGTGCTCCTCTCCGAGCTCCTCGATGATCTCGGTGCCCGATGCCGGCTTGTTGCCGAGCACCTTGCGCCCGATGGCCTCTTCAAATGCCGAGATTACCTCCTCTGGAAAGCCATCGGGATATGTTGGGAAGGGCCTGTTCAGGATGATCCCGCTTATCTCCCAGTGGCCCGTTGTTGTGTCCTTGCCCGCCGAGAGCTCGGCCATCCTGCCGAAGGCACCCCGCGGCGCGGGGATGTCAGAGACCCCGGGAATCACCTCGCCGGCCATGGCGGCTATCCTGGCGAGCCCCAGGCTTTCCAGGGTAGGCACGGAGAGGCCGCCCACGGCCTTCGCGGTATTGACCAGGGTATTGCTGCCGGTATCTCCGTATTTGCCAGCATCCGGTAGCTCACCTACTCCTGTACCGTCCATTATGATCAAAAAAATCCTGTCAACAGGGCGAGACTTCATCATTATCTATCTCCTCGGCGTTTATGCCCTGGGGTGGGCCTTGTCATATATCTCCTTAATCTTTCCCCTGGTTAGGTGGGTATATATCTGCGTCGTCGATATATCCTGGTGTCCGAGCATTTCCTGCACGGAGCGCAGGTCGGCCCCTCCCTCGAGAAGGTGGGTGGCGAAGGAATGCCTCAAGGTATGGGGGGTAACACGCCTCTCGATGCCTGACATCCGGACGTATTGCCTGAGTATTTTCCAAAACCCCTGTCTCGTGAGACGCTTGCCCCTCCGGTTCACGAAGAGGGCGGTTGTGTTCTTACTCCCGGCGATGCGGGGCCTCACGGTGCGAATGTACCCCTCTACCCACCCGGCCGCTTCGCGCCCCATCGGCACTATCCGCTCCTTGGAACCCTTGCCCAGGCACCTCACATACCCGAGGTCTGTATTCACATCATCGACATCCAGCGAGATAAGCTCTGACACCCGCATCCCGGTGGCGTAGAGCAGCTCGAGCATGGCCCTGTCGCGGTAGCTTAGGTCATCGCCGGCACCGGGCATCTCGAGGAGCCTCCCCACCTCGCCTGCCGTGAGAACCTGCGGCAGGAATCTCTCCTTCTTCGGGGACTCCAGGTTTAGTGTCGGGTCATTCACAAGGCCGTATTCTGCGGTACAAAACCGGAAAAAGGACCTCAGTGCCGCCATCACCCTCGAGATGGTGCTGGTGGCCCTCCCGTGCGCTTTGAGGTATACAAGATATGCTATTATGTCATCTTGGGAGGCTGTTTCGATATCCTTGCCGTTTACGCGGGCGAGGTAGGAGCTGAACTGGCGGAGGTCGCGCTCGTAAGACTCCAGTGTATTCCCGGAGAGCCCCCTCTCTACTGAGAGGTAGGAAATAAATTCGCCTATGATTCCCTTGCGGGCACTGGACGGCACGGTTTCACCCCTTCTCTCTGTCCCCGGCACGGGAGCTTGTCCTATCTGTAATGTATTTGTAATGCCCGGCATACCCTGCATAGTACCCTGCATAGTCTTCGACATCGCGCGGAGTATTCCTTGTGCGGGCCGGTAATGCAGGTCAGGTGAGCTTCCTTACCGCCAGCTGCGCCAGGACCGGAGTGAGGTAGACCTCGATGCAGGCCGCAATACACAGGGCCACAACCATAAGACAGCTCATCAGGACTGCCGGGATGAAGACCTGGGCCGGTGTGCTTTCTCTCTTGAAGATACGGCTCCCGATCCACGCGAGCGCAAATGAGAGGGATTCGGCGCCGATTACCATGTTTGCAGGAAGAGCTACGACATTGTGCGGGAAAACCGCCGCAAGGGCGAGGACGGTGCCTTTGAGGGCCATTTCGTCGACCATGAGCCCTACTGTAAAGCCGAGGCTGAATCCCCGGGCAAAGAGGATCACTGGCACAAATGGTGCCCCGATTACCGAGATCCCGAGGGCGAACATCAGACCTGCCCTCTTGAGGCTCTCGAGGACGGCATCCTTTAATGCCGGTGAAGCTGCCTCCCCGGGAGCCTCGAGGAAATAGCTGACGAACGTGTAGAGGTAGCCCCTGAGCTCCTGCCGCTGGGGGCTGTCCAGGACCCTCACTGCGAGTGAGCCGAAGACCACCCCCATGAGCACCATGATGCCGGCCACGAGGTAGGTGCGGATATGCGCTCTCATGTGCATGGCCCAGGCAGTCTCAAGACGTCCCACAAGAATCATCCTTGTCCCCCCGGTCACATATCTATGCGGGAGGAGGACGGGCTATGCAAACCTGGCGCAGGTGACAACAGGGCTACACAAGCCCCGAGCCGACGGACAGTATTCCTGCTATGGTCTTTGCGTCTCGAATGACCCCGCTCCTTATCATGTCTACCGCCTGGTCGAGGCTGTAGACCTCGGCCTTTACGAATTCATCCTGGTCCGGGTGGGGCCGGTACCTGGAGATGCCCCGGGCCACGAAGATGTGTATGAGCTCATCAGAGAAGCCGGGGGTAGTATAAAAGCTCATCACTCTACGGATGTCCGAGGCCCTGTACCCGGTCTCTTCCTCGAGTTCGCGCACTGCGCATTCAAGAGGATTTTCTCCCTTGTCCAGCTTGCCGGCCGGCACCTCAAGGGTGATCTCGCCTACGGGGTGCCTGTATTGCCTTACCAGTACGACGCCGTCATCATCAGTGAGGGCCACTACCGCTACTGCCTGGGAATGTTCGACCACCTCGCGTGTGGCGTGCCTGCCATCTGGCAGCCTCACGGTATCTAACCTTACATTTATGATCTTGCCCTCATACAGCCTGCGGGAATCTACCAGGGTCTCCGTAAGTCCGTCTGTTGCCGCCTGGGACATACAGGACGTCTCTCCTTTGCATGCATGGGGGCCACGCCGTGCCGTGTGGATCAGGCCGTAGATGTAAGGGCCGCGCCGCGCGTATAGGCCGGGCCCCACGTGCATAATATTACCTGGAAAGGAAGTGTCAGCATTGACCACGATGGTTATCGCGCCAAACGGGCTATTTGTATCCGGCAAGGTCCGGGACGTTTCAGGAACGATCAGACTGCTCCTGGGCGGCCGGCAGTGCCTTCTCAGAGACGTCCTCAGGGCACCCGGCGAGGAGCGTGGCCGCGTAGAGCCCGGCAGCGCCGCTGGCCAGGAAGAATTCCCTGTCGGCGACTGAATCCCTTCCCATTGTGGAAAGCTCCACCCCCAGCTCCTCGAGTGCCTTGAGGGCGGGCTCACCATCTTGCTCTACAATCTCATGCCGGGCTGCAATGCCATGTTTCTCCAGCTGGCCCAGCACTTCCCGGCGGTAGTCTTCCCTCATCCTCGGGACGCAGACGATGGACCTCCCGGTCACTATCTCGCTCAAGACGGTCAGGGTGTGATGGCTTACGCCGCGGTGCCTTTCCCTGCTGTCAGCGAAGCTTATCCTGGGTATCAGGACAGGGGTCCCGCCAAGGGCAAGTACGGCATTGGCCACTTCCCCCTGTTCAATGCCGGAAAAACCATACCGCGTGCCCGTGCCGGCGATGCCTGGCCCCATTGAAACGACGACGGCATCCGCCTTTGCCACCGACCGGGCGATCACGAGGCCGCTGTGCACATTTACGGCCTCATGATGCCCGCCAAATGCGTGCCCGGCCGTTATAGTAGTATCGAGCAGGCCATGCCTCAGCAAGACCCCCACCGTCTTGCTGAATGCTATCGGGAGTGCGCCGCCATCGGTCATCAGGTAGGCCACACGCGCCTTGCCCCCCGTGCCGACCTTAAGGCCGGAGCACGCCGGCGCCAGCATGCTGTGTATCTCGCCGATCACCACCGGCATCCCATGAAGGCCATCAAACTCCTCGACCTCCTTGTGATGGGGGCTTCCTTGTTCCTCATCACACAGGCACTTAACCTGGTAGGGCGTATACCGGAGCTTCATGATGTGGCCCTGCGGCCCCGGGTCTATGTTATCGTTGCCCTCAGCATACATGACGAAATGCATGCCGCCACTGCCCAGTCCGAGGCGGACGGCAGTGGTGTTCAGCACTACCTCCTGACCCGGGGTGATCGGGCCGGTGACGGAATCATAGTTCACGGCCGTCTCCTCACGCCCCTCCACCTCTACCCGGGCAATGGTGATGCCTTCCCGGCGTTCGATTATCCTGAGAACCTTTCCCCGCCGGATCCTTATCATAAGCCTGGAATCGTCCCATCATGAGTATAGCGTCGTCCCTGCTATTATAGCATAACCGGGCTATGACATGACTGGCCGTGTCACATGTCAATTTCCGCTCAATCGGGGTAATATATACTTGGAATTGAGTTGAGGAGGGTGCCCGTCATGCAGGACAAAAACGGCCAAGGCAAGAATGCTCAAGGCAAGAACGTAATGGTCACCACCGTCGCCATAGTGGCTATGATTATCGCCCTGGTGAGCATAGTCGCCTACATGGCAAAGACAAATGCTCGCATATCTAGAGAGCTCCAGGCTCTCAGGAAAGAAAGGCAGGAGCTCACCAGGCGGGTAGACCGCCTGGAGGGGCGTCTCAAGGAGGTGGAAAAGGAGTCCCTGAGCCTCATACCGGCCCAGGTCACCCTCTACTTCGCGCGCGTTACCGCCACCGATACCTTCCTGGAGCCGGTCAAAGAGACCACCAGGGCCCGGGGTAGCGCGGATGTGCCCCGGGCAGCCCTGGAGGCGCTGGCGAAGGGCCCCCCGCCAGGGTCAGGGCTCGAGCCGACCTTGCCGCCCGGGACGAAGATACTCGGGGTCACGGTAAAGGACGGTACGGCCGTTGCTGACTTCAGCCGGGAGATACGCACGCAATTCCCGGGCGGCAGCCGGGCTGAGGAGATACTGGTATACTCCGTCGTTAACACCCTCACGGACCTGCCGGGGATCAAGAGGGTACAGTTTCTCGTCGAAGGCAAGAAGGTGGAGACCATTGGAGGCCACATGGGCATAATGGAGCCCCTCACAAGGAACGAGCGCCTGGTCAGGAGATGACGAGTCCCGCCTCCAGGGCCGACTTGTTGAGCGGGATCAAGTGATGGCGCCGGGGGGGCAAGACTTTGCTCAGAGACTCGATTACGGCTTCCGGGCTCACCACACCGGTCCTGGCAAGGTAGGCACCCAGGAGCACCATATTGGCGACCTTGAGCTCCCCGAGCCCGTCGGCGATCCTGTTGGCCTCGACGGCAACCGTTTCGATGTCATTCCGCTCCGGCGTGACGTCGATGATCGAGCAGTCGTAGACCAGTAGGCCGCCCGGCACCAAAAGCGGTTCGAATCGCCGGAGGGAAGGCTTGTTCATGATGATGATGCTCGTGGGCTCATTTACCAGCGGGGATGCAATCTCCCCGGACGATATCACCACCGAACAATTGGCGGTGCCGCCCCTCATTTCCGGGCCGTACGACGGGATCCACGATACCTTTTTGCCCTCCAGCATGCCCGCGTATGCCAGGAGCTGGCCCGTGACCAGCACACCCTGTCCTCCAAACCCTGCGACGATTAGCTCTTCATGCATGTCATGACGCCCTCCCCCGTGATACGAACTCTCCAAGAGGGAAATACGGCTCTAAGTGTTCATCTATCCACTTCAATGCCTCCCTGGGCGTCATGCCCCAGGTCGTAGGGCAGGATGAAAGGAATTCAACCATGGCGAACCCGTCGCCCGCCAGCTGGGTTTGAAACGCCTTCTTCACAGCACGCTTCGCCCTTGCCACGTTGGCGGGACTCGTAGTCGACACTCTCGCGATATAGGCCGCCCCGCCCAGGGTCGCCAGGAGCTCACATACCTTGATCGGGTACCCGGCCGTTGAGATGTCCCTGCCGCTCTGGGAAGTCGTAGTCCTTTGCCCGGGGACCGTGGTGGGCGCCATCTGCCCGCCTGTCATGCCATAGACGGTGTTGTTGACGAAGATGACCGTGATGTTTTCTCCCCGGGCCGCCGCGTGAACTATTTCGCCCATGCCGATTGAGGCGAGGTCGCCGTCTCCCTGGTAGGTAAACACCACCCTGTCCGGCAACACCCGCTTCACCCCGGTGGCCACCGCCGGGGCTCTGCCGTGGGAGGCCTCGATCATGTCGCAGTTAAAGTAATCATAGGCAAGGACGGCGCATCCCACCGGCGCTATTCCTATAGTGCGGTCCAGCACCCCGAGTTCGTCAATCACCTCTGCAACCACCCGGTGAATTATCCCGTGAGTGCACCCGGGACAGTAGTGGGTGGGTGCGCTGGTCAGGGCATTCGGCCTGCCGAAGACTTTGCGCATAGTTCATACCCTGCCTTCCACGACTTTGCAGATCTCCCCGTATACTTCCCTGGTCGTAGGTATCATTCCGCCGGCACGCCCGTAAAAATGCACCGGCCGGGTACCGTTCACGGCCAACCTGACGTCTTCTACCATCTGGCCCATGCTCATTTCTACAGTCAGAAAGGCGCCGGCCCTCGTGGCAAGATCAAAGAGGGCGCCGGATGGGAATGGATACAGGCTTATGGGCCTGAAGAGCCCTGCCTTTACGCCCGCCTTCCTTGCCCTGTCTACGGCCGCCCTGGCCACCCTTGCCGTGGTCCCGTATGCCACGACTACCACATCGGCGTCCTCGGTCATGTACTCTTCATGGCGGGTGAGTTCCTGGGATGCCTTCTTATACTTTTCGGCCAGTGCAATATTGTGCTGCTCCAGCTTTACAGGGTCCAACTCCAGCGAGGTTATTATGTTCCTGGGCCGCCCTTTGGCGCCGGTGGTGGCCCATGGCTTCGGTATATTCCCTGGTTCATAATGGTCGGGGAACTCAACGGGCTCCATCATCTGCCCCAGCACCCCATCACTCAGTATCATTACGGGGTTACGGTACCTATCGGCGATCTCGAAAGCCTCCATGGTGATATCCACTATCTCCTGCACCGACCCAGGGCCGAACACGAACAGGTGATAGTCCCCGTGACCACCTCCCTTGGTGGCCTGCAGGTAATCGGACTGTGCAGGCTGGATGCCTCCGAGGCCCGGCCCGCCCCGTACAATGTTTGCCACCACGCACGGCAGTTCCGCACCGGCGATATATGACAGCGCCTCCTGCATAAGGCTTATTCCGGGGCTGGAGGAGGATGTCATGACCCTGGCACCGGCGCATGCCGCCCCGTAGATCATGTTGCTGGCAGCAACCTCGCTCTCGGCCTGTACAAAGACCCCTCCGACCTCCGGCAGCCTGCGCGACATGTATTCCGGCACCTCATTCTGAGGGGTGATCGGATAGCCGAAGAAATACCTGCATCCCGCACGTATAGCAGCCTCGGCCAGAGCCTCATTGCCTTTCATAAGGACCTTTTCGCCCAAGAGAGCGCCCCCCTTCCAAATTAAGATAGTCGTTCACGACGACTCGTCGCCGCACGCGAAAACGAGGCCGGGCAGAGTCAGCCCCTCGTCTTCGGTGGAGTTACCGATGATCCTGGTGACGGTAGATCCCTGGGCTAACGGTATACTTCTATGGCAACGTCCGGGCACATGATAGCGCATATGCCGCAGCTGTTGCACTTTTCCTCTGCCACGAGGGTCGCCGGGTGGTGTCCCCTGGAGTTAAACCGCGAAGACATCGCGATGGCGCCCCTTGGGCAAAAGCTCATGCACAGCTCACACCCTTTGCACCGTTCCTCGTCAATAATCACTCGTGTCACTACCCGTATACCCTCTTTCGTATACAGCACCGGCCCTCCGGGCAATTGCCTTTTGGTTCGGGGCATGGGAGATGCTCTGGCTTGGGCGCTCGCTCTCTATTATACCCTCCTTCGAATTCATCCGCCACATCTATAACCTCGCCCGCGTTGATTGAGACATGAGGGGCCGGCGATGTGATTACTACCGGGACGATTGCTCCGGTGAGGATGGTCGCAGGCAGGGCGCCCGAGAAGTAAACGAGGGACTTGTGGAGGACCGTCCCTACTTCTCCATCGATATCGGATCTACTGCAAAGGCCGGCACGCCCAGCCGGCCCAGGGTTGAGTGCGAGACCTGTAGGTTCCGCGCTATTCCGCCCGCCGGAACTGGGGCCTTCGCCTCGCATCATGATGGTCGCGGTATCTCCGGCCGTGGGGGTCACGGGGGGCTTCAGGCTCCGGGGGAAGGGCCTCTTTGCGGGATAGGTTTATACGCCCTTGCCTGTCTATCTCCGTCACCTTGACGGTTATGGGATCCCCCACTTTTACCACGTCCTCAACGCGATTCACTCTGGTCCTGTCAAGCTCTGAGATGTGCACAAGCCCCTCTTTGCCGGGCAGGATCTCAACGAAGGCTCCGAAATTCGCAATCCGCATGACTGTCCCGGTGTAGATCTTGCCGACCTCGACGTCGGCCGTGAGATCCTCTATCATCTTCTTGGCCTTCTGTCCGCCCTCTGCGTCCACAGAGGCTATGAAGACCTGGCCATTGTCCTCTATATCGATTTTTGCCCCGGTCTCCTCGATTATCTTGCGGATGATCTTGCCGCCAGGGCCGATCACATCACGGATTTTGTCCGGGGGTATCTCCATTGTTATCATGCGCGGAGCGTATGGTGAAAGTTCCTTGCGAGGCTCGGAGATGACCTCTTTCATCTTGCTCAGGATAAACAGCCTGCCAACTCTTGCCTGCTCGAGGGCCTTTTCCAGTATATCTTTAGATATGCCCTGTATCTTGATATCCATCTGGATGGCGGTGACTCCGACCTCCGTGCCGGCTACCTTGAAATCCATGTCCCCCAGGGCGTCCTCGATCCCCTGAATGTCGGAAAGGATGGCTACGGTATCACCCTCCTTGACGAGTCCCATGGCTATCCCGGCGACAGGCCTTGTAATCGGCACGCCCGCGTCCATGAGGGCGAGCGTGCTCCCGCACACGCTGGCCTGAGAGGTGGAACCATTGGACTCGAGCACTTCTGACACAAGGCGGATGGTATAGGGAAAGGTCTTTTCGTCAGGTATCACAGGGAAAAGGGCCCGCTCGGCCAGGGCTCCGTGGCCTATCTCGCGGCGTCCGGCCCCCCGGATAGGACGCACCTCTCCGACGCTGTACGGGGGGAAGTTGTAGTGGTGGATGTAGCGTTTGGATTCTTCCTCCGTCAGGTCTTCGAGCATCTGCTCCTCCCCGATGGCCCCGAGGGTAAGCGTCGTGAGCACCTGGGTCTGCCCGCGGGTGAAAAGGCCGGAACCATGTACCCGCGGCAATACCCCGACCTCACATGAGATGGGCCTTATTTCGTCAAGCGCGCGGCCGTCAGGACGGATCTTATGGTTTATGATCAGCGACCTGACCTCTTCCTTTACGATCTTCTCCAGCACGGTCTTGATGTCTTTCTCATACAGCTCGAACTGGTCCTGGAGCTCTTCCTTGAGGGTGAGTCCTACGTCCTGCTTTATGGATTCGATCAGCTCTTCACGGGCAAGTTTATCCGGACCCCTTATCGCGTCTCTCAACCGGTCTTGCGCGAGTTCCCGGACGCGCTTTTCGATATCTGCGTTGACTTCGAAGATCACCACAGGAGCCTTGGGCTTGCCGGCCACTGCCTGAAGTCTTTCCTGCAGGGCGATTATATCCTTTATTGCCTCGTGCCCAAACATGATGGCATCGATGATAACCGACTCCGGCACCTCGCGGGCCCCGGCCTCAACCATGAGGATGGCATCCTTCGTTCCGGCCACCACAAGGGAGAGGTCACTGCGCTCGACCTGCTCAACAGTGGGATTGATTACGAATTTGCCATCCACCCTGCCGACACGCACCCCGCCAATCGGTCCCCCGAATGGGATATCAGATATGGTGAGCGCGGCAGAGGCACCGATCAGGGCCGGTATGTCCGGGACGTTGTCGTGTTCTACCGAAAGGACGGTGGCCACGATCTGGACGTCGTTGCGGAACCCTTGAGGGAAAAGAGGGCGGATGGGCCTGTCTATCATCCTGGCGGAGAGTACTGCCGCCTCACTGGGCTTGCCCTCTCGCTTTATCCAGCCTCCGGGGATCTTGCCGACTGCATAGAGCCTTTCCTCGTAGTCTACCACCAGCGGGAAGAAGTCGATGCCCTCCCTCGGTTCCTTGGATGCGCAGGCGGTGACCAAGACGACCGTATCTCCATAACGCACCAGCACGGCCCCGTTGGCCTGCCTTGCAACCTTGCCTGTCTCGAGGGAAAGCTTGCGTCCGTAAAGCATCATCTCCAGGCACTGCTGCATGAAGTTCCTAGCCTCCTGTATTCACATGTAATGCAACGACTGAGGGGTAACCTGATACACAAATAGGGGACCGGCCAGCCGTTCCCCCTATTTCCTCAACCCTAGTCTGCTCACCAGTGCCCGGTACCTTTCAATGTCCTTCTCCATCAAGTAATTCAAAAGGCGGCGCCGCTGCCCCACCATCTTCAGGAGCCCCCTCCGGGAATGGTGGTCTTTCTTGTGCAGCCTGAGGTGTTCGGTAAGATCGTTGATACGCTGGGTGAGCAGGGCAATCTGTACCTCCGGCGAGCCTGTGTCAGCCTCGTGAAGCCTAAAATCGCTTATTATCTTTTGCTTCTCTTCTGACGGCAATGCCATGCCGTCCCACCTCCTTAATCCATATCCCATCCCCTCTTGCCAAGGCGCCCGTCGGAGGGTCGGGCATCCTAGCAAGAGGTTTCAAGGCCACGCCCATTGTACCATATCCTGCGAGTCACAGCAAGGATGTTTCTTGCCGTCATAACGTCCGAGGCGATCTGCCTGGCAAGCTCACCAGGCGAGTGAAACTTCGTCTCATCACGGATCTTTTCAATGAAGTATACTGTGATCTCCTTGCCATAGAGGTCCAAGTCCGAATCCAGGATGTGAACCTCCACGGTCTTGTTCTCTTCGCCGAACGTGGGCCTGAACCCGACGTTGGTCACCCCGGGGAGCATGCGGCCCCCGACTCTTACCTCCACCGTATACACGCCATTTGCCGGCTGCACCATGCCAGGGGGGATCACCAAGTTGGCCGTGGGAAAACCCAGGGCCCGCCCTCTCCCGTGCCCGGCTATGACTCTCCCGGATATCGAAAATGGCCTCCCCAAGAACGAGATCGCCTCGCGCACGCGCCCGGACGCCAGGAGATTCCTTATCTCAGTGGAGGCAACAGGCCTGCCGTCCACCAGCGTGGGGGGAACAACGTACGTCTTGAACCCCAGGGATGCCCCCATATTGCTCAAGTCAGAAGGCGTGCCCCGTCCGCCCGCGCCAAAGGTATAATTATAGCCGACCACCACCGCCCTGGCATTCAACGTCTCCTTGAGGATTTCCTTCCCGAATTCCTCACAGGACTTGTTCGCAAGCACCATGTCAAAGGGCCAGAATATGAGGAGGTCTACGCCGAACTCCCCTATCAGGCGGATTTTTTCCTGAGGGCTTATGATGCTCGGCACATTCTCACCGGTGAGGACAGAGACCGGGTGGCGGTCGAATGTCATTACCACCGCAAGCAGGGATTGCCGCCGCGAGATGGACATGAGCCTCTGTAACACCGACTTATGACCCAGGTGGATGCCGTCAAACATACCAAGGGCTACAGCGCTCGCCCTGCCCGCCAGGGCGTCCCTTGCCGCCTCTCTTGAATACACGACTTCCATCGAAAACCCTCCGAGGTCCTGTGTTGATGTATAGCTTACCGCGGTTCATAGAATAAGGTTGAAAGTAGCATATGAGAATGCTAACCCTGGTGCAGGACCCTGTCCGGCCGGATGACAAAACCCCCGGGGACCCTATAAAGCCTCGATATCGCTATGACCGTGTCGCCCGAGGTCAACTTCACCCTGTCGAGGTCGCATAAACCCCCTACCCTTTCATCGTCTTCTCTAAGGCGGATCGGGGAGCCGTGGGTGGCCGGTCCGACCTCGCTATCCCTGAGCGCTATCGTCGGTATGTGCCTCAAGGCCTGCGATAAAGGCACGAGAACATCTCCGGCCTTGCCCGACCCCAACATGGCGCCGAGCTCTTCGAGGGTCAAGGAATCTATAAGCGCAAACCCGGCGGACTCCGTACGTACCAGGAATGACAGGCAGGCGCCGCAGCTGAGCTCCCGGCCGATATCGTCGACCAGGGACCGTACATATGTCCCTGTCGAACACCTGATGTCCAGTGTTACGGTATCGCCTGGCTCAATCCATTCGCCAACCGGGCCCCAGTCAAACACGGACAGGCTGAATATCCGGACAACCCTGGCCGGGCGCTCGACCGACCTGCCCTCCCGGGCAAGCTCATAAAGGCGCCTGCCTTTATAATGCACTGCCGAGACCATCGGCGGCACCTGCTCGATCTCGCCGGTAAAATGATATAAGGCGTCCATGAGCCGGGCCCGGGGGATCCTGAAATCCCGATTTACGGCGGTTACCCTCCCTGACGCATCCATGGTGTCAGTAGAGATGCCGAAGACCATCTCGGCCCTGTATGACTTTGGTACCTCCTGGAGGAAGGGAAGTATCTTGGTAGCCCGTCCGACCAGCAGCGGAAGCACCCCCGCCGCATCAGGATCGAGGGTGCCTGCGTGGCCTACTTCCCGTATCCCCAACAACCTCCGGGCGAAGGCGACAACATCATGAGAGGTCATTCCAGGGGGTTTGATGACTGGCACAACTCCGTCGAAGGCTCGCGGCACTCGCCCATCCTCCCGCTATTCGCCCCGCCGGGACCGGCATCTTTCAGGGCATTCTCCACGGCATGCAGGACCTCGGTCCTTGCTCGCTGCATCGGGCCGTCCACCGTGCACCCGGCGGCCATGGAGTGGCCGCCGCCACCGAATAGTAGAGCTATTTGAGACACGTCCACGCCTCCGC
Source organism: Bacillota bacterium (assembly GCA_012842565.1). Lineage (GTDB taxonomy): Bacteria > Bacillota > SHA-98 > Ch115 > Ch115 > DUSO01. The sequence goes on from DUSO01000093.1 coordinate 15,918, forward strand.
GCGAACGAAAACCTACGTGTATCCGCCCGTCGAGCCCCTCGCGGAAGAGCAGGGCTATACGGATATCCTTCACCATCCGGGCATAGTTAATGAAACCCTCGGTCTCGGCCTCAAGGACCCCAAACCGTTCCATGTCTTCCCTTGAAATCTCGGCCCAGGCCACCTTGCCGTCGATCGTCAGGTGGAGGTCGTCCAGCACCTTGCCGAGCAGCTTTATGCTGCCGTACGAGCGCGTCTCGAATATGTGTTCGGCTATATGCGACGGTCTCGCGCCAAGCTCGACGAGTTCGGCTGCAATGACCAGGCTCGTCTTGGTCGTATTGCAGTACCTGAAGGAACCGGTGTCAGACATGATGGCGGTGAGGATGGATGTAGCTATGTCGCCCTTCATGTCGACTCTGAGCCCGTCGATCACCCGGTAGACCAGCTCCCCCGTAGCTGCCGCGTCCGGCACCACATAATTATAGTGCCCGTAGCAATTATTCGTCACATGGTGATCGATATTCACCACCGGGCAAGACCACCTGGCCACGAGGTCTGACACGGCGCCGAGCCGCTCCATGTCGCTTGCGTCCAGGGCCACAACCACCTCGGGACGCGAGCGGACCTCGTCGGGCTTCATTATCTCGTCGGCCCCCGGCAGGAAAGCATATTGGCCGGGGATCTCGTCGGGGCAAACAGCAAGGACCTTCTTGCCAAGCCTGGCAAGGGCGAGCTTCAACGCCACAAGGGACCCGATAGCGTCACCGTCCGGGCATATATGACAGGCAACTAGGAAACTGCAGTGATTATTCAGTGCATCTAAGACCTCCGCCAGTCCCGACATGGCTCCTCAAGGTTCCCCTTCCCTTTTCTCTTTTGCTATTTCAGACAGCAGCTGGAATATCCTGGCCCCACGGGCGATAGACCTGTCGGGCTTGAAGACGATCTCCGGCACGCGTCGAAGCCTGATCCTCCTGGCAAGCTCGGTCCTGATGAAGCCGGTAGCGCTCTCGAGTGCCTGGAGAGAGGCCGCCTCTTCCTCCTCGGTCCCCATCAGGCTTACGAACACCTTGGCGTGACTCAGGTCGCCCGAGACCTCGACGTCCGTCACGCTGACAAAGCCAAGCCTGGGATCCTTGAGCCCCCTCTGCAGGATGTCGCTGACCTCATCCCTTATAAGCTGTGCCAGTCTATCGGCTCTCAGCCTTGCCATGGTACCACCAGACCCTCGCTTTCCCTGCATTTGCTCTTGCTAGCTCTGCAATTTCTAGACGATCTCCAGTGAGTAATCAGCCAAGACCGCCTCCGTCTCACGGTTGAGATCGTCCACGACGGATGACAGGATGCTGTTTGCATGCCTGGAGCTGTTGGAGACGCAGGCGACGCCGACGACGGCCTTCCTCCACGTATCCTGGGAATCGACCTCGGCGATGGATACGTTATGTCTCACTCTTATGCGGTCGATCAAGCTCTTTACCACCCGTCGCTTGTCCTTGAGGGAATTAGCACCACCAATGTAGAGCTGAGCAGTCAGTATCCCGACTACCATACCCGCTCTTCCCCCTAAAGCTCGCGTCTGGCCTCCTCGACCCGGAATGCCTCGATTATGTCGCCTTCCTTGACATCGTTGAAGTTCTCGATGCCAAGCCCGCATTCAAAACCCTCAGGTACCTCACGCACATCATCCTTAAAGCGCTTGAGCGACGCAACCTTGCCCTCGTATATCACGACCTGGTCCCGGACTACCCGCACATTGGCGTCCCGGGTGATCTTCCCTTCAACAACGTAGACGCCGGCGATCGTGCCAACCTTGGGCACCTTGAACGTGGCCCTTACCTCGGCCCTGCCTACCTGTACCTCATGGTATTCAGGCTCCAGCAGCCCCTCCATCGCCGCCTTGATATCGGCGGTAGCATCATAAATGATACTATAAGTCCTCAGGTCTACACCCTCGCGCTCGGCAGTCTTCCGCGCGTTGGCGTCCGGACGTACCTGGAATCCTATGATGATGGCGCGGGACGCCGAGGCCAGCATGACGTCGCTCTCGGTAATGCCGCCGACCCCACTGTGGATGACGTTCACCTTGACCTCATCGGTGCTGAGCCTTGTACATGCCTGCTTGAGGGCCTCGACGGACCCTTGCACGTCGCCCTTGATGATGAGGTTGAGTTCCTTGATCTCGCCCTCCTTGATATGCTTCATGACATCCTCGAGGCTCAGCCTGCGGGCTGCCTGTATTTCTTCCGCGCGCTTGCGGTCCTGCCGCCTCTCGGCAAGCTCCTTGGCAAGACGATCGTCCGGTACAACAGTCATAATGTCCCCAGGGTTCGGCACCTCCGACAGTCCGAGGACCTCTACAGGCATCGAGGGCCCGGCAGCGATCACAGGATTGCCCCTGTAGTCCAACATGGCCCTCACGCGGCCGGATGCCTCACCCGCGACTATAGCATCCCCAATCCTGAGAGTACCCTTCTCGACAAGGACGGTAGCCACCGGACCGCGGCCCTTGTCAAGCTGAGACTCGATGACAGTCCCCCTGGCAGGGCGGTCGGGATTAGCCTTTAGCTCGCGCATCTCAGCCACCAGCAGGATCATCTCGAGGAGGTCCTCGATACCCTGCTTCCTCACCGCCGATACCTCAACCATCACCGTATCCCCGCCCCAGCTTTCAGGGATGAGCCCGAGGTCGCTGAGTTGCTGGCGCACCCGGTCGGGCTGCGCATTTGGCTTATCTATCTTGTTTATGGCAACGATAATAGGCACGTTCGCGGCTCTCGCATGGTTCAGCGCTTCAACGGTCTGCGGCATGACGCCGTCATCGGCCGCGACGACCAGGACTGCAATGTCGGTCACCTGGGCGCCTCTCGCCCTCATTTCGGTGAAGGCCTCATGGCCCGGTGTATCTATGAAAGTGATCTTCTTGCCTTTTAGCTCGACCTGGTAAGCGCCTATGTGCTGAGTTATCCCTCCCGCCTCCTGGGCCGTTACATTCGTCTCGCGTATGGCGTCGAGGAGCGACGTCTTGCCGTGGTCGACATGACCCATTATGGTGACCACAGGAGGCCGTGGCTTGAGGGTTTCCGGCGGGTCCGGCAGGTCCTCTATGCCGAATTCGCGCGCCTCTTTCTCACTGGGGCGTTCGGTCTCAAACCCGTACTCGTCAGCCACGACAGCCGCCGTATCATAGTCTATCTCCTGGTTTATAGTCACGAGGACACCCATGCCCATCAGCGTCTTTATGACGTCAGAGGCAGGGGCTTCGAGCTTCTCGGCCAGTTCCTTGACGGTTATCGTCTCCGGGATGACTATCTTGTGTTCACGCTGGGGCCTTTCCCTTCTCCTTACTGGCTTTGCCGGCTGCTCCACCTGTCTATGCCGGGCAAGCCGCTCACCGACAACCCGGGAGACACGGTCCCCGACCCGGGCCTGGGGCTTCTTGCCCTTGGCTGCCTTGGCTTCGGGCCTGAGGGCTGCGCCCTGCGAGACGACCCGTGGAGTAGCCTTGGGCCGCTTTTCACGACCTTCCGCCCTGGGTGCCGTCGGCTGCCCTGCCTTCTCAGAACTCACCTCGTCGCGAAGCTTCCCGGCGTGCAACTCGCCGGCATGCGGCGCAGCAAGCTGGCCCTCTCTTGCGGTTACGGGCGCGGCCACGGGCACCGGTGCAGGTTCCGGTCGGGTAGCGGCGGCTGGCCCTTTCTTGCTCGCCTCCGGGACCTTTACCGGCGTCTGGACCGGCATCTGGGTGGTAGCCTGCTCCTTATCCCCGGTCACCGGCTTTGCCGGCCTTACGGGAGTCGGGGCGGGCGCCTGGGGTACACGACCGACCGGGGCCTGCTGGCCCTGCCCCGGTTTCCTGGCAGCCGGCTCCGCCGGACGCGCGCCGGAGCCTGGATGCCCGCCAGGCCTCTGCGTTGCGGCACCTACCTGTCCCGCCTGTCCTGCCTGTCCCGCCGGTCGAGCCGGGAACCCGAGCCGGCTTACGACAGGTTTCTGGGCAGCACCCGGAGTAGGCCTTAGAGTCGCTGGACGCTGGGCGTCAAGGCGTTGGGCGCCAACGCCCCGGTTGACGTCGCCACGAGGCCTGGAGTCCCGGTTACGCTGAAAATCCTGGCCGCGCTGGAGATCCCGGGCACGTTGGAAATCCCGGGGATGAGACCGCTGCGGCAGGATATCCGGCAGATTTCTCGCTGACGGACGGCTGGAAGCTATCGTGCGCATGACGGCACGGGCCCTGTCCTCCATCTCCTCGTCCTTGCCCTGCTCAGCACGGGCCTCCTTTTTTGCCGGCGCCTTGCCCTCCATCTCGGCAAATCTATTTTTGATAAATCTGACAACATTATCTTCAAGGGCACTCATATGGTTTTTGCCATGTACCCCTGAGTCCTCCAGGAGTTGAAGTATCTCTTTGCTGTTTTTGTGCAGCTCCCTTGCAAGCTCATAGACTCGAGTTTTCGCCATCTACGCTACCACCTCCTGCTGTCTTTCTCTCTTGCTGTACCGCAGCTATTTGACGGCGTCTCAGTTCCTCCTCGAGGCGAGAGATGAGTTCCTCAGAGGGTGAGGTGCCCAGCGCACTCGCTATTCCTCCCTTTGCCAGTGCAGACCGGAGACACGTGGTATCCGGGCATAGGTACGCTCCCCTCCCGGATAGCTTGCCGGTTGGATCCAGCACGAGATCGCCTCCGGGGGTCCTCACCACGCGGATGAGTTCCCGCTTGGGCCTGACGCTGCGGCACCCCACGCAGGTCCGCTGGGGAACCTTCCTGACCCTCGGTTGTTTCTTTGCCTTTGGCACCGGGCCTCCCCTCCAATCACCATGCCATCAGAAAATGTCTTCCTCATCATCTGCCAATTCATCAACCAGGTCGTCGACCCTTATCTTACCCCTGGATTTCGCCTTCTTCTTCGGTGGGCCGGGGGAGACCTCTAGTTCGTCCTGATCTCCGGCAAGCCTCTTCTTCCCTTTCTTCTTATCCTTGGGTTTGACAGGCTTGCCGGCATCTTCCGGGTGCCCGACGGTGTCGTCCCCACCCCGGGCCTCGGTCGCCTCCCCGGGTTCCTCGTGTTCCATGGGTTCGACGGCTTCTTCATGTTTCACCGGTTCAACGGTTTCCTCGTGTCCCACAGGTTCAACGGTTTCCTCGAGTTCTGTCGAACCCGCGCCTACCGCGGAGTCTCGAGGCATGACAGGCTCTAAAGGCTCCTCCTCACCGGCTGCAGGCGAAATCGCCTCCTCCGTTACAGGATGTGTCGCCTCTCCGGCTGCAGGCTCCACGGGAGAGGGAAGCTCCAGCGCCTGTGATTCACTCTTGATATCGATCCTCCACCCGGTCAACTTGGCTGCAAGGCGGGCGTTTTGCCCCGCCCTGCCGATAGCCAGAGACAGCTGGTTGTCCGGAACGATCACGCGGGCCGACTTGGTCTCCTCGTCTATGATGACCCCGCTGACACGGGCCGGGCTTAGGGCATTCGCGACAAATTCCTCCGGCGCTTCACGCCATTCTATGACATCTATTTTCTCGCCCTTGAGTTCGTGCACGATCTTCTGGATTCTGAGCCCGCGAGGCCCGACGCATGCGCCGACCGGGTCGACGTTTTCGTCACTGGTGCTCACCGCAACCTTGGACCTCACCCCCGCCTCCCTGGCTATCTGCCTTATGATGACAACCCCATCGAAGACCTCGGGTACCTCCAGCTCCAGGAGCCTCTTGAGGAGTCCCGGGTGGGTCCGGGAGACCAGCACCTGGGGGCCTCTCGGGGTTTTACGCACTTCCATGATGTACACCTTCAAGCGGTCCCCTTGAGCGTAAGCCTCCCTGGGGATCTGCTCGGAGGGCGGCATCACTGCCTCTACCCTGCCAAGGTCGATGATGACGTTTCGCCCCTCGTGACGCTGGACAACGCCGGTGATCACGTCGCCCTCACGATTGCTGTATTCCTCGTAGATAACCCCTCGCTCGGCCTCGCGGATCTTTTGCATGACCACCTGCTTGGCGGTCTGAGCGGCTATGCGGCCAAAATCCCTGGGGGTCACCTCGGTTTCGACCACATCGCCGGTTACGTAGTTTGGATCGATGGCCAGAGCATCGGCAAGCGATATCTCCACCCGGGGATCCCTGACGGTCTCGACGACGTTGCGCCTGGCGAAGACCCGTATCTCCCCGGTATCCGGGTCAACGTCCACCCGGACACTGTGGGCCGACCCGAAGTTTCGCTTAAAGGCAGACACGAGAGCCGTCTCCAGGGCAGCTATGAGTGCATCCTTCTTTATTCCCTTTTCCCTTTCGAGTTGCTGAAACGCCTCTACGACCTCAAGGTTCATGGACTTCATCCTCCACCACCAATCGTGCCTTGCTGATCTTGTCGCGGGGGATGTCCACAGCGGCTCCCTCCACGTTGATCTTCACCTTGCCGTCTACAAGGCCGGCCAAGCGCCCCTGGAAAACTTTTTTCCCGTCTATGGGCGAGAACGTGTTTATGAGTACCATGCGCCCGGCGAACTTGTCAAACTCCTCGTCCTTGCGGAGCGGCTTCTCACCTGAGGAAGAAACCTCCAGTATATAGCTATGCGGGATCGGGTCTACGCGGTCGAGCCTGCGCCCCAGCTCCTCGCTGATGGCCCCGCAGTCATCTATGGAAACCCCGCCGGGCTTATCGATATAGACCCGTAGAAACCATTCGCCTGCTTCCCGCAGGTACTGGACATCCACCAATTCACAGCCCCTATCCCTCGCGACCGGCTCTGCGAGGTCGAAGACGATCTTTTCAATCTTATCGCTTTTCATCCCCTGGCCTCCCTGAGAACGGCTTATCGGACTCGCAGGTCCTGATTGACTTGCGGATCCTGCTTTACCCGCACAGCCCTCGTTAATTCGTGTTCCGCACATACAACATTAAAGAGTGGGTTTCCCCACTCCAAGGTATCAACACAAAACGAAGCGAATGCCTCCGGAAGGACTCTAAAACGAGTATAACACAGTAAATGTCCAAATTGCAAGCACAAAATCAGTCCCGGCCCCGGGACGCAATCCGCCTTATGACATCGGCATACATCCTGGCCCTCTGTATCACCCCGGGGATTACGCCCCTTTTCTCCTCCTTCATGCGGTGCGTCACGTTATAGAGGGGGACCATGACCACGCGGGCACCACGCTGGCGCGCATAGTCCGTGAGTGCCACTTCCGCCCCAAAACGGGCGTCTCTCAGGTCAATATCTTTGAAAGCCTCCCGCCTTATGGCCCTCTGTCCCGATAGCCACGGGGATATCCTCTGTGCTAGATCCGTCGCCTTCCTTCCGCTGCGAAATACCCCCACTGCCATGTCCGCCCTGCCATCCAGGACCGGCGCCATGAGCTCACGGATATGGCGAGGCTCGAGGCCTAACAGGTCCCCGTCCAGGAACACGATGACATCACACGGGCTTGAATCCATGCCTTCCTGCATGGCGGCCCCCTTGCCGCGATTGACCGGGAATTCTATCACCCTTGCCCCGGCCTTGCGCGCCACGTCGGCGGTGGCATCGGTGGAACCGTCACTTATCACGGTTACATCAGGAGTCACAGAGAGAGCGGCACGGATCACTGATTCTACCGTGCCCTCCTCGTTGTAGGCCGGTATTACCACCCCGACCCGTGGATAACGGACGTCCTCCGTCAAACTACCCCTCCTCCGGCGGCACAATCCTCCTTACTTCATCGAGGATGGCCTTTACAAACTCTTTCTCGTCCACCTGTCTTACCGGCTTCCCCCTGACGAACAGGAGTCCCCTGCCGCGCCCCACTGCAAGCCCGACATCTGCTTCGCGGGCTTCACCCGGGCCATTCACCTCACACCCCATGATGGCGATTTTAAGGGGTGCGCGGATGCCCGAGACCCCTCTTTCGACCTCGGATGCAATGCCGGCGAGCCTGTCCAGCCCGATGCTACATCTGCCGCAGGTCGGGCACGAGATGATCTCTACTCCTCCCTCGCGGAGCCCGAGCGACCGCAGGATGGCGAGGCCCACCCTTACTTCCTCGACAGGGTCGCCTGTAAGTGAAACCCTTATGGTGTCACCTATGCCCCCCGCCAGGAGTACCCCGAGGGTGACCGCAGACCTGACAGTGCCGGATCTCGGGGCCCCTGACTCTGTGAGTCCCAGGTGAAGCGGGCGGTCTGTCAGATTTGAAATCTCCCGGTAAGCCTGGATGGTCATGAGGGGATCCGTGGCCTTGAGAGAGATCACTATGTCCGTCACACCGGCATCCTCGACCAGTCTCACTCCCTGGAGAGCGCTCTCCACAAGAGCAGCTACGGTAAGGCCCCCGTGCCTGGACAGTATCTCCCTTGCGATGGACCCGGAATTCACCCCGACTCTCACTGGGACTCCATTGGCCCTGCAGGCTGCGGCAAGCTCCTTGAGGCCTCTTTGCGGGATATTTCCGGGGTTTACCCTTATCTTGTCAGCACCAGACTCGATGGCCAGGAGCCCTAGCCTGTAGTCAAAATGAATGTCCGCCACAAGCGCGGCATCTGTATGCTTCCTTATCCACGCGAGGGATCTGGCGGCATCTTCATCGGGAATGGCAAGGCGGACGATATCGCACCCTGCTTCTGTGAGTCGCAGCACCTGGGCAAGGGTGGCCTCCCTATCCCTCGTATCTGTCTTGGTCATCGATTGTACGCTGATGGGCGCTCCGCCTCCGATAAGCACATTCCTGACCTTTACCTGGCGAGTCATACGCCTTTCGACGCCCGGCATCGAAATCGCACCGCCTCCCCCGCTGACCTAGCCCCTGAGCCCCGAGGAGAGCCTTGCGATATCGCTTGCTGTGGCAAACAGGATTATCAGGCCTATGACAGCAAGCCCTATCAGGCGGGCCAGGGTCTCCTGGCTTTCGGTCAGTGGCCTTCGTCTTATTGCCTCGAAGAGGAGCATTATGATCCATCCCCCGTCCAGGATGGGGATCGGCAAGAGATTGAGTATCCCAAGGTTGACGTTGAGAACGGCTGTAAGGAACAGGAGGTTGGTCAGGCCGAGCCTCGCCGTCTGTCCAACCATCTGGGCGATGCCGATCGGGCCTGCGACATCCGGCTTCATCCGTCCGGTGGCCATTCTCGCAAGGGCTCGCACCAGGCCGCTGGCAACGCTGCGTGTGAAGCTCCACGCATAGGCAAGTGATTCCCTCACCGGCGCAGGGCCCCATACCTCCTGGAGTGTGACCCCTATAAGGCCGCTCCCGGTAGAAGGGTCTCTCTCAGGGGTTATCCGGAGCGGGACGCGCCGCCCGTCTCTCTCCACCACTACCATGATTTCCCGGCCCGGGCTCGACATTATCCTCTCCCGGACCTCGCCTATTCCCCTTGCCGGCCTGCCCGCCACCTCGACGATCCTGTCGCCGGGGAGCATCCCTGCTGCGGCCGCCGGGCGCCCGGGTTCCACGTCCTTGATCATGGTGGCCGGTACGCCGATTGCGATGAAGACCACCGCAAATATTACAACAGCAGCGATGAAATTCATAAGCGGCCCGGCAAGGACGGTTGCGATCCGGGCCCATATGGGTTTATTCCTGAAGCTCGCGGGGTCATTTTCGGGGATATCCTCAGCAGGATCCTCCGGCCGGTCGAGCCCGGCAAACTTCACAAATGCGCCAAGCGGCAAGAGCCTGAGCGAATAGATCACGCCGCCGCGCTTTGTCTTGAAAAACCTCGGCCCGAACCCTATGGAAAACTCGAGCACCTTTATGCCACAGGCCCTCCCTGCTACGAAATGCCCGAGTTCGTGTACAAATGCAAACAGGCTGAATACCAGGATAAAGGAAAGTAGTGTCAAGAGCACCCAACTCAACTCCCCTCAATGATGGCCGCAGTCAATGGTAGCCGCAGCATTCCCGGACCTTCAACGGTGGCCGAGGTATTCCCTGACCTTCCGTCTCGCCCAGCTATCGGCCGAGAGAATGGAATCCGCCGATTCGACCACTGCAGTATTATGCCCCTCCATCACCTTTTCGACCAGGTTGACAATCTCGAGGAACCCGATCTCCCGGGCGAGAAAGAGCTTTACTGCCTCCTCATTGGCTGCATTCATCACGGCCGGCATCGTGCCCCCGGCCCTGCATGCGTAATAGCCGATCTTCAAGGCGGGGTAGCGCAGTTCATCGGGGGGTGTAAAGGTAAGCGGCCCCATTGTCGCAGGATCCAGGCTCCTCGCAATCCCGGGGAGCCTCTCGGGAAAAGTCAGGGCATACTGTATGGGCAACCTCATATCGGGCATGCCGAGCTGGGCGAGCAGGGCCCCGTCTTTGAATTCCACCATGGAATGAATGATGCTCTGCGGGTGGATCCATATCTTGATGTCCCCGGGGCTTATGTCAAACAACCACCTGGCCTCGATGAGCTCGAGGCTCTTGTTCATCAGGGTTGCGGAATCGATGGTGACCTTGGCGCCCATGTTCCATGTGGGATGCCTTAACGCATCCTCCGGGGTCACACTCGCCAGGTCTCTCAACGGGCAATCACGCAGCGCCCCCCCGGAAGAGGTGATGTGTATCGTCTTGACACTGGATATGTCCTGGCCCTGGAGGCACTGGAAGATCGCCGAGTGCTCGCTGTCCACGGGGATGATCCTGGCAGCGCTCTTCCTGGCCTCCTTCATGACCAGTTCCCCGCCTGCCACCAGCGTCTCCTTGTTGGCAAGCGCGACCGTTTTTCCGGCGCATAGCGCCCGAAGGGTTGGCACAAGGCCCTTTATGCCGACAATCGCATTCAATATTATGTCAGCGCCGGGGTACTGTGCCGAATCCGCTACTGCCTCTTCACCAGAAAGGACCTCCATCCCCGGATAGCCTTCGAGCCTTCGCACAAGGTCACCGTAGAGTCTCTTCTCGGCAATGACCACCCTGGCCGGCCGCAACCTTGCGGCCTGGGCCGCAAGCAAATCCACATTGGTCCCTGCTGCAATGGCAACGACCCTGAACCGGTCGCTCAAGTTTTCAATTACCTCGAGTGCTTGCCTGCCGATTGATCCCGTTGAACCAAGAATGACAACGCCCTTTTTCTCCATCAAGACTACCCTATTCCTTTGGCAAGAGCGGCAGGATGCCGGCGTTGACCACGGCCTTGATTATCACCGCGACAAGGGGCCCGATTATGAAGCCGAGGGCCCCGAACAGCCGTGCCCCGATGTATATCGAGATCAATACCGCGAGCGGGTGCAGCCCGATCCCGGCGGCGAGAACCTTGGGCTCCGCTATCCTGCGCGCGATAAACGTCACCACCATGATCCCTGCCAGCACGATTGCCGCCCAGATCCTGTCTATGAAAAAATAGTAGACCATCATGGGCACAAAGATGGTCCCGGGTCCTACAACCGGTATGAAGTCGAAGATGCCTGCCAGGATGCCCAAGAGCCAGGCATATCTCACCCTGATGATAGCAAGCCCGATTATGCTGATTACCGTGGTGATCGCGATAAGGATCACTTGTGCCCGTACAAAGCCGACAGTCGCCTGGAATACCTCCAGCCGCGCCGACCTGGCCCTCTCCTTGAGCCTCCCCGGGACCAGTCGCAGCAGGAAATCGAGAATCGCATCCTTGTCCCGGCTCATAAAATAGGCCGCGATTACAGACACGACAATGAAGACACCCAGCGCGGGCAGGCCCGCCAGCGCGCTCATGAAGGCCGAGAGCACACTCTCCGCCGCGAGGTAAAGCCTGTTTTGGTTTCGCCTTATGGCCTCGAGGACCGGCGGAGGCAATTCCTTGTAAAAGCGCGAAACTTCTTCAATAACCTTGTTTACGATCTGGGTCAGGGTAGCATCATAGGCGGGCAGCAAGCGCCAGAGTTGCTCGATTTCGGCATAGATCTGGGCTGCGCCGATCACTATGCCGGCGGATACAAGCACGATAACCCCCGTAAGCACCACCAGGGCCGCGACCCCCCGGCTCAGCCTCGCCTTCCTCGCGAGAAACGTCACCGCCGGGTCGATTATGCATGCGAGCAAGGCCGCCGCGAGAAAAGGCCCCATAAGCGGCAAGAAGTAACGAGCCGCCAGGAATATCACCGCGCCGGTAATAATCCATAAAGAGATAAGCTTTGTCGAATCGCTCAATTCAAGCTCCCCCCGGGGGACGGGATATGTACTATGCGCGGCCAAAAATCACTACGTAATAATATACCACTGCTATCCCAAACACGACGCTGTCAAACCGGTCAAGGGCGCCCCCGTGTCCCGGCAGGAACACGCCCGAGTCTTTTACGCCCGCGTCCCGCTTGATCGCAGATTCAACAAGGTCTCCCGCTTCGCCCGAGACCGATGTAAGCAGGCTCAGGACCAGCGTATGACTCCATGGAAGGCGGAGAAGGCCATATCGCGGCGCGACGAGATTGAATAGCACCCCCGTAAGGATTCCGAAAAAAAGTCCCCCCAGCGCCCCTTCCACCGTCTTTTTAGGGCTTATGGCCGGGCAGAGTTTTGTCCTGCCCAGGGCAAAGCCGCTGAAATAAGCCCCGGAGTCGGTGGCCACCACGACGGCAACGGCGAGGAGGGTAAACCACGCGCCCCCTATATCGCGGGGCTCCCCTCTCAGCTGGAACAGTAAGGCTATGGGCCACCCGATATATGATGAGGCCATTACCGTGACAGCCGGCCCGGAAATAGCAGCCCTCGTGCCGTAGAATACGATATGTGCGACCAGGCTCGAGATGACTATGCCGGCGAAGATCGCCGGGAGGTAATCAAAATGCCCTGAATACGAGGCGACCACGGCCAGGGCCGTCCCCGGCACGGCGATAAAGGTGTTGGCCGGGATATCTCTGTTTCTCGCGATATCGCAGAGCTCCCGGCTCGAAAGCACAGCAACCACCATGGCGACCGCCAGGAGCGGAAGCCCTCCTGCAATTATTGCCCATGCTCCAATAGCCGCGGCCAGGAGGCCGGACACTATCCTAACAAACATCGCTTTCCCCCCTGGTCTTGCCGCGTCCTCCGAATCTCCTCTCCCGGGACTGGTAGGACCGTATCGCGGCAGCAAGCTCCCTGGTGGAAAAATCAGGCCAGAGGGTCCTGGTAAACCATAGCTCAGAATAGACCGTCTGCCAGGTAAGGAAGTTGCTCATCCTCATCTCGCCACTCGTGCGGATGACGAGATCCGGATCGGGTATTCCCGCAGTGTAGAGGTAGCTCGATATGACCTCCTCGGAAATCGCATCAGCTTCGAGCAGCCCGTCCCGTACCTTACCTGCAATACGGCGGACCGCGCCTGTGATCTCCCGCCGGCCTCCATAGTTGATGGCGAGGCACAACACAAGTCCCGTGCACCCGGCCGTCTTGGCCTCGAGTTCTTCGATAGCCCGGCATAGCGAGGCCGGCAGGCCCTCCCGTTCGCCGATGACCTTTGCCTTCACGTTATTCTCCACCAGGGCCCGGGCTTCCTTCCGGATCGTCTCCTCGAGAATGCCCATGAGTGCATCGACTTCCTCCCGAGGGCGCCTCCAGTTTTCGGTCGAAAAGGCATAGAGCGTGAGGTAACGGACACCGGCTTTCCCGCAAAAGGTCGCAACTTCCCTGACACGCTCCACGCCGCGCCTGTGGCCGAATACACGGGGAAGGCCGCGTCTTGTAGCCCACCGGCCGTTGCCGTCCATTATTATCGCTATATGACAGGGGATCGGACCTGCGGGAAGCGGCCGGCCCTCCCGGGCGGCGCCTGGCCCTTTGCCACCTTGAAACTCAAAAAGGGCCCGGACTCTGGCAAGGATTGAGTGCCAACCCAAAGGAAACGCCCCCAACTGACATGTCGAGGGGCGGACACAGCAAGCTACCCGAGACCACGAAATAGCCCGCCGGCCGCCCCCAACATGGAGGATGAGATATCTTGATTATCCCTCTCTAATCGCCTGTGCCGGGCACTGCTCGGCACACAGCCCGCAGTCAGTGCACTTGTCCGGGTCTATTACGTAAGAATTCTCTCCCTCGCTTATGGCCTCGAACGGGCAGGTCTCGGCACAACTCCCACACTTTGTGCACTCATTTCCGATTACATGCGCCATTATGGGCACCTCCTTCAATTGATCGCACCACTATAAGCTCTACCTCATTGCCGGTCTCTCGCTGCCTCACTATCCTGAGGGGCCCCGGGGCGCCGGTGCCACCGGATGGCGGGCTGGCCAGGATCACCCGGATCGGCTTGCCCGTCACGAGGAGCATTTCAAGCCCGCGAGCAAGCTCAAGGGAGATCACGTCCGGCATCATATGAAAAGCTCAGACCTCCATTATCTCCTGCTCCTTGGACTCGAGGAGGGCATCTATCTCACCTATATACTTGTCAGTAAGCCTTTGGACCTCTTCCTGGCTGCGTCTCAGCTCGTCTTCTGATATCTCCCCGGCTTTTTCTTTTGACTTGAGGCTCTCGTTAGCCTCGCGCCGGATGTTTCGCACGGCTACCCTCATGTCCTCAGCCTGCTTGCGCGTCAGTCGCACAAGCTCCTTGCGCCGTTCCTCCGTGAGCGGAGGCAGACTGATTCGGATGACGCTGCCGTCGCTTACAGGCGTAAGGCCGAGATTGGACTTCAGGATGGCCTTTTCGATGTGCGGCAACTGATTTCGGTCCCAGGGCTGGATGACCAGGAGCCTTGGTTCGGGTGTAGCTATAGTTGCGACCTGGTTGATGGGGTAGAGCCCCCCGTAGCACTCCACGGTAACCCTTTCCAAAATCGCCGGATTGGCCCGGCTGGTCCTGATAGCGCTAAACTCCCGCTTTGTAGCCTCTATGACGGCCTTCATCTTTTCCTCTGCTCGTCGGACATCTTCGATGGGCATGCTACTCCCTCCCGATGATAGTGCCGATATCCTCGCCGACGATAGCCTTTTTGATGTTGCCCCTGCGGGTCAAGCTAAAGACCACAATGGGAATTCCATTGTCCATGCAGAGAGAGGCCGCAGTCGAGTCCATTACCCCAAGACCGCGTTTTAACACATCTATGTAGGACAGCCGCGCGAATCGTTTTGCGTTGGGATTCTCGAGCGGGTCGGAATCATAGACCCCGTCTACCCGGGTGGCCTTAAGGATAACCTCGGCCTCGATCTCTGCGGCCCTCAGGGCAGCAGTGGTATCGGTCGAGAAGAATGGGTTTCCGGTGCCCCCGGCGAAGATCACAACCCTCCCCTTTTCCAGGTGGCGGATCGCCCTCCTGCGGATATACGGCTCGGCTATCTGCCTCATTTCTATCGCCGTCTGGACCCGGGTGGCGGCTCCGAGCTTTTCCAGCGCATCCTGGAGCGCCAGGGCATTTATGATGGTAGACAGCATGCCCATGTAATCTGCGGTACTCCTGTCCACCCCATAACGGGCTGCCACCGCACCCCTCCAGATGTTACCGCCGCCTACCACGATTGCGATCTCTACCCCAAGGTCGTGGACTTCCTTGATTTCCGTAGCTATCAGCCTGACAACGTCGAGGTCGATGCCATAGCCCTTCTCGCCGGCAAGGGCTTCCCCGCTGACTTTGACCACGACTCTCTTGTATTTTGGTTTTGGCACGTCCATATCGTATAGAACCTCATTCCCAGCCTACGCGACAGGGAGAACACCCACTTCGGGTGTTCTCCCCATCACCGGGCCCTTCTCAAGCCTGTGCTTCATCTTCACCGCCACAGGACGGCCTTGCACTCCCTTCGCCCACCTCGAACCTTGCAAAACGTCCTATGGTTATGTTTTCTCCTACTCTTGCGATAACCTCGGCTATGAGGTCCTTTATAGTCTTGCCTTGCTCTCTTATATAAGGCTGATCAAGGAGGCATACCTCCTGAAAGAACTTCTCCAGCCTTCCCTCCACGATCTTGTCCACAACACGCTCGGGTTTGCCTTCGGCCAGGGCCTGCGCTCGATAGATCTTCTTTTCCTCTTCGAGCATCTCCGCCGGCACCTGGGTCCGGTCGACAAACAGGGGGCGGCTGGCCGCTATCTGCAAGGCGATCTCCCGGGCCAGGTTGCGGAAGTCATCCGTCCGTGCCACGAAATCTGTCTCGCAGTTTACCTCGACAAGCACACCTATGCGGCCGCCCAGGTGGATATAGGATTCGATGATCCCCTCCGCTGCGACTCGCCCCGCGCGCTTGGCCGCCTTGACGAGCCCCTTTTCCCTGAGATACGTGACGGCCTTTTCGATGTCCCCGCTGGTCTCAGCAAGGGCCTTTTTGCAATCCATGACCCCTGCGCCTGTTCTTTCGCGCAACTCCTTGATTGCCGCCGGGCTTATCTCCAACCGAGTTACCTCCCTCTTCCGTCATCCGCAAAAAGCTGGTGTCACAATTAAGAGAGGCGACTAGCGGCTATTCTGGACTCCCTGGTCCAGAAGGTCGCCCGGAGAATTGACCTCACTTATGTCAAGCGCCTCCGGCGTGATCTCCGGTATTTCCTCCTCGACCTGAGAGTACTCGCTCTCTATATCAAGCTCAGTTACCTCTCCAGTCTCCATGCCTACTCCCTGCTCTTCCACCTGCTCCTGCATCAACGCATCCCTGCCTTCTCTACCCTCGAGAACGGCGTCTGCCATCTTGGAGGTAATCAGCCTTACGGCTCTTATGGCATCGTCGTTAGCGGGTATTACGTAGTCTACTTCGTCGGGATCGCAATTGGTATCCACGATGGCCACGACCGGTATCTCCAGCCGCCTTGCCTCCGCTACGGCATTCTTCTCCTTCCTCGGATCCACCACGAAAAGTGCCTGCGGCAGGTCGGCCATCTCTTTTATGCCTCCCAGATACTTTTCGAGCCGCTGCTTTTCCCGGTGCAATCCCAGGACTTCCTTCTTGGGCAGCACGTCAAAGGAACCATCTTCGGCCATGCGCTCGAGGGTTTTCAGCCGCTCGATGCGCTTGCGGATGGTCCGGAAGTTAGT
This sequence comes from Bacillota bacterium, assembly GCA_012842565.1. Taxonomy (GTDB): domain Bacteria; phylum Bacillota; class SHA-98; order Ch115; family Ch115; genus DUSO01. The sequence goes on from DUSO01000093.1 coordinate 32,779, forward strand.
AAGGGTACCGCCCAGCCAGCGCTCGTTAACGTAGTACATCCCGCAGCGCTCGGCTTCCTCCTTTACGGCATCGTGGGCCTGTTTCTTGGTGCCCACGAAGAGGACCCCACCACCATTCATCGCGACCTCTTTGATGAAAGCATAGGCAGCCTCTATCTTCCTGACCGTCTTTTGCAGGTCGATAATGTAGATGCCGTTACGCTCAGTATAGATATAAGGCGCCATCTTGGGATTCCAGCGGCGAGTCTGATGGCCGAAATGTACCCCTGCTTCCAGGAGCTGTTTCATGCTCACAACCGCCATCCACTCACCTCCTCTCCACCCTGGTTTAGCCTCCGCCCCGTTCGTCGACCGGTAGGACCCGCTTAAGGCCCGGTGCTTCGCTACCTCTGCGACGCACCTCAACCGCCAAGGCGGGCACCGCTACCAATCTCCCGGGACGTGCGTAGTCACATCACAGCGTAGTATATCACATGCCCCACCCTTTATCAACGCTATCTTGCATGTTGGTGTTGCAAGCTATCGTGCGCGCAAGCGCTCGAGCTCGTCGAAGAGCTTGTCATTCAGGACCCTGATATAGGTTCCCTTCATGCCGAGGGAACGCGATTCGATCACACCGGCGCTTTCGAATTTCCTCAAGGCGTTTACTATAACCGACCTGGTGATGCCGACCTTGTCGGCGATCTTGCTCGCAACCAGGAGGCCCTCCTGGCCGTTGAGCTCGTCAAAGATGTGTTCAACCGCCTCCTGCTCTGAATAAGACAGGGTCTCGAGGGCCATATGGACTGCTGCCCGCTTGCGGCTTTCCTCCAGGAGCTTCTCGGATTTGAGCCTCACGATCACCATCCCTACGAGCGTCGCTGTATGTTCCGCGATCACCAGGTCATCCTCGCTAAACTCCCGGTCAAAACGGACGAGGAGCAATGTGGCGAGCCTCTCCTCTCCGATGAAGATGGGCACCACGGTGAGGAATTTATTGCGGAAAGGACAGGCTACGTTTCGCCACAGGAAGCAGTCGCTCCCGGTCTCGCTGATGTTCTCCGAGGTCTCTATCATCTTGAGGAGCTTATCATTAAACTCCTTGGGGAATGTATTGCCATCGGCAGTGCATGAGCCCATCGCTTCGCACTCAGAACCTGCCGAAAAGCCATGCCCGAGGATTTTGCCTTCCCTGTCTATGAGGTAGGCGTTTGCTTCCACTTCTTCTGCGAGTATCCCCATCAACTCCTTGAAGTCTGCAGCATAATGACCTGATTCCTGGATGAACTCATTGATTCGTCTGGTACTCTCCAAAAGCCTTCCCATCACACGGATCCTCCTTGTAAACAATCCCCACACAGAGCTTGTCTATTTATTAGCTCTTATCTATATGCCGGCCCCGGGCCGACACAGCTAATGGCGAAGCCAAGTCGTGTTGGCAATGAGACTAGGGTATATAACTAGAGTATATAGCCGCTCAGGTCGCGATTACGGAGCACGGGCTCCAGCCGTGACCGCACATAGTCCCGGTCTATGACCACCTTGCGGCATTCCACGTCAGGCGCATTGAAAGACACGTCCTCCAGGAGCTTCTCCATAACGGTGTGGAGGCGCCTCGCCCCGATATTCTCTGTTTCCTGGTTGACCTGGTCTGCGATGCGCGCAAGCTCGTCGATGCCGTCCTCGTTGAATACCACCTCTACCCCGTCGGTGGCCAGGAGCGCCTGGTATTGCCTTATCAGCGCATTCTCGGGCTCGGTGAGGATGCGCTTGAAGTCCTTATATGTCAGGGGCTCGAGCTCAACCCTTATCGGGAACCGTCCCTGGAGCTCGGGTATGAGGTCAGACGGCTTTGACACATGAAAGGCGCCGGCGGCGATGAACAGGATGTGATCGGTTTTGACGGGCCCGTGCTTGGTGACGACGGTCGAGCCCTCGACAATGGGCAGGATGTCGCGCTGCACGCCCTCCCGTGATACGTCGGGGCCGGCGCCATGCTCGCGACCTGCGATCTTGTCGATCTCGTCGATGAATACGATGCCGTCTTGCTCAGTCCTGGCGATGGCCTCCGCCACCACCTCATCCATGTCGATCATCTTCTGGGCCTCTTCCTGGGCTAAGATCTTTCTAGCATCCCTCACCATAACCTTGCGCTTCTTCTTGCGCTTGGGCAATATCCCGCCGAACACGTCCTGCATGTTTATGCCCAGTTCTTCTATACCCGCCCCCGAAAAGACCTCCACCAGGGGTGGAGAATTATCCTCGACTTCCACCTCTACCATCATGTCCTCGAGCTCTCCCTTGCGAAGCCTCTCCCTCATAAATGCTCGCTGCTCCTGGACTCGGGCACGGGTTTCCTGGGACTCCTGATCGTCCTGGCGCGCAAAGCCAATGTTGCCAAACAGGGCAGCCAGTGGGTTTATAGCCCCCTGCCTGTCAGGGAACGGCACAAGGAGCTCGAGCAATCTGTCCTCGACCATGGCCTCGGCTTTGTGATAGACCTGGCTCATCTTCTGCGCCTTGACCATGCGTATCGAGGCCTCGCAGAGGTCCCTTATTATGGAATCCACGTCCCTTCCTACATAGCCGACCTCGGTGAACTTCGTGGCTTCCACCTTTATAAAGGGGGCATTTGCAAGCCTTGCAAGCCTCCTCGCTATTTCCGTCTTGCCAACGCCCGTCGGCCCTATCATTAGGATGTTCTTGGGAAGCACCTCATCTCTAAGGCCAGGGGGGAGCAGCCTGCGCCTGTGCCGGTTGCGAAGGGCTATGGCTACCGCCTTCTTGGCGCTCTCCTGCCCGACGATGTACTTGTCGAGCTCGGCCACAATCATCCGTGGTGTCAGCTCCACTGCCCGGTCCTCCTTTTACACCAGAATACGGCGAAACGGCCGCTTACAATTCCTCCACCGTTATCTCGTTGTTGGTATATATGCAGATAGAGGCTGCTATGCGCATTGCCTCCTCCACTATTTCCCGCGGGGAGAGACTGGTGTGCCCTATGAGGGCCCGGGCTGCCGCAAGGGCATAAGGCCCCCCGGATCCAATGGCTACAATGCCGTCATCCGGTTCAATCACATCGCCGCTCCCTGATACGACCAGGATGTGCTCCCTGTCTGCTACAACCAGGAAGGCGTCCAGTTTCCTGAGCGCCCTGTCCAGCCGCCAGTCTTTGGCAAGCTCCACGGCAGCCCTCGGCAGGTTGCCCCTGTGGGCCTCTATCTTGCCCTCGAACTTCTCGAACAAGGTAAAGGCGTCGGCCGCCGCGCCTGCAAAGCCGGCCAGCACGTTGCCGTCGTATATACGCCTTACCTTGCGGGCGCCGTGCTTCATCACCGTGTTGCCAAAGGTGACCTGCCCGTCCCCGGCCATGGCCACCCGGCCGTTACGCCGCACCGCTATCACAGTCGTGCTGCGAATCACAAAAGGCACCTCGCCTTCTCGTATTCTCATAAGAGAATGGCCGCAGAGAATGGCCGCGCCCTGGTAAAAGAACGGCTACGCCCGGGGGTGTGCGCGCATATATACCTCGCGGAGCCTTTCCCTTGTTACATGTGTATATATCTGGGTTGTAGAAATATTCACATGCCCGAGGAGCTCCTGGACAGCGCGCAGGTCCGCCCCACCATCCAGGAGGTGGGTGGCGAATGAGTGCCTGAGGGTGTGAGGACTGACCGAGAGCCTTTGACTTGTAGCCGTTATATACTTGTCAACGATGCGCTCAACGCTCCGGGCGCCAAGCCTGGTACCAAACCTGTTGAGGAAGAGCGCCTCCTGTGCCGCCGGGGGGGACCGGCGCCGGGACCGACCACCGGCCCCGGACCTTGCAGCAAGCACAGGCCTTGAATACCTGAGGTAGTTGCCGATAGCCACCAGTGCCATCCGCCCCAGTGGCACGACCCGCTCCTTTGCCCCTTTGCCAAACGCCCTTATGTACCCCACCTGAATATCAACGTCACCGGTATCGAGCCCGACGAGCTCAGAGACGCGGAGCCCGGTGGCGTAGAGGGTCTCGAGAATAGCCCGGTCCCTCAACCCCAACGTCGACCCGTCGGGTGCCTCGACAAGGGCCCTTACCTCATCCACATCGAGGAACCTCGGGAGCCTCCTGCCTGCCTTGGGAATTGATACAGCCCGGGCTGGGTTGCTTTCAACGTAGCCCTTCCGGGCCAGGAACCGGAAGAGCGACCGGACTGCGGCTATCCTGCGGGCAATCGTCGACCTCGCATACCCTCTGCGCTTGAGGTCGGCCATGTAATCGCGTATGAGCCGGGAGTCGATATTGCCTGGCTCGGGCTCATGACCGAGCACGCCCTCCGCGAAGTGCAGGAAACAGTCGATATCGTGACTGTAGCCGGCCAGGGTATGCTGAGCCGCATTCCGCTCAACACTTAGGTATTGTAGAAACTCGTCGATCTTCCCCCTCAACTCTCCGCACCGCTCCTAAGTCCACCCATTCAAAACATGATTGTATCATAGTGCCAAAATTCCTACAACCCCGATTCGACTATTTCCACAAATTTTCTCATTACACTCAGGGCTCGACTGGAGAGCGCAAGGCGCCGTTCCATCTTGCCGCGGGGGCCGTCAATGGGCTGGAGAAGGCCAAAATTGGCATTCATGGGCTGGAAATGCTCTGGATCAGCTGTGGAAATGTAATGGCACAGGCTGCCTATGATGGTCTCGCGGGGAAACTCTATCGCCCCTTGCCCGAGGATAATGCGGGCGGCCTGGATACCGGCGACAATTCCCGTGGCGGCGGACTCTGTGTAGCCCTCCACACCGGTTATCTGTCCGGCAAACAAGATATTGGGGTGAGACTTGACCTGTAGCGTATTCTTGAGGACCCGCGGGGAATTGATAAAGGTGTTGCGGTGCATCACGCCGTAGCGTACAAACTCCGCCTCCTCGAGCCCGGGTATCATTCGGAACACCCGGCGCTGTTCGTGCCATTTAAGCCTTGTCTGGAACCCGACCATGTTGAGCAGGGTTCCCCCGGGATCCTCCTTTCTCAGCTGGACGACCGCATATGGGCGTCTGCCCGTACCGGGATCCTTGAGCCCGACCGGCCTCAAGGGCCCGAAAGCAAGCGCTTCCCGCCCCCGTCGGGCCATCTCCTCGATGGGCATGCACCCCTCAAAAAGGGTGAGGGGCTCAAACTCCCTGGTGGGCACCACCTCCGCCTCGACCAGGGCCTTCCAGAACCTTTGATATTCCTCCTCATCCATGGGGCAGTTCGCGTAGTCAGCCTCCCCCTTTCCATAGCGTGCCGCCCAGAATACCTTGCTCTCATCGATGCTTTCCCTGGTGATTATTGGAGCAACAGCGTCATAGAAGTAGAGGTATTCCGCGCCGGTCAGCAGGGAGATCTCCTTTGCCATACAGGGAGAGGTAAGAGGTCCCGTTGCCACCACAACAGGGACGCCCCCGGGGATGGAGCACGATTCTTGCCTTATGACGTTGATCCTCTCATGCTGTTCAACCCTTTCCGTGACAAGGCGGGCGAAGAGCTCCCTGTCTACGGCAAGCGCGCTCCCGGCTCCGACACGTGCCTTTGAAGCGCACTCAAGGATCAAAGACCCCAAAAGGCGCATCTCCTCCTTGAGAGTGCCGCCTGCGGTAGTGGGCATGTCAGAGCCCAGGGAGTTGCTGCAGACGAGCTCTGCGAGCCAGCCGGTACGATGGGCGGGCGTCATCGTACCGGGCCTCATCTCCAACAGGTCCACTTCTATCCCGTGCCTTGCGGCCTGCCATGCGGCCTCTACGCCTGCAAGGCCACCCCCTATCACCACAAGCTTATTCCTGGACAAAGCCACAGGACTCCCTCACGCATTGATAGGTCACATTACGACCTTTGCCCTTCTTTATGAGAAACGCACCACACTTAGGGCAGGTTTTCTCCGTCGGGGTACCCCACGTGGTAAACTCGCATTCCGGATACCGGGAGCAGCCGTAAAACTTGCGCCCTTTCTTGGTCTTACGCTCTACAACCGGAGCCTGGCATATAGGGCACTTCACGCCGACCTCCCGGACAATCGGCTTGGTATACCGGCATTCCGGAAACCCGGGGCATGCCAGGAACTTGCCAAAGCGTCCGTATTTCACCACGAGGTTACGCCCGCATTCGGGACACTTCTCCTCACTCACCTCATCGGGCACCGTCACGTGGCCGACCTTCTCAAGGGCATCCTCCACTACCTTGTCAAAGGGGGCATAGAAATTCGAGACGACCTCTACCCAGTTGAGATTGCCCTCTGCGATGCGGTCGAGATCCTCCTCCATGCGAGCCGTAAACTCCACGTCCACTATATTGGGGAACCACTCCTTGAGGAGGTCTACCACTACAAAGCCGAGATCCGTGGGGCGAAACCTCTTGTCCTCCAGCTCGACATAATTGCGCCTTATGATGGTATCTATTATCGGCGCATATGTGCTTGGCCTCCCGATGCCCTTTTCCTCAAGGGCCTTTACCAGTGTCGCTTCCGTATATCGCGGCGGCGGCTCTGTAAAGTGCTGCTCAGGATAAAACTCCAACAGCACCAGCCGTTCATTTACGGAAAGCTCGGGCAGGGCCTGGCCTGCCTGTTCCTCCTGTCCTTCATCCTCCTGTTCCAAATATACCACGGAAAAGCCAGGGAATTTCATCTGCGATCCCGTGGCCCTGAAAAGGCAGTCCCCGGCTTCCACGTCCACGGTCGTGACGTCGAATACAGCAGGCTTCATCTGGCTCGCCACAAACCTCTCCCAGATGATCCGGTAAAGCCCGTACTGGTCTCGCGTAAGGTATGGCTTCACCATCTCTGGCGTCCGGTACACCGATGTGGGACGTATCGCCTCGTGGGCTTCCTGTGCCGTGGCTTTTGCCCTGTAATGGGGCGGCACCTCGGGCACGTGCTCCGCTCCGAAGTGCTCCATGATAAACTGGCGAGCCTCGGACTGCGCCTCCTGGGCCACACGCACTGAGTCCGTCCTGATGTAGGTGACAAGCCCCACACTGCCTTCCCCGCCTATTTCCAGGCCCTCGTAAAGTTGTTGCGCGAGGGCCATGGTCTTGCGCGCTCCGAAGCCAAGCCTGCGGGACGCATCCTGCTGCATGGTGCTGGTGGTAAATGGCGGTGCAGGATGCCGCCTCCTCTCCCTTTTCTTGATATCCTTGACTGTAAACTCCGCATCCCTGAGCCGTTCGACTATATGCCCGGCGTCGTCGCCGGTCGGGATAGCAGCCTTCTGCCCTGCAACCTCGATGAGCCTCGCCCGGAAACGCGTGTCTTTATCCTCGGGCGCCAGCTCAGCATCTATCGTCCAGTATTCTTCCCTGACAAAGCCCTGTATCTCGCGTTCACGGTCGCAAATGAGGCGAACGGCCACCGACTGTACCCGGCCGGCCGAAAGGCCTTTTCGCACCTTTTTCCAGAGTAGCGGGCTCAGCTTGTATCCTACCAGCCTGTCCAGGATCCGCCGCGCTTGCTGGGCATACACAAGGTCCATGTTTATGGCCCTCGGGTTTGAGAGCGCTGCGGTTACAGCCCTCTTGGTAATCTCGTTGAATTCGATCCTGCACGGCTTACTGCCGTCGATCTCGAAAAGCTGGGTGAGATGCCACGAAATCGCTTCTCCCTCCCGGTCAGGGTCGGTTGCGAGAAGGACCTTCCCGGCCTTGCGTATGCTCTCCCTGAGCTCGCTTATGACTTTCCCGCGCCCGCGGATGGGAATGTAGTTGGGCTGAAAGCCGTTTTCTATGTCAATGCCCATCTTGCTCTTGGGAAGGTCCCTTATGTGGCCCATCGTAGCCTTGACTGTATAGCCCCGGCCGAGGAATTTCGAGATGGTCTTTACCTTAGCAGGTGACTCGACGATGATGAGAGAATCTGCCATATTGCTCCCGCGAGAATACCCCC
>DUSO01000094.1 GCA_012842565.1 Bacillota bacterium
CGTTCCGAAAAAGGCCTTGCGCACCCGTCATCACCCTGACAGGCCGGGCGCTCTACCTGGCCTTCTCGACTATTTCAACCACCCGCCAACGTTTTTCCTTGCTCAGAGGACGAGTCTCCATGACCCTTACCCTGTCGCCGACCTTGCACTCATTGTTCTCATCATGGGCCTTGAGCCGCGTCGTCCGGGTCAGGATCTTCCCATATAGCGGGTGGCGGACACGCCTCTCTACGGCCACTACCACGGTCTTGTTCATCGCATCGGAGACCACGGTCCCGATTCGTTCCTTCCTAGAGTGCCTTGCCTCATCTGCCATTATATGCCAGCCCTCCTTTAGGCCCCGTTAATGCCGAGCTCTCTCTCGCGGAGCACTGTCTTCACGCGAGCGATGGTCTTCCGGACCTCACGGATCCTCATCGGGTTGTCGAGCTGGCCCGTGGCAATCTGAAACCTGAGGTTAAAGAGCTCTTCCTTGAGGTCCTTGAGCTTCTTTTCCAGTTCTTCACTTGTCAGGTCACGAACCTCTTTAACCCTCATGGACCTCACCTACCACTTCTTCGCGCTTGACGAACTTCGTCTTTATAGGGAGCTTGAACGATGCGAGTCGCATCGCCTCCCTGGCTACATCCTCACTTACTCCCGCGATCTCAAACATGATGCGGCCAGGCTTCACAACGGCCACCCAAAACTCCGGGTTTCCCTTCCCACTGCCCATTCTGGTTTCAGCGGGCTTCCGTGTGATGGGTTTGTCTGGGAATATCTTGATCCAGACCTTCCCACCCCTCTTTATATACCTGGTCATCGCTATCCTGGCAGCTTCGATCTGCCGGTCCGTAACCCACCCGGGCTCCATGGCTTTCAGCCCGAACTCGCCCAAAAACAGCTCGGACCCCCGGGAGGCTTCTCCCTTCATCCTGCCTCGTTGCACCTTACGATGTTTGACCCGCTTTGGCTGAAGCACGTCATTCCCCTCCCCCGGCGGCTGCCTTGGTTCCCGGGCCCTCTGTGGCCTTTTGCGGCAAGACCTCTCCCTTATAGATCCAGACCTTTACGCCGATCCGGCCATAAGGCGTGTGAGCCTCGGCAAACCCGTAATCCACATCGGCGCGCAGCGTATGGAGGGGAACCTTGCCCTCATTGTAGCCCTCGGTCCTGGCTATCTCCGCCCCTGCCAGCCGGCCGCTGCACTTGACCCTAAACCCCTGGGCCCCCAGTTTGACTGCGCGGCTCAAGGCCTGCTTCATGGCGCGCCTGAAAGACACGCGCTTCTCTATCTGCTGGGCGATGTTCTCGGCAACAAGCTGGGCGTCAAGCTCAGGGTACTTGATCTCCACTATGTTGACACTGACCTGCTTGCCGGTGAGGGCCTCGAGGTCCTTCCTTATATTCTCGACCTCCTGGCCTCCTCTGCCGATTACCATCCCGGGCCTGGCAGTATGGATGGAGACCTTGAGCCTGTTCGCAGCGCGTTCGATCTCGATCTTTGACACACCGCTCGCATAGAGCCTGTTTTTCAAGAATCTCCTTATGTTATAGTCCTCGTGCAAGAGCTCGGAAAAGTTCCTGCGCGCGAACCACTTGCTGGGCCACTCCTTTATCACTCCCAACCTGAGACCAAAGGGATGTACCTTGTGTCCCACTCATCACCCCTCCTTCTCCTTGACGACGACTGTAATATGACTGGACCTCTTGCGTATGGGCGCCGGCATCCCTCTCATCCGCGCCCGCCACCTCTTCATCGTAGGGCCCTGGTCGACATACGCCTTCGCAATATACAGGTCCCTTCTATTCAGCTCCAGATTATGCTCTGCGTTCGCGATGGCCGACTTTACGACCTTCGCCACGACAGCTGCAGCCGACTTAGGTATATGCTTCAAGATCGTGAGGGCTTCCATAGCGTCCTTGCCCCGTATGATGTCGACTACCTGCCGGGCCTTTCGCGGCGCTATCCGCACATATTTTGCCTGTGCTCTCGCTTCCAACTGCTGTCCCTCCCTGGCCTGTCACCCGGCCGGATCATCACTTCAGAGCGGTGGACCGCTCTGTATGGGCGCCATGCCCTCTAAAGGTCCGGGTCGGGGCGAACTCCCCGAGTTTATGTCCTACCATGTCCTCCGTGATATAAACCGGCACGTGTCGGCGGCCGTCATGCACGGCTATGGTATGTCCCACCATCTCGGGGAATATGGTAGAATCCCTAGACCAGGTCCGTATGACCTGCTTCTCGCCAGAAGCGTTCATCTTCTGGATCTTTGCCAGGAGCTTGGGGTCCACGTAGGGACCCTTCTTGAGCGATCTCGACATCCGCATGCCTCCCTTCACGAAGATGAAAATCTCGTGTCAAACAAGAACTCCTCAAGCCCTTCGCCGCCTGACGATAAACTTATCAGAGGCCTTGGGCTTTCGGGTCTTGTACCCAAGGGTAGGCCACCCCCATGGCGATACAGGGCCCGGACGGCCCACAGGGGCTTTACCCTCGCCGCCTCCGTGGGGATGATCAACGGGATTCATGACAACTCCGCGGACCTCGGGTCTCCGCCCCAGCCAACGCTTGCGCCCGGCCTTTCCCAGCGTCACGTTCTCGTGATCGACATTCCCGACCTGCCCCACTGTAGCCTTGCACTCCAGGCTTATCAGCCTTACCTCGCCCGAAGGGAGCCTTACGTGAGCATAATCGCCCTCCTTGGCGAGGAGCTGCGCGCTCATCCCGGCCGCGCGCGCCAGCTGGCCCCCTTTCCCGGGTACCAACTCCATGTTATGGACCATGGTGCCGACCGGGATATTGGCCAGGGGCAGCGCATTCCCGGGTCTTATGTCCGCATCAGGCCCCGACATCACAGTATCGCCGACCTTGAGGCCCAAAGGAGCCAGGATGTATCTCTTCTCCCCGTCGGCGTAATGCAGGAGTGCGATATGAGCCGACCTGTTGGGATCATATTCGATAGTCGCGACCTTGGCAGGAATGCCATCCTTGTCGCGCTTGAAATCTATGATCCGGTACATCCTCTTGTGTCCGCCGCCCCTATGCCGGACCGTGATACGCCCATATGCATTGCGGCCGCCGGACTTCCTGAGCGGAGCAAGGAGCGATTCCTCGGGCTCATCGGTGGTGACCTCGTCAAAGTCCAGGACCGTCATGAACCTCCGGCCCGGGCTTACTGGTTTGAATTTACGTATGCCCAATCCTGTTCCCCCCTTCCCGGCTATCCTATCAGGGGTTATACACCCTCAAATAGCGGGATGGTATAGTTCTCTTCTAGTGTAACTATCGCCTTTTTCCAGTCCGGCGTCTTGCCTACGAAGCGGCCCATCCGCTTCGTCTTGCCGCGTACCGTGGCGGTATTGACATCCTTTACCTTGACCCTGAAGATTTCTTCTATGGCACGTTTTATCTCCGTCTTATTTGCTCTCCGGTCCACCATGAATGAGTATTTCCTGCCTTCGAGCTGCGCGGTACTCTTTTCAGTTACAAGTGGACGGATCACAACATCTCTTGCATCCATCATCCTGCCAGCACCTCCTCAATACCCCGGGCGGCATTGCGGGTCATGAGGACCTTATCGCTAGCCAGAATGTCATATACATTGAGCTTCTCCACGGGGATGGTCTTCACCCCGGGGATGTTACGGGCTGAAAGCTCGACATTCTCGTCCACCTGGTCCATGACGATGAGGGCTTTGCCGCGGATGCCCAGGCGATCAAGTATCTCCTTCATCTCCCGCGTCTTGGGAGCCTTCATCCTGAGGTCCTCAACGATCACGAGTTCGCCGGCGCCGGCCTTGGCAGACAGGGCGGACCTCAGCGCAAGCCTGCGAACCTTTCGCGGCAGCTCATACCCGTAATCACGCGGCACGGGACCGAAGAGAGTCGCCCCTCCGGGCCATAGCGGCGACCTCCTGCTTCCATGTCTCGCACGTCCGGTGCCCTTCTGCCTCCACGGTTTGATGCCGCCGCCGCGCACTTCCCCGATGGTCTTGGTCTTGGCGGTCCCAAGCCTCTCGCTCGCCCGCTGCATGACCACGGCCTCGTGGAGTACATGCGTATTGGGCTCAACTCCAAAGACCGCATCACTCAATTCGATCTCACTTACCTGCTGGCCCTCGGTGTTATAAACCACGCTCTTTGGCATCGCCTATCCCCTCACCCTTTCTTAGCGCTCTCCTTGATGGTCAGGAGGCTTCCGCGGGTTCCGGGCACAGATCCCTTGACGAGGATGAGGTTCTTGTCAGGATCCACCTTCATGACCTTGAGCCTTTTGATCGTAACCCTTTCGGCTCCAAGCCTGCCGGGCAACTTACGCCCCTTGAATACCCTCTGGGGGTCGGTAGCCCCCAGGGAGCCAACGCGACGGTGGTACATCGACCCATGAGACATCGGGCCCCTCTGGAAGTTCCAGCGTTTTACGACCCCGCTGAACCCCTTGCCGATGGTCCTCCCCGTCACGTCTACAAACTCACCCTCCTGGAATATGTCCACATTGACGGTCTGGCCCAGCTCATACTTATCCGGGTCGTCCACCCGGATTTCCCTGAGGAATCTCACCGGGCTTACCCCGGCACGCCTAAAATGTCCTCTGACAGGCTTTGTAACCTTGTGCTCTGGCTTGCTGCCAAAGCCAAGCTGGATGGCATTGTAGCCATCCTTCTCACGAAGCTTCTTTTGCACGACAACACACGGCCCGGCCTCTATCGCAGTTACCGGCACCGCAGCCCCGTTTTCATCAAAAATACGTGTCATCCCGACCTTCCTGCCGAGAATCCCCTTAGCCATGAACGCCACACCTCCCTCTCGCCATGCCATATTGCCCGCCGGGTTAGAGCTTTATCTCGATATCGACACCGGCCGGGAGATCCAGGCGCATTAAGTCTTCAACTGTCTTTTGCGTCGGTTCGAGTATGTCGATGAGGCGTTTATGGGTCCTCATCTCAAATTGCTCCCTAGAGTCCTTGTCGATGTGGGGCGACCTTAAAATGGTATACACGCTTCTCTCGGTTGGAAGCGGGATCGGGCCGGAAATAAAGGCCCCGCTGCGCTTGGCCGTCTCTACAATCTTCTCCGCCGACTGATCAAGCAACCTGTGGTCAAAGGCTTTGAGCCTGATCCTGATCTTGTGACCCGCCACGATAATCCCTCCCATTCGCCCGATTACTGAGCACGGACATGCTCCACGGGAATTCCCCGGCATGGGCTCTTCCAGGCCGGCAACCTCCCGCTTCATCGCAATTCCTGCCGGCTGTTTCTGGCTAACCAGCAGCCGGCTACTCGATGATGGATGTGACAACGCCCTTGCCTACTGTCCTGCCACCTTCCCTTATCGCAAACCTCAGACCTTCCTCCATCGCTATCGGCGTTATCAGGTCTATCTCCATCTTTA
>DUSO01000095.1 GCA_012842565.1 Bacillota bacterium
CGCCTCTCGCGGAGTTTGCCTTGCGATTCGGGCCGCCGGAATATTTCGCGCTGACTTTTCTCGGGCTCTTACTGGCGACATACCTGGCCGGTTCATCGCCTGTCAAGGGATTTGTCATGGTCTTCCTGGGCCTCCTTTTGGGCTGCGTGGGGCTCGATCCTGTATCCGGCGCGATAAGGTTTTGCTTCGGTATAGTAGACCTGCAGGGCGGCATTGACTTTGTCACTCTGGCGATGGGCATGTTCGGGATCGGCGAGGTGCTATATAACCTGGAGAAGTCAGAAAAGGCCGAGATCATCACCACGAAGATCAAGCAGGTATTCCCGAGTCTGAAGGATTGGGCTGAATCCAAGTGGGCGATTCTAAGAGGCTCCATCGAGGGATTTGTCGTTGGCATCCTCCCCGGAGGGGGTGCCGTGATTTCTTCGCTGGTTTCATACGCTATCGAAAAGAGGATTTCGAAGCACCCGGAGAGATTTGGGCAGGGCGCCATCGAGGGTGTCGCCGCCCCGGAGTCCGCGAATAACGCGGCGGCAAGCTCGTCCTTTATTCCGCTCCTGACATTGGGGATACCGGGCAACGCCTCGATCGCGATGATCTTTGCAGCCTTATTGATTCAAGGCGTCCAGCCAGGTCCTTTCCTGTTAAAGGAGCATGCAGACGTATTCTGGGGCGTTGTGGCTTCCATGTATATAGGCAATGCAATGCTGCTTATTCTGAATCTCCCGCTGGTCGGGGTCTGGGTGCAGCTCCTGAAGGTGCCGTATGCATACCTTGCGCCAGTTATCGGGCTCTTCTGCCTTGTTGGCGTCTATAGCGTCCAGAATAGCGTGTTCGACATCTGGCTCATGATTTTCTTCGGTGTGTTGGGCTATATCGCTCGCAAGCTGGACTATGAGCCCGGGCCCATGCTGCTCGCCTTTGTCTTAGGCCCGATCATGGAGAATGCACTGAGACAGTCTCTCTTGATGTCTGGCGGGAGTCCTGCAATCTTCTTTGCACGTCCTATTAGTGGGACACTAATGTTGATAGGCATGCTGTTCCTGGCATTCAATGCTTTCGCGGCAATCCGAAAAAGGGCTACAGCGCAGGGTAGGGCGGTGTCAAGATAGGTGGCAATCCGCCTGGGAAAGCCGGCCGCTTGTCCACGAATCTGGTAACTCGTCCTGTGGATGCTGAAGGTGCCGGGCAAGGTGGTGGTAAGGTGGTGATGCGGTAAGGGCGGTGGGCGAATCGTTATGTCGGTCGTGAGGCTTTGAGGAAGGGCAGGATTATGGTGAGTGGGTCAAAAGGCAGAGGACTAAAAGTAAACGGAGGTGTCGAGGATGTCAGTCCGTACAAGGATAGCCGGGCTCCTGGTCTTTACACTCATCATGGGGCTTATGTCATTGTCCCTGGTCGAAGGTGCCGATAAGTACCCGAGCAAGCCTATCGAGTTAATAGTGCCCTATGCGGCCGGCGGCTCGACAGATGTGTGTGCCCGGATAGTGGCAAAGGTAGCACCGAAGTACTTCCCGCAACCGCTCGTAATAATTAACAAGCCCGGAGGCGGTGCAATTCCCGGGCGCGAATACGTTGTAAGGTCCAAGCCCGATGGCTATACGCTTCTATTTGGGTATGGTTCTGGGGAGGACCTGGTGGTGCCCAACTACCGGCCGTTGCCATTCGATACGTTCAAGGATCTCGTCCCCGTCTGCCGGATTTCGATCCATTCTGTCGCCATAGTAGTCTCTGACAAGTCGCCATATAAGACGGTCGAACAATTCGTCAAGTATGCTAAGAGCAAGAAGTCCGTCACGGCCTCGGCCTCGAGCAAGGGCGCTGCCGTAGAAATCGTAGAGCAGGCATTTGCCAAGCGTGCCGGGTTCAAGGTCGTCGTAATACCGTTCAGGGGCGGAGCCGAGTCCGTGCCGGCTGTAGTCGGAGGTCACGTGGACTTCGGCGGCGGGCATCCCAGCGAGATTCTCCCTCACATCAAGTCCGGGCGCCTGGTGCCGCTGGCCGTAGCCCGCGAGGAGCGCGACCCGTCGATTCCCGATGTGCCTACATTCAGGGAGCTCGGCTACGACGTAGTCACCGCCGGGTCGGTGAAGGGCGTTGCGGTGCCGAAGGGCACACCTCAGGAGATCATAGATTACCTGAACGAAAAGTTTAAGCAGATATGCCAGGATCCCGAGTTCATACAGGCTATGAAAGAAGTGGGGCAGCCTGTAGACTATATGGGACCCGTCGAGTATGCAAAGTATATGAAGGACTGCTTCGAGGAATACGGGAGGCTCATAAAGGAACTGGGCATAACTATGGGATGATGATATAATAGCCCCGGTATGCGGGACTGGCCTCCCGCATTGGGGACGGCAGCATGACATCGCAGCTGGCCCGCGGGCATCGGGGCTAACCCGTGGACTTTGATTTCCTGGTGGCGGGCGCACCCGCCGCCAGGAAATCGGGAGAGGTGTCATAATTGACAGGTGTCAGGACGCAGGCAGAGATAGCTGAAAACCGGGACATGGAAGCTCATGCGAGACCGGGCGAGAGGGTGCATCATACTGTAGGGTTTGAGCATGTTGCCCGGGAGCTGGGTGTCGATCTCGCAAGAGGTCTTACTCCGTCTGAGGCGGATGAAAGGCTTGCCCGTTATGGTCCTAATGCTCTACAGGAAGAAAGGCCCAAGAGCGTCTTTGAGATGCTCCTGGAGCAGTTTAAGGACTTCCTTGTCCTCATCCTGATTGCCTCCACATTCATCGCCGCGCTCCTGGGGGAGCTCCTCGACGCCGGGGTGATCCTCGCCATAGTCGTACTGAATGCGATCATGGGGCTCATCCAGGAGAGAAGGGCGGAGAGGGCCTTGAGCGCCCTCAAGAAGATGGCCGCACCGGTGGCTACTGTATTCAGGGAGGGCAAGGTGATGCGCGTCCCCGCGGCAAGCTTAGTCCCGGGAGATGTGGTCATCCTGCAGGCAGGCGACCTTGTCCCGGCGGACCTGCGTCTCGTCGAGGCGGTAAACCTCAAGATAGATGAGGCCGCTCTCACAGGTGAATCCGTCCCCGTGGAAAAGGACGCCAATGTCGTGCTCGATCTCAAGAGCCCTCTCGGGGACCGAGTCAATATGGCCTACATGGGGACCACTGTCACCTACGGTCGCGGAAAGGGGATTGTCTCGGCCACCGGCATGTCGACGGAGATCGGCAAGATCGCAAAGCTCATCTCCACCTATGAAGAAGAAGAGACTCCCCTCCAGCGAAAGTTAGGCGCCTTTGGCAGGTGGCTCGGACTTGCATGTCTTGCAATATGCGCCATCGTGTTTATTCTCGGGCTCTTGAGGGGAGAAGCGCCCTTTGAGATGTTCATGACGGCGGTAAGCCTGGCCGTAGCGGCGATCCCGGAAGGGCTGCCCGCGATAGTAACGGTTGTGCTCGCCCTTGGTGTCCAGAAGATGATAGCCAGAAACGCGATAATAAGGCGGTTGCCTGCTGTTGAGACCCTCGGGTGCGCAACCTTCGTCTGTTCAGACAAGACCGGGACCCTTACGGAAAACAAGATGATGGCAAAGAAGGTCATGCTGGCGTCCGGCGAGATGTTTGAGGTTACCGGCACTGGATACGAGCCTGTCGGGGAATTCCGCAGGATCTCTCAGAATGGGGAGGCTACCGGGATAGACGCTCCCCTGGCAAATGAGCACCTCAAGCTTCTCCTCAGCATAGGGGCGGGCTGCAATGACGCTTCATTGGAGCGGGAGGAGAAAACGGGGAGCTATGGGATCGTCGGGGATCCCACCGAAGGAGCCCTTGTGGTTCTCGCGGAGAAAGCCGGCCTGTCACTCGATGAGTTGAGGCAGGCAGCCCCGAGGGTGCAGGAGATACCATTTGATTCACGGCGCAAACGCATGACCACGATACATAAGATCGGCGGCAAGTACCATGCCTTCGTAAAGGGCGCCCCCGATATACTGTTGTCGCTCTCCTCTCACTACATCGACGACGGGACGATAAGGCCCCTGGGGGATGCCGAGAGGAGTTACTTCCGGGCTATTCTCGAGGACATGGCGGCTCAGGGGATGAGGGTGCTCGGCATGGCCTACCGGGTCCTGGGGGATATCCCGCGCGAGCCAGACCCAGCGGAGATAGAGAACGACTTGGTGTTTGTCGGTGCCGTGGGAATGATGGACCCGATCAGACAAGATGTCAAGGAGGCCGTCAGGGTATGCCAGGATGCGGGCATCCGCCCGGTCATGGTCACCGGCGACTATCCGCTCACCGCAAGGGCGGTAGCAAGGGAGCTGGGCATGATCGAGGAGACCGGGAGAGTGGTATCCGGTCCTGAGCTCGAAGATATGCAGGATCATGAGCTCGAGGATATTGTAATGGATGTCTCGGTTTATGCCAGAGTTTCGCCCGAGCACAAGCTCAGGATCGTCGAGGCCCTGAAGAAGAGGGGCCAGGTCGTGGCCATGACCGGTGACGGGGTAAATGATGCGCCGGCGCTCCGCAAGGCCGACATCGGGGTGGCCATGGGCATCACCGGGACAGATGTGGCAAAAGGCGCATCTGACATGGTCTTGACTGATGATAATTTCGCGAGTATTATAGCCGCCATAGAGCAGGGGAGGACCATCTTCGAGAATATACGCAAGTTCATTATCTATCTCCTCTCCTGCAACATAGGGGAGCTGTTGATATTCCTCATAGCCATTCTGGCGGGGTTACCAAGGCCTCTCGTGCCTGTACAGATTTTGATGATAAACCTGGTGACGGATGGACTCCCTGCACTGGCCCTTGGGGTAGACCCGGCTGAGCCGGGGATAATGAAGATGCCCCCTAGGGACCCGCGCGAGGGGATTCTGACAGGCCCGATAATAGCGCGTCTCGTAATGATAGGCGTCCTCATCGCCATTGCCACGCTCCTGCCGTTTTACCTGGCCCTCGAGGCGGGGCTCCCGCTCTTGAGAGCCAGGACCATGGCCTTTGCCACCATGGGCTTTGCCGAGCTCTGGAGGGCGTTCGGGAGCAGGTCGGAGAGGCGGTTTGTCTGGAACATATCGCCCCTTTCCAATCCCCAGCTGGTGGTTGCGATAGGGATTTCAGCGCTGCTCATACTGGCGAGCATTACGGTGGGCGGGATTGCTGAGATATTCCAGATGAGCCCGCTTACCGGGGTAGAGTGGGAGGAGATATTTCTGATAAGCCTCCTACCCTTGGCCGGGGTGGAATTGACTAAGGTGCCATTGAGGCGTGCTACAAGGTGATCGGGCTTTTCGGCAACTGCGGGGGAGATCGTCTATGGGAGGAAGACTTGGGGTAGGTAGACTGGATACATATAATACGCTTGCCCGTGAGGTGTACAACCGGATAAAGGAGATAATCATATCCGGCAAGCTCGAGCCCGGGCAAAGACTCGTGGCGCAACAGATTGCGGAAGAGATGGGCGTAAGCCGGATGCCGGTGCGCGAGGCGTTAAAGCGCCTGGAGGCCCAGGGCTTCGTCTATTCTGTGCCCCATAAGGGGGCCGTGGTCTCGGACCTTTCTGTCAAGGATATCGAGGAGATATATGCCATTCGCAGGGTCCTTGAGGCCTATTCGGTAAGACAGGCGTGCAAACTCGCAACCCGGGAGCATCTCGCCGAGCTTGAGCGCATAGCTGAGGAGGCCGAAATCGGCGTCGCGCGCGAAGGTGAGCCCGCCTTTTACGAGAAGAATGATGAATTCCACTACGCGCTTTTCCGGGCTTCAGGCAATGAGACACTTGCAGAACTTCTGAGGAACCTATGGGAGAAGAGCTCTTATTACAGGACCCTGGGCACAGCGCTCAAGGGCAGGTTAGACCAGTCTATGGCCGACCATAGGGCGATCATCAGGGCGCTTCGCGAAAAAGACCCGGACACCGCAGAGGAGCTGGTGACCAGGCATACAGACGCGGCTTTTACAGCCCTCATCGAGTTCCTCAAAAAGAAGGAGGCCGAAAAGGGATATCCCCTTCGGGAAGTCGGTGGGAAGGAATAAGGAGGAAGCTCACGTGCGGGAGAACAAGATCAAGAGGACGCTCAAGACGGGCGGGGTCGTCGTCGGCACCATGATTTCAGAGGTGCGAACGCCTGCTATAGCCCAGATGATGGCAACCGCAGGGTATCAATTCATCTTCATTGACATGGAACATTCGGCATTTAACATGGAGACGGTCCAGGATATGATCCTGGCGTGCAGGGCCGCCGGCATTCAATCTGTCGTAAGGACTCCCGGAATGGAAAGGTGCTCCTTATCCCGCCCTCTGGATGCCGGGGCTGACGGGATATTGGTCCCCCAGGTAGAGACCCGCGAAGAGGTCGAGGCTATCGTGCGGGAAACGCGGTATTACCCCCTCGGGGAGCGAGGATGCGCCCTGCGGCGGCTGCACAGTGATTACCGGAAGGTGAACACGGTTGAATACACGGCCCACGCTAACGAGGAGGCCCTGGTAGTCATCCAGATAGAGAGCGAGAAGGCGATAGAGCACTTAGACGAGCTGGTAAGTGTGCCAGGGATCGACGCGGCCTTCATAGGACCGAATGACATGTCTCAGTCTTACGGCATTCCGGGTCAGATAAAGCACCCCAAGATGGTTGCCGCCTACAAGAAGCTCATCGAGGTATGCAACGCCTACGGCGTCGCCCCGGGTGTACATCTTTTCAGCCTGGACGATGTGAAGGAATGGGTAGGGGCTGGAATGAGGCTCATTGCCTACTCCAATGATGTCAATATGCTCGTGGATACTGCTTCAAAGCAGGTAGCGGATATCAAGGCGATCTTGGGGTGGGCGTAGCTGCGCCATGGAACGGCGTGCCGCACCGCAACGCGCCGCGCTACATGGGGTGCCATGCCACAGGCAGTTAGAGCGGCTGGCGACCGTGGTTGCTTGTGACCGCGGTCGCCGCCGGTCATGTTGTGAGGAGGTGTTTTCTTGAGAAAGCGCGTTCTCATCGTTCAGCCCATACACAAGAGTGGCGTAGAAATCCTCGAGCCACATTTCGAAGTCAAGGTTGCCCCCGACCCTTCCGTGGACACAGTGATAAAGGAAATCAAGGGAGTTCACGGCGTCATCGTCAGGACCGCGCCCTTCACACGGGCTATTATTGAAGCGGCTGACAGCCTTATGGTTATAGCCCGGCATGGAGTCGGTGTCGACAATATCGATGTTGCCTTTGCTACAGAACGTGGTATACCTGTCGCGAATACCCCCTATGCCAACACAATTTCGGTAGCGGAGCATGTGATCGCCCTCATGACGGCGCTTGCGAAACAGCTTCCCAAATATGACGCTGCCACCAGGGAGGGCCAGTTTGAAATACGAAATACATACAGTGCAGTGGACCTGGACGGAAAGACCCTGGGGATTATTGGCTTGGGCCGGATCGGGCGCGAGCTCGCCGCCAAGTGTGCCGCCGCCTTTAACATGAAGGTAGTCGCATACGATCCTTACGTAGGCGAGGATATCATGCGCCAGGCGAATGTCACCAATGCCTCCTCTCTTGACGAGCTCCTCAGGCAGGCTGACTTTGTGTCGATTCACGTTCCCCTGGTGGAGGAGACAAGGGGCATGATAGGAGCGAGGGAGCTGGCCTTGATGAAGCCGACGGCTTTCCTTATCAACGCGGCGCGGGGCGGCATTGTCGACGAGAATGCACTGGCGGAGGCGCTTCGCAACCGGCAGCTGGCGGGTGCGGGCATTGACGTATTCGCCGAGGAGCCGCCCGGACCTCAAAACCCGCTCTTCAACCTGGACAATGTCATCCTGACTCCCCATTCCGGCGCACTCACCCGGGAGTGCGTGGTGAGGATGGCGACGGGGGCCGCTGAGGCAGTGCGGGATGTCTTGCTCGGCGGGAGAGCGAGATATGTGGTAAACCCGGAGGTATATGGCAAATGATGCAGAATACTAACACGGCAAAAGCCGCGAAGGCTTTCCATAATGACGGTGCCGCAAACGATGATAAGGTGGTAATCGAGCCAGGCCGCCTGAAGGCCTTTGCCGTTGAATGTCTCAAGCGCGCCGGAATGCGGGAGGCCGACGCCGAAGTCGTGGCCGACTCGCTCATATTTGCAGATCTTCGCAAGGTAAGTTCGCACGGTATCGCGAGATTGCCGATCTACATGAAGCGACTGCAGCTGGGGCTTGTTTCCCCCTCGCCGGAGATCAGGGTAGTATCCGAGCGCGGGAATGTAGCAGTACTTGACGGCGGCAACGGGCCGGGGCAGGTGATAGCCAAGGCTGCCATGGAAAAGGCCATGTCCATTGCCGGCCAGCGCGGTATCGGGGCCTGCGGGGTCAGGAACTCTAATCATTGCGGAGCACTCGCCTACTATTCGATGATGGCGATAGGGCGGGACATGATCGGGATAGCCATGACCAACGCGAATCCCACCATGGCTCCGTGGGGCGGGAGCACCGCCATGCTGGGGACGAATCCCATTTCAATGGCTGTGCCGGCCGGGGAAGAGCTGCCCGTGGTCATGGATATGGCCACGAGCGCCGTGGCCAGGGGCAAGGTGATCCTTGCAGCCAAGGAAGGCAAGGAGATACCGCTTGGGTGGGGGATCAACGAGCATGGAGAGCCTACCCAGGATCCCAGAGAAGCGCTCAAAGGGGCACTGGTGCCGCTAGGCGGTGCAAAGGGATATGCGCTCGCGCTCATGGTGGACGTCCTATCCGGGGTGCTCACGGGGGCACGTTGCGGGACCCACGTTGGCGCCCTCTACGACAATCTCAAGGAACCCCAAGGGGCGGGACATTTCATGTGCGCCGTCAACATCTCGGACTTCATGGATCCAGTCGCTTTCAAGGCCAGGATGGATGAGGTGATCAGGGAGCTCAAGGCCGCAAAGCCGGCTCGCGGGGTCGACAGGGTTTACCTGCCCGGAGAGCTTGAATTCATGGCGGAGAAAGAACGCCGCCAGAACGGTATCCCCCTGGACCGGGCCGTGTTTGAGGAGCTGAAGGCGACAGGCGACGGAGTAGGCGTTGAGATCGACTTATAGACGAGGGGGCCTGTGCTGAATTCGTATCCGGGTCTCGCTGTAGGCTCAGCTTGCGGCAAAGGAACGAAATGGCCTGTATCTGTGGGCCCGGATCTACGGCTGGAATTCATGTGTAAGGAGGGACTTTAGAGCATGTCACTGGAGATCAAGGGCATCATACCTGCAATGGTCACCCCAATGGACCAGCAGGGGAGGATCAACGAGAGCGCTCTCAGGAGATTGACCAATTATCTTATTGAAGGTGGCGTCCACGGGCTTTTCCCGGTTGGAAGCCAGGGAGAATTCTACGCCCTGACACCAGAGGAGAAGAAAAGGGTCATAGAGATCGTCGTGGATGAGACGCGCGGGCGTGTCCCGGTGTATGCGGGGACGGGAGCCATAACTACACAGGAGACTATTGCGCTCACCAAGATGGCCGAGTCCGCAGGGGCGCAGGCGGTCTCGGTCTTGACTCCGTTCTTCATAAATCCCAGCGAGCAGGAGCTTCTCGAGCACTACACTGCGGTGGCCAAGTCCACCAACCTGCCTGTGTTGCTCTATAACAACCCCGGGAGGACCGGGTGCAAGATCTCCGCTTCTCTGGTGGAGAAGGCCGCTAAAGTGGACAATATCGTCGGCATCAAGGATTCGAGCGGTGATATGACCCTCACGGCGGAGTTTATACGGAGGACCCCAAAAGGGTTTGCCGTTCTAGCCGGCCGGGATACCCTGATTTACGGCACCTTGTGCTATGGCGGCAAGGGGTCGATAACTGCGACCGCAAATGTAGCTCCAAGGCTCGTATCGGAGATTTACGACGCATTTGTCGCCGGGGATCTAAAGCGATCCCTCGAGGCGCAGTTCAAGCTGGCACCCTTAAGGTTGGCATTTGACCTGGGCACATTCCCGGTTGTCATAAAGGAAGCCCTCAACATGATCGGGATAGAGGCCGGAATAGCCAGGGCGCCCGTCGGGACCATGAGCGATGAAAAGAAGAAGGAGCTTCGTCAGGTGCTCGTTGAGATGGGGTTGCTCCAGTAGCCCGGCGAATGCATGGCAGTATGATGGGTTACGGTGCGATCTCTGTTGACAATGGGTCTGGGAGGGGTAAACCGTGGAGGCGATGACGGAAAAGAAAAAGGTAGGATTTATCGGGCTCGGCATCATGGGAAGGCCCATGGCCAAGAACCTCGTCAAGGCAGGCTATAGGCTTGTGGTGCACGACATCAACCCGGCACCGGTTGAGGAACTCGTATCCCTCGGGCAGGAGGCCGCCCGGTCACCCCGGGAAGTGGCTGAAAGGACAGATGTGATAATCACCATGCTTCCCAACTCGCCCGATGTAAAGCAGGTCATACTCGGCCCGGACGGGGTGCTGGAGGGCGCAAGGCCGGGCAGCATGATCATAGACATGAGCTCCATTGCTCCTCTGGTCTCGATAGAGGTGGCTCAAAGGGCCCGGGAGAAAGGGGTCCGTATGATGGATGCCCCGGTGAGCGGTGGAGAGCCCGGAGCAATAGCGGGAACCCTCTCCATCATGGTAGGCGGGGATCCCAAGGACTTTGAGGAATATAAAGAGCTCCTGTCACATATGGGCAAGAGCGTCGTGCGCATCGGGGATGTGGGGAGCGGCAATATGGCCAAGCTGGCGAATCAGATCATCGTTGCCCTGAATATTGCCGCGGTATCCGAGGCCCTCGTACTGGCCAAGAAGGCGGGGGTTTCTCCCAAGCTGGTCTACGAGGCTATAAGAGGAGGTCTTGCAGGCAGCACCGTTCTGGATGCCAAGGCCCCCCTCATGATGCAGCGCAAGTTTGAGCCCGGCTTTAAGATCGACCTCCATATCAAGGACCTGGCCAACGTGATAGATACTGCAAGGCAGGTGGGAGTGCCGCTGCCGCTCACAGCGGTGGTAATGGAGATACTTCAGGCTCTGAAGGTGGATGGCAAAGGGCAGAACGACCACGGCGCCATAGTCAATTTCTATGAGAAGCTCGCCAAGGTGGAGGTGACGGAATAGGTACGAGCATGAGGGCCTTATAGTCGCGTATGGCCTTTTCTTCAAGGGAGATGCCGGCTTTGAGGATGGCCTGGACGCTGATGGGCTCGGTCCCTTTGGCCGGCACTTTGTCGAGGATCGGGGCGACCACATCGCCGACTATGGCGGGGGTTGCCCCGATCTCTCTTATCTTGGACGCAATTTGAGGCTCCGGATAAGGGTCTTCTTGTCGATGGCGCCAGCCCCCCGTGTTAGATTGTTTCTCGAATGGAATCCTTATACCAGGTGGCAGGAAAATGCGCCTTGCTCCCGAATGCTATAGTCACGGGCTCAAGTCAGGTCAGACTTGAGCTAGTTTTTGGGGTTTTGGGGCAATGTCATAGGGGGGTTTGAAAGGAGTGCCTGTAGCTGAGCTAAGGGAATTCATGGCTCGTGTCCTTGCGGGCGCCGGCGTGTCAGGATACGAAGCTGGCGTGGCAGACGTGGTAGAAGGTTTAACGAGGGACCTCGCCGATGAGATACGGCGCGACAAGCTCGGCAACCTCATCATGCTCAAACGGGGTGAGGGTTCGGTGGCGCGGGGTGGGGGTTCGCCGGGGCGAGGTGAAGGCTCGTCCGGACGAGGCGAGGGCGGCCCTTCGTCTCCGAAGATAATGCTGGCGGCCCACATGGATGAGATCGGGCTCATGATTACGAGGATTGAAAAGGAGGGTGCGCTCAGATTCACACAGGTTGGGGGAATCGACCAGAGGATCCTGCCGGGCCAGGAGGTGATAGTGCATGGCAGGCGGGAACTCCCGGGGGTCATTGGAGCCAAGCCGCCGCACATCCAGGAGCCCGACGAGAACAAAAAAGCTGTGAAGATGGAAAACCTGTATATTGACGTGGGGATGACCAGGGAAGAGCTGGAAAAGGCAGTCTCGGTGGGGGATATCGCCACTTTCCGGAGGCAGCCGGTCTTTCTCAAGAACGATTTCCTGGCGGGCAAGGCCCTTGATGACCGGGCAGGTGTGGGGGTGCTCTTCGAATGCTTGAAGCGGCTGCAGAGTATCCGGCACCAGGCGGACGTGTATTGCGTCGCAACCGTCCAGGAGGAAGTGGGAATAAGGGGCGCTATGGTGAGCACCTACGGGGTAACGCCCGATATCGGCATTGCCATCGATGTGGGGCATGGGGAGATGCCCACAGTACCTGAGTATCTTACGCTCAACATGGGAAAAGGACCAGCGATAGCCTTTGGCCCGCAGGTGCACCCCAAGATATTCGACACCCTGACGGCAGTGGCAAAAGAGGAGGGCATCCCGTATCAGGTCGAGCCATCTCCCCACCCGGGCGGCACCGATGCGTGGGCCATTCAGGTTACAAGGGAAGGAGTGCCATCGGCCCTTATCTCGATTCCCTTGCGATATATGCACACCTCGGTGGAGACTGTGTCACTGGAGGATATCAAGAGGGGCGGCCAGCTGCTGGCTTCGTTCATAGCGCGGGTAGATCATGAATTCTTGGAGGGATTGAGATGTTTTTAGCGAGGCTCACCGAGTGCGCCGGGGTCTCGGGCCAGGAAGCAGAGGTCAGGGCCGTCATAATCGAAGAGATCAAGGATTATGTAGATGGGGTCAAGGTTGATGCCCTGGGAAACGTGATTGCCCTGAAGAGAGGGCGAAAGGCCGGGGATGGCGGGGTCAAGCTCATGTTGGCGGCTCACATGGATGAGGTCGGCCTCATGGTTACCTATATCGAGAAATCCGGCATGTTGAGGGTCGAGCCAGTGGGCGGGGTGGATCCCAGGGTGCTCGTTTCAAAGGTGGTGCTGGTAGGCAAGGACAAGATTCCGGGGGTGATAGGGGCCAAGGCCATTCACCTGCAGGAACGCGAGGAGCGGGAAAATGCCTTTAAGATCGAGGATCTTCTGGTTGATATCGGGGCAAAAGACAAGCAAGACGCCGAAAAGGCAGTAAGGCTCGGCGACGCGGTGGTATTTGCTACTGAATTCCAGGAAATAGGGAACAGGCGTGCCAAGGCCAAGGCCTTTGACGACCGGGTCGGCTGCGCCGTGGTGGCCGAACTCCTCAAACAGCGATTCGACTATACGGTATACGGCGTCTTTACGGCACAGGAGGAAGTAGGAGGCAGGGGCGCCACGGTAGCGGCTTATTCCATCAACCCTGATCTTGCCCTGGTGTTTGAGGGGACCACTGCCTCCGATGTACCTGAGGCGAAGGAACACACCTACGCTACGACCCTCGGCAAGGGACCCGCGCTTACCTTCATGGACCGGTCCGTGCTGGTCAAGAAGGACATAATCAAGAGACTGCTCGAGCTGGCGGAGGAGGGAAATATCCCCGTTCAGTTCAGGCGTTCTACGGCGGGGGGCACAGATGCGGGCCGGATATACCTGCAACGCGAGGGTATCCCATCCGAGGTCATCTCAGTGCCGACGAGATATATCCATTCGCCGGTTTCCGTAATCGACCTCGCAGACGTCGATAATACTATCAGGCTGGCATCGGCGTTTCTCCACAGTATCGAGGATAGGGGGTTGCCGCTTTGAAGGAGTTAATAAAGAAACTGGTTGAGACCTATGGTCCTTCAGGAAGCGAAGACCGCATAAGGGATACCATAAAGCGGGAGATCCAGGGGCTCGCGGACGAGGTGAAGGTGGACCCCCTGGGCAACCTCATCGCTACGCGTAAGGGGGACGGGGCCAGGATACTGGTCGCGGCCCACATGGACGAGATAGGCGTGGTAGTTACATTTATCGATGAGAATGGTTTCTTGAGATTCTCCAATGTGGGCGGCGTTACACCCCACGTGTTGCTGGGGGAGAGGGTGGTATTTGCAAACGGCACGATCGGCGTATGCGGTGCTGAAAAGCTCGACGATATCAAGGACTTGAAACTGAACAAGATGTATATTGACATAGGGGCCAGGGACAGGAAGGAAGCGGAGGGCAAGGTGAGTATCGGGGACGCTGCGGGATACTGGCGGGAATTCTCCGACCTGGGCGACAGGCTCGTCTCCAAGTCCATGGACGATAGGATAGGGTGCGCCGTGATAATCGAGGCGATGCGCCGGGTTAAGAATGAGAGGCTCCCCAACGAAGTCTGCTTTGCCTTTACTGCCCAGGAGGAAGTCGGTGCCCGGGGCGCCCGTACCGTGGCCTACGGCGTCTCTCCGGACATCGGAATAGCGGTGGATGTGACGGGCACCGGAGACACCCCTGAAGGCTGGAAGATGGCGGTGAAGCTCGGAGCGGGAGCTGCCATAAAGGCCATGGACCGTTCCCTGGTAGCCCACCCAAAGGTAAAGGAACTCCTGGTTGAGGTAGCAAATAGGGAGGACATCCCCTACCAAATAGAAGTGCTGGAGTATGGGGGAACTGACGCGGGGTCCATTCACACCAGCAAAGAAGGCGTCCCGAGCGGGGTAATCTCCATCCCGGCCCGGTATATCCATACCCCGAGCGAGCTGGTAGACTACGGCGACGTAGAGAGTTGCGTAAGATTGCTGGTCGAGACCATCAAGACGCCGCTCAAAGGGCGATTCTAGCGCGGCAGAGTCCTTTTAGCTGCGGCAGAGTCCCTCCAGACTCCTTCTACTGCGGCAGACTCCCACCGGGGCGGCGAAGTCATAGACACCGGGGCCCTTGCATATAGGTAACCTGTAAATTCAAGACAGGAGCGAGGGATCCCGGTGTTATTCCACAAAACGAGCACCCGCCAGTATTCGGGTTGCCGGCCTTCGAGCCGCCGGTATTCGCCACGTGCCGGTATAGTGAGCGACATCGGCTGTCTTATGGCGATTGGGATGGTCATGGCCCTTTGCTTGACGCTATCCGGCCATAGTGCCTTCGCCCAGTCCCAAGAGCCGACTCAAGCCCGTGGAGGGCTAGAATCCCCCGGCCTGGTCGACTTTGATGACGATCCGGGGCCGAAGATCATCATCAATATCCCCGCCTACCGGCTTTATTTCTATCGTGACAACCGCCTGGTCAAAGACTACCCGATCGCGGTGGGCAAATCGGTGTCCAGGACGATTCTCGGAGAGTATACCATAGTCCGAAAGGCAAAGAATCCCACATGGTACCCGCCGGATGGTTCGCCCCCGGTGCCCCCGGGTCCCGCCAACCCTGTCGGATCCCGCTGGCTTGGGTTGAGCAAGGACGGATACGGTATCCACGGGACCAATAACCCGTCCTCCATAGGCAAGGCAGTCTCCCTGGGCTGCATACGAATGCTGGAAAAGGATGTTCAAGAACTCTATGAGATGGCCCCAATCGGGACCAGAGTCAAATTCATCTACGAGACGGTTATCGTGACAACAGACCCGGTCCTCGGCCAAGTCTACATAACCGCCTTCCCGGATATCTATAACATGGGGACGAACTCGATATCCCATGCCGTATCGACGATATCCAAGTCTCCGGGAGCGGCGGGGCTCGAGCCCGACCAATTTATGCTCTCCCATATTCTCAGCGAAGCCAGAGGGCAACCCGTGATATTCCCGCGGCGCGTCGAGATAGTGCTGGGCGGCAAGACACTCAAGAATGATGGCTTTTTGCAGGCGGGCGAACCGATGTTGCCGCTGGCCGACCTCGCGACGGCCATGGCAACGGCTGCGCCCGGGGCAACAACAATTCACGGGCGCGTTTACATTCCCCTCAGCGCATGCAAGAGCCTGCCAGGACTCGCCGGGGCCGGTATTAGGCTGGAATACAGGGGGCTCATGCCGGTTGTGTACATCGACCTCCCTGAGCCCATTCTTGCCAAAGAGACGGCACCTGTCCCGGGGCCGACCGGAGGCGATACAGCAGCCGCCGGAGACCGGGACACACCGGGGCGGGGCTCCCCTGGCGAGGACCCCGCCCCGCAATGAGACCCAACGCTGAATGTCCGGGGCCTTACTGTTTGCGCCTCCTACATATTCAGGACTTTCGACAGGAGAAGGCCGGCAAGCTCGATCTCACCGTAGGTTTTTGCCTTTTGCCAGTCCTTGTCCATGACGGCTATCACAAGGTCAGTGGAGACGCCGATCTCCTGGGATATGACGCTTGCAAGCCTCTCCTTGGCGAGCCCTCCCAGGCTGGACCAGTCCTGGCTCAAGAGGCTGGAGGCCTCCTCAGGAGTTAGCCCGTATGCCAGGAGCCTGTCGCGGAGCACAGGCTCAAGCCCTTCTCTGACCGAATTCCAGCGCCCCTCGGCAAGGGCCTTGACCTGGTCCGGAGTTAGAGCCCCCTTGGTAACGACACTGACCTTGTTTGCCAGGTCGTCCTTTGTGACTATTCCCCTGGCTGTGATAAATTTGGGCTCGCCATAGGCGGTGGCAACTACATAGACGTCATCCCCGGTACGAAGGTTATCAAGGTCCGCGGCCACGGAGTTTCTGAATACCTCAGTGTCCGGCCCGAGGCTCATCGTCTCCTCGCGTCCCCCCGCCATCCGGACCGTAACCGTGCGATACATCGGGTCGAAGGCCGCAAGCTTGCCGCTGCTGGTCTTGAGGTCGGTAAGGCCCTTGACCATCCAGGCGACTTCCGCCCGGGTCGCCGGGACCCCGGGCTGGAAAAGGGCGCCGAAGTGGACAGGCACAACCCCGAGTTTGTTCAGCATCTCTACCTGCCTGAATGCCCAGTGGCTGTTTTGAACGTCCGCAAAGGTGGGCGGCGCCGGCTGCCTGGGCTGTAGCTTGTCATTCAGTCCCAGTGCCCTCACCAGGGCGGTTGCCACCTCAGCCCTGGTTATACCTTGCGACGGACGAAAGGTGCCGTCCGGATAGCCGGACATAATGCCCTTGTCGTCTACGGCGGCAATGTAGCCCCTCGCCCAGTTGTCACTCCGGACGTCCTTGAATCTGGGCACGCCGGAAGGCCTTATGGCAAAGGACCTCGCCACGATCTTGGCGAATTCCGCCCTGCTGATGCTGGCCTCGGGCTTGAAAGTCCCGTCCGGGTAACCCCCGATTATCCCTTCGGAGCTCAAGGCCTCTATCGCATCCGAGGCCCAGCTGTGTTGTGTATCCCTGAAAGCTGCGCTCACTACGCCGCCGGGCAACACGCTGGCTATGCCGCCTGGCAACATTGGAAAGATGAATATGGTCATTGTAAGCGCAATTGTCTTAAAGAATAGTTTGGTCCTCACGGCCGCATTTACCTCCCCCGCATATGCGCTGTTTTAAGCTTCGACAGGCTCCAAGATTTTTCCTTTATGTAATGTAAGGTTGGCATGGATCATGCTAGCCAATATGGTTGCGTTGTTTTTTAATTACATTCATTCCCATGAATTACATATATATCCATGAGGCGGGCCGGGATTCAATCCCTTCAGGGGGCAACGTGGAGGCCGCGGCCCCGCGCTGTGGACGAGGCGGCGCACATTTGATATAGTCATATTGGTTGATATAGTGGCTCGGCTGGCATGGGAATTGTCGCATGCCTGACCGGTCCCTTACTCAGCCGGATTTTGTCCGGGGGAAGGAGGGCGCCGCTGGGCGGCCGGGACGGGGTCCTCGCGGCGATCTTATTCTGTCATGACAAAAGATGGCAATATCAAGGGCAAGCTTGTCATAATCGATGGCAATTCACTGGCCAATCGCGCTTTTTATGCTCTCCCTCCGCTCACGACTTCGTCAGGTGAGCATACTAATGCGGTATACGGGTTTGCCAACATGTTATTCCGTCTTCTTGAAGAAGAAAAGCCCGACCTCCTCGCCGTGGCATTTGACCGCCCTGCGCCCACATTCCGGCATGTCGCTTATGAAGAGTATAAGGCCCATCGCAAGAAAATGCCGGATGAGCTTGCGTCTCAGATTCCCCTCATAAAGGAGATAATCCGGGCTCTGGGGCTCCCCATCTTTGAGATAGATGGATATGAGGCTGACGACGTAATCGGCACCATAAGCAAGGAGGCCGAATCCCAGGGCTACGTGGTCGTCATCGTAACGGGGGACCGCGACGCATTCCAGCTCATCTCGCCCAATGTCAGGGTCATGGTCACGCGCAAGGGCATCACAGAGATGGAGACCTTTGATGAGGCCCTGGTCGAAGATCGCTATGGCATCAAACCGTGCCAGGTGGTGGATGTCAAGGCCCTCGCGGGTGACGCTTCGGACAATATTCCCGGCGTCCGGGGGATCGGGGAAAAGACAGCTTATGAGCTCATAAGGAATTTCGGGTCGCTGGAGGGCATCCTGGCAAATCTTGACCAGGTCCCCAAGAAACGGGTCCGGGAGCTGATAAGCCAGGACCGGGACACTGCCATCCTGTCCAAGAAGCTCGCCACCATTGACCGGGATGTGCCCATTGAGCTTGACCTCCCGGCCTGTCGCATGGGGACGCCGGATATGCCCAGGCTGAGAGAGCTTTTTTCCAGGCTTGAATTCAAGAGCCTCCTGAAGCGGCTGGATTCAAACGGCCTTGCGGTTTCAGCGGGAGCTAATGCAGGAGGCCCCGCGATTTCACCAGCGGCTGGTGCAGGTGGTCCGGCACCTGTGGTTTCGCCCGGGGTTACAGGAGTAAACCTTGCCGGCGATGTCAGGTGTGTCCTCACACCGGGCGCGCTGCAGGAACTTGTGAATGCTTTCCTGACGGCAGGAGAGTGTGTCTTTAGTGTGGTAAGAGGTGGGAAAAGCCCGGTAGATGCCGATATGGTGGGCATTGGGCTAGCCACTCCGGACGGGACGGCCTACTACGTCCCCGTGGGCCATCGCTATGAGGGCGCCCCGGGCATTCCGGAGGATGAAGCGCTCATGGCCCTAAAGCCAGTCTTTGAAAACCCGCTGTGCAGGAAAGTGGCTCATGATGCAAAGCCCGATATTGTCATGCTCACAAGGCGGGGCCTACATTTCCGCGGCCTTGGGTTCGATACCATGATAGCGGCCTACCTTCTGAATCCAGGGGCCAGTAGCTTTGACCTCCCGGATGTCGCAAGAAAGTATCTCGGTACCGAGGTTGAGACCCCCTCGGCCCTTGCAGCCTGCCTTCCCAGGACATCCGTGGTCTCTGGACTCGCCGGCTGCCAGGTAGATGAGGTGGCGGCAGCTCTAGGTCGCTGTCTGCGGTCAGTGCTTCACCTTTCTCGAGAGCTATCCGGCCTTATCCGGCGGGATGGCATGGAGACCTTGCTGGACCAGATCGAATTGCCCCTTGTTGGGGTGCTCGCGGGCATGGAGTTATCAGGGGTAAAGATTGACGAGCGGGCCCTGGGAGAGGTCTCAAATGAGCTCGGGAACCGGATCAATGAACTCATGCACCAAATCTACGACCTCGCCGGGGAAGAATTCAACATAAACTCAACCCGCCAGCTGGCTGCGATCCTATTTGAAAAACTAAAGCTACCGCCTGTCCGGAAGACAAAGACGGGCTATTCGACGGATGCGGAGGTGCTGGAGGAGCTCGCCAACTATCACCCGATAGCGGCCAGCATCCTGGAATACCGTGAATTGGTAAAGCTCAAATCCACCTATGCAGATGCCCTTACGCACCTGGTCAACCCTGTCACCGGCCGCATTCATACGACGTTTCACCAGGCTGTCACAGCAACGGGAAGGCTCTCGAGCAGCGACCCCAACCTCCAGAATATTCCTGTCAGGAGCGAGGAGGGCAGGAGAATCCGCAAGGTATTCGTGCCTGGCCGGCCGGGCTGGCGGATATTGAGCGCTGACTATTCCCAGATCGAGCTCCGCATACTGGCACACTTTTCAAAGGACGAGGCGCTCGTCAGGGCGTTTAGGAATGACGAGGATATACACACTTCCACCGCTGCGAGCGTGTTTGGCATCGCGCCTGACCAGGTCACCCCGTCGATGAGGGCCAGGGCAAAAGCGGTGAATTTCGGCATAGTATATGGAATAACCGATTATGGTCTCGCAAGAGGCATCGGGCTTTCGCGGAGTGAGGCAAGGGATTTCATCGACAGGTATTTCGCTCATTACCGGGGCGTGAGGGAATACTTGGATAGAACAGTAGAAAAGGCGCGTGAGGACGGGTATGTGACGACTCTCTTTGGCAGGAGGAGGTACCTACCCGACCTTTCCAGCACCCGCATCCAGGTCCGCCGGTTTGCGGAGAGGACGGCCATGAATACGCCGATCCAGGGCACCGCTGCAGACATCATCAAGCTCGCCATGGTCAGGGTCGCGAGGGAGTTGGCGCGGCGCAAGCTGGCAGCGGAGATGATACTCCAGGTGCATGACGAGCTTGTCTTTGAAGTGCCCGATGGCGAGATCAGAGAGGTAGCGGGCCTGGTTAAAGAGATCATGGAAGGGGTCGTAGACCTCGAGGTCCCGCTAAAGGTAGATGTCGAGGTGGGCCCAAACTGGCTGGACACAAAGCCGCTCGAGGCCATCTGAGCAACCATGACGGCCTTGGGCCGTTGCAACTCATGGTAGCCTGTGGTTCATGAATACGGTGAAAACGCGCCTAGTTGCCTGCAGGATAGGCGGAAACAGCGGCAAGTGCTCCCTTGCGTCTCAGGGCCGCGCTGGACCGGGCGCGCGGGAGCGGATATAATATACGGGAATCTTTGATACTGCACTTGAATCATGGTTTTTATCAAGGGGCAATGCCTCTTGAAGCCATGTTACTCTGGAGCAGGCGATCGCCCGCCGCAGTCTATCCCATTCATGATCTTACACGGCGGGGGATGGGGCCGGGCCATTACGGCAGCGGGAGAGCCCGTGGGACCAAGCGCACCGTCACTTGGTACCCGGGCTCTTGTTATGTCAGAAACGGGCGCCCGGGGAGATACTAAAAAGGGGAGTTTCGCATGAGCTTGACAGATTTCCTGGTCCGGAAGTTTCTCGGCTTGGACCGCGCAAGCCAACCCGCCCGGCAGGCAGGCGGCCCCGCCGACGTGCCGGGCCATCCTGCTGGTGAACCAGCTGCCGAACCATGCCGCCCTGATGCCGAGCCGGGCCATTCCCCCGGTGAACCGGATATCGCCATAACCGACTTTGGCGGGCGGGCCAAGGTGGCGTTTCTGGAAGCATGGGTCAGCATAATTGGGAACATAGGGCTGTCCGTGCTCAAGTTTGCCCTGGGCCTCGCGCTGAACAGTATTGCGCTTACAGCGGATGCTGTTCACACAGCGTCTGACGTTATAACCTCCGTCATAGTCCTGGTCGGGTTCAGGGCCGCGCAGGTGCCCGCCGACGAAGAACACCCCTACGGGCATGGCAGGATTGAGCCCATTGCCACCCTCATAATCGCTATCCTCCTGGTGGTCGTGGGCTTTGAATTCTTGACCAGCTCCATAGGCCGGGTGGTCCACGGGGCCCTTGTGCAGGGTAGTGTGTCGATTGCGGCTATTCTAGCGGCGACAGCGGTATTCAAAGAATGGATGGCGCGGTTTTCTGTAGCACTTGGCAAGATGATCCAGGCCCCGGCTCTTATAGCCGACGCATGGCATCACCGCACAGATGCCATTGCCACCGTCATGGTGGCGGTCGCGATGGTAGGTACCGCACTGGGCTACCACGAGATCGACGCCATCCTGGGAATTGGTGTTTCCCTCCTGATCATGTATACAGGCTACAGCCTGGGCCGCTCCTCAGCAAGTACTTTGATCGGCGAGCGCCCATCGCAGTCCTTTGTGGACGAGGTCTCGCGCCTGGCGGGCTCGGTAAAGGGCGTAAAAAGCCTGCACAAGGTGACCGTGCATGACTACGGGGTGGGTCGCAAGGTGCTATCCCTTCACATACAGGTAGATGAGTCCCTTTCGGTGAGCAAGTCCCACGAGATCGCCCACAAGGTGGAACAGGAGATAGCCAGAAATCTCCACGCTTCTGTCACAGTGCATGTTGAGCCGGCTCCGGGGTCAACTTCTGGTTCTCTTTGAATATACTTTGCTTGGAGAATACCGGGCGACCTGATAAGCGACCTGATAGGGGCAAAAATTTCTGCTGGCTCTGGAGGAAAATCCGGCTATATGTAGAATAATCACCCTTAGCATGGCGAGCATAAGCACTACTTACACAGCCTGGATATTCCCTTTAGCCCTGTAGCCGGAAAGGAGGTGAAACCCCGAGGTTGCTGCAGAGCTAAAATGCACATAAGAATAAATCCGGACCATACTACTCACTCATTCGACCAAGCACACATCACAACAGTGTTCGCAGACCGGGCGCTCATGCGGATATAGAGTCACGAGGAAACAAGGTTACTCTGTGACATCTTCCCCGCCTGAGCCCCAAGAGACCACTAACAAAACCTTAAGGGGGAAGATGCATGAAAAGACTGCTCGTAATGCTTGCCAGCGTAGCCCTGGTACTGGGCCTGGCCCTGCCGACGATGGCCTCTACGCTCAAGATCAGCGGAGAGTACATCTTCGAGGCGAGCTATGAGAATGGTGAGATGGGAGTCCTGAATCCCGATGGCAACGATGCGAACAAGGACGGGTATACGGACGTGGATGTAACGTCCAACTTCTTGGACTTTTCCACCCTCAAACTCACGCTTGACTTCGGCGAAGGCGACTCGCTGATGGTGGCGCACGTGCCGCTGGAGCTGACGGTTAAAGGCAGCGGAGCAGAAGTGGCACTTGCCGACAATTACTGGTTCGCGTTTAACGGCGACCCGCTGAAGCTCAGCCTGACCGATATCGGAGCGAAGGAAGATTCACCATATGCATTCCAGAGCTTCGGCGACCCGCTGGGCCTGGTAAAGACGCTCGACGCTACCACGACCCTGAAGGCCGTGGGCAACGTAGCGGGCGTCGGCGTGACCGGGTACGTAATCGACTATGTGGCGGATGATGATCCGGATACTGGTGACAATGAGGCCGCTGACGTCGAGTATGAGCTGCTGCGCCTGACCTACGGACTGCCGGGTGGGTACACACTGGGCGGTATCTATGCGATAAGGGCGGATGCGATCAACTCCAGCGGGGAAACGGAGGGCGCAAAGCTGCAGGATAGGCCGGAGAATTTGACCCGCAACCTGGCCCTCGATCTCGCCGGCCCGCTGCCGGTCTCTGAGGGCGCGAAGTTGACGGCGGCTGTGGCCCAGAGCCAGACCAAGGGCTCCAGCGATGCAAAGTGGGGAGATGGCCGGAACGCCCTCAAGCTCAGCGTGAGCGACATCAAGCTTGGCGCCTTCACCGTCGCGGCGGATGTCAGGGCCGTAGACCCACAGTTCAAGGCCGTAGCCCCGGAGGAAGAGGACGACGATGTCGGAGTAAGTGAGGTAGTAGATTACGCAGGGCAAAAGCAGTTCAAGGTAAGCGTCTCCACCCCGCTGGATCTCGGCGGCCGCGAGGTCAAGCTGACTGTGACCGACGACTACAGGACCAACTTCGACAAGAATGAAGCCACGATAGACCCGTGGAATGAGGCTGCGGCCGAGGCAGAATTCAAGGTCGCGCCAAACGTCACCGCTACCGTCGGCGGGTCTTACAAGGCGTGGCTTGAGAGGGCAAATGTAGCAGGCCGCGGAGCAAACGAAGGCTATGACGAGAACGACTATAGCCACAGCGTTTTCGGCAAGTTGGAATACAAGCCTGTGGAGACGGTGACCGTAACCGGTGAAGTCCGCCATACCGGCGCTGAGCAGCTGACTATCAAGGGCAGCGGTGTGAAGCTCTCTGGCTCAGTGGAGGCGACGCCAATTCCTGGGGTGACTGCGAAGGCCGAGGCAGCTTACGGCACAGGCAAGTACGATTTCTTCGCCGACACTCCAAGGCCTACGAGTGATAAGGTAACCCAGAGCACGGGAAGCGCTTATATCGAGGCCAAGCAATCGTTCCAGCCCGGCAGCGTAAAGAGCGTCGACGTCGTGCTTGCCTCCGGAGCGGAGCTAGACAGCACGCGCGAGCCTTACATAGTCGGCTACGGTGAGACCAAGGTAAACGTCGATGATCGCGCGTCGGCCAAGGCAGCGTTGCTCTACGGCAAGACCGAGGATCACACCGCCGAGACGCTGAAGATCGTCTATACCGGTGTGGATTATAAGGTATCGCCCAATAGCACGCTGTCCCTGGCATACAGCAATCGCAACGAGGTGGGCAACATCTATGCCGCCTACGCTGTGAAGCTTGGCGCCAGCACGATGACGCTGAGCTACGGCGAGAATCGCCTCGATGATCCCTGCGAAGGTGACTATGACGCGGATAAGCCGTGGGCATGGCTCTGCACCATCGGCGGCAAGGCCACAAGGGACAACTTCTACACCCTCAAGATCAGCATCCCGTTCTAATGGCGGGTATGAGGCTGTAGGGAAGGTCCCATGATAGGCTGACATGACACACGTCCGAGCTTACATATGGGCCTGACAAGCAAAGGGGCCGGGATCCGGAAAGGATCCCGGCCTTCGAATTCAAGGTGCCGGCTTGCCCGTGTCCTTGAGGGTGGGGGCCTGCGCCGTCGCGAGCCGTCCCACCCACTTGCGGGCGGTGTCCTTGCGGGCGGAGCATGCATGTGTTACGTGCATGTCCGCCATGTCTGCGCTGCGACAAGGGCCCCGGCAAGCGCCGGCAAGCGGCCCGGGGTGCCTAGCGCTGCAGTAGTTCTACATAGAAGCGACACCGGTCGCCGCGTACCAGTTCATGACAGAATTCGACGGGAATGTTGCCCGCAAAGGCCAACCGTTCGAGCAACAGCGCCGGCGCCCCCTTGGCCACCCCGAGGGCCTTGGCCTCCCGGGCATCGAGGATGACCGGCTCGAAAGATTCCTTGGCCCTCGTCGGGTTAAGCCCGTAGTCCTCAGTGAGTATATCGTAAAGCGGGCGCGCTTTGACTCGCTCGACTGTAAGG
This sequence comes from Bacillota bacterium, assembly GCA_012842565.1. GTDB lineage: Bacteria > Bacillota > SHA-98 > Ch115 > Ch115 > DUSO01. Next base: position 24,730 of record DUSO01000095.1, read on the forward strand.
CCGGGCACCAGGTGGTCCGGGAGGTATGAGGTTTCGTAGATGAGCGGCTCGCCATTCGCGAGGCGGAGCCTTACCAGGCGGACGACGACCGCGCTGTCCTGGGGAAGTTCCAGGGACTGAGCGATGCTCGGCGGGGCCGGGACGCGCTCAAAGTCGAGAACTTCTGTGCCGGGCTTGAAGCCCTTCTTGAGCATCTCTCGGGTAAAGCTGTAGAAAGTCAACAGGCCCTGCTCGACCTTTGGCGGTGCGATGAAGACTCCCTTCCCCTGTCTCGGAATGACGATGCCCCTCTTTGCCAGTTCATTAATGGCCTGCCGAACAGTCGCCCTGCCCACCCTGAATTGCTCCTGTAGCTCTCGCTCAGAAGGGAGCTTTCCGGTCCTGGCATACTCGCCTTTTTCTATCCGCTCGAGCAGTATCTCTTTCAACTGGTAGTAAAGAGGCATTGGATTCTCCGGCGAAAGAAATTCCGGCACCGCACCCCACCCCTCATTCAACTGCATTCAGCTTGCCTTTTCCGTCCAGGTCTTTACTATATTTCGGAATTCATTTGGGTTAAGCCCCTTGGCAACGGCCCAGTGATAGAGCACCAGGTGGAACGGGGCAAGATACGCAATGGCACCCAATATCTCACTGGTTGCCGGGACGGGAAACAGGTGGTCCGCCAGGGCGACAAGCCCTTTGTCGGCCACATCGGTCGCCACGACAAGCGAAGCTCCTGCCCTTTTGCCGAGAGCCGCCAGCCGGGCCAGCTCATCTGAAAGAGGGCAGCCGGAATTGTTTATGATCACTATGGTAGATCCCGGCCTTATGATCTCAAGAGGCCCATGGCGAAACTCGACCACCTCAAAGGCATACGCATGGACCTGTGCTATCTCCCGCGCCGTGTTGGTGATTTGCAGCGCCAGCGGGAAGAATGGCCCGGCGCCCACCATATACAAGTTGGTCACATCTTTCAGAATCCCTGCTAACTTTTTGATCTCGTCCAGCCGCTCCTGTAATTCCTGAATGATTCTGACTGCCCGGTCGAGCTCGCCTACGAGCCGGTCGAGCTCGCCCCGGGGATAGGAGGTTCCCTTTACTTGAGCCACGGCCAGCGCAAACTGGTAGGCCGCCAGCATCTGGGTGAGGACGGTCTTGGTGCCGGATGCCCGTTCCGGTCCTGCCGCAGTGAGGAGCACCTCATCGGAGATCCCGGCCAGCCTGCTCTCCGCGTTGTTTGTAAGGCCTATGGTGAGGCCCGAGCGTCCCTTTGCCTTTCTCGCGGCATCTATCGTCTCGAAGCTTTCCCCTGACTGGGAGATGGCTATAACTGCCGACTTCCTGTCGACGGTGTCCAGGGAATAAGTATAGAAATCAACAGCCGTAGCCGGGATTGTCGGTATCTTGGCGAACCTCTCCAGTGCGTAGCGAGCGAGGATACCTGTGAAGTATGATGAGCCGCAGCCGACGGCATATATCCGGTCGCACCCGGATGCTAGGAGGCGTTCCGCCACCTTCCTGTAGCTTGCCTTTCCTTCTTGAATGCTGGCTTTGACAGCCTCTGGTTCTTCTAGAATTTCCTTTAGAATGTAGTCCAACGTCTATCGCTCCTTTACACCCTGCGTTCGCTCACTCACGTGTCTATTCATTCAGCTTGCGCTCGACCCAGCTTGCACTCGACTTCACCGGCGGTGGGAAAGCGGTTCGCCCGCTGGCTGATGACAATGGCACCGAGCTGGTTTGCAAAACGCAATATCCTTGCCCAAGGCCAGCCGTTCACCAGCCCGTAGATGACCCCTGCATTGAATGAATCCCCCGCTCCGGTTGTATCGAAGGCCGAAGCCGGTATACCAGGGATATATAGGGGCTTCCCACGCATCAAGGCCTCCGGTGGCTTCGAGGCCTGCCCTTGTGTGGAGGCCTCACCCAAGGCCGGCGCTTCCCCTCTGGTGAAGACGAGCGATCCCCGGGGCCCGAGCTTAAGGACGACCGGCCCGGCCACTGATTCAGCAAGCGCCCTGGCGATTCCCTCAGGCTCCTCCTCCCCGGTAAGGGCCCGGCCTTCGTCTTCATTGGGAAGGAATATGTCGACCAGCTGTAGAAGGCTTTTTACCTCCGCGACAGTTTTTCCATCCCACCCCTTGGGATCCCAGCCGGTGTCAAAGAGAATGGTTTTGCCCGCGCTCTTCCAGCGTTCCAAGAGGAGGCGTGTCCCCTCGTAGCCGAGCGCGGGGAGGAGAAAATATCCGGTCAAGAGGACATACCGGGTCGCGGCAAAGCCCGGGCCCCGTGTCCCGGCCGCCGCCTCGGCCGCCAAAATGCTATCCACATCCAGATAATCGAGGTGCCCGGTATAGGTCACAAAGGCCCGCTGGCCATCGGACCTGACCAGGGCCACGCCGAGGCCGGTCTTGACGCCCGGGGTGGTGAGGAGCCCATCGACGATGGCCCCCGCTGAAGCGAGCTCATCGCGTATCTGCCTGCCGTAAGCGTCATCCCCGACGGTGCCAATGCACAACGGGGACAGGCCAAGTCTCGCCAGGGCCATGGCCGAATACCCCGCGGCCCCGGCCGTGCGAGGGTCCATGTATGTTACGGTCGCCTCAGTTCCCCAGGCCGGGAGATCATCCAGGTGGGCCATGACCAGGTCGATGTTGTAATTCCCCACCACTTCCACGACTGCACCAGGGATATGCCAAGAGGTTGTATGCCCTGCTGCCTCCTGCACTGCACTTTCCCTCCTGCGATGTCTCTTATCCCTTGACCCCGCCAGCGGTCAGGCCGGATATTATGTACCGCTGAAAGATAAAGGCCAGCACCAACGGCGGGATACTTGCCAGGACACCACCAGCCGCCATGGCGGGGTAGTCAATGGCGTGCCTTCCCGCGAATTCGGTGATGGCCACTGGCACGGGCTTGGCGAGGTAGGTGCTGGTGAAGATGAGCGGGTAGAAGAATTCATCCCACGATGCCATGAATACAAAGATCCCGGTCGAGACAAGTCCCGGGGCCGACAGGGGGAGGACGATATGAAAGAGTGCACCCAGGCGGGACGCCCCGTCGATACGCGCCGCCTCTTCCAGCTCGACCGGGATGGTCTTGAAGAATCCTGTCATGATCCAGATGGCGAATGGCAGTGTGAAGCTTAGGTACAGCAGGACCAGGCCAAGCTTTGTGTCCAGGAGCCCGAGTTTGGTTAATGTGACATAGAGGGCGATCATTATCGAGATGGCGGGTAACATCCTCACCGCCACAATTCCTAGGAGAAGCTGGTCACGCCCCGGGAAAGTGAGGCGCGCAAAGGCATATGCAGCCAGGGACGCTGCGATGAGGGTGATTATTGTGACGAAGATCGCCACGATCGCGCTATTCAGCATCGCATACTTAAACATCGCCGCCGTCTCCGATATCCCTCTTATGTCAGGTGTAAACATCTGGATGAACTTCTCGAGGGTGGGCCGGTGCGGGATCCAATGCGGCGGCACCGACGTCAACTCAGAGGCATGCGATATGCTTGAGATGACAAGCCAGGCATATGGGGCGACTATGGCGATAAAGAGCGCAAGCCCGGCAACGAAGATCGCAGCCGACCTCATAGCATTTCGCGCCTTCCTGCGGCTTTGGCGGTTCATGTTCTGACCCGGCCTGTTCACGGTTATCTACCCCCCTTAATACTCCACCTTGGCATTCAGGAGCTTGATATAGACTATCGACAACAGCATGATGAATAGCGATACGACAAACGACTGGGCCGCGCCGTTGCCCAGGTGGAGGTAACGGAACGTTTCAACATATGTGTAGTAGGTGACTACCTGAGTCGCGTTGGCCGGTCCGCCGCCGGTGATAACATAGATGATGTCGAATATCCGAAAGGCCTCCATCGTCCGGATGACCAGCACGATCAGGAAAGCCGGCTTCATGAGCGGCAAGGTTATCTTGAAAAAGGCATTCACCACTCCTGCGCCGTCTACCTTCGCGGCCTCATACAGCGGCGCCGGTATGGTTGAAAGCGCGGCGAGGAAGATGAACACCACGAAGGGAGTCTGGTGCCAGACATCTGCCATTATGATGAGGTTCATGGCAGTAAGCGGCCTTGTCAACCACGGCTGGTACTTTTCGATAAATCCCAACTGCAACAAGATGCCATTCAGCGCTCCGTAGTTGGCATCATATATCCACTTCCACATGATGGCACTGACCACAGTCGGAACGGCCCATGGAAGGATGATCAGTGTCTTGAGAAAGGCCTGGCCGCGAAACTTCTGGTTGAGGAAAAGCGCGATCAAAAGCCCGAGCACAACTTCGAGGCTTACGGAAACGGCAGTGAAATATGCAGCTCGGCCGACCGATGCGAGGAATTCACGATTCTTGAACATGTCGATGTAGTTGCCCAGGCCGACAAAGGGACGGGACCACGGCATCGTGAGATCATACCGAAAGAAGCTGATAAAAAAGTTGTTCAGGATCGGGTAGAGGATGATCCCGCCCAAGAGGATGAGGCTCGGGAGAATCAATGAAATGGCCAACTGGTATCCTTTCCAAGGACTCTGCCTTGGCATCGTGGCCCTGGATTCTCTTGGCTCGAAACTCAAAGATGGATATCCTGCTGGCATTGTGCTCTCTCCATAGCGTTGGGAGGGCTTGACCCTCCCAACGCGGAATTTGACGTCCGGGCCCGGGTGCCGGACCCCGGGGCGCCCAGGTCCCGGCACCCAGGCCCCGGCACTCGGACCCCGTATGGCGTATGCCCGGCAGCTGATATGGCCCTGGCATTCCGGGCTTTGACTTGGCACTTATCGCCTGTGCGTTATTGCCTGGCACGCTCCTGTATCTTCTTGATCTGGGCGACGGCATCATCGAGCGCCTGCTTGGGTGTCTTCTGGCCGGTAAATGCCTGCTGCAGCATGAGCTGCATCGTTTTGGAGTATTCCATATAGTATGGAACATGGACCTTCACGTGCCCATACGGGAATTGCTCCATGAACATCTTTGTCGTCACCGGCTGGGCCTTTATAAGCTTCGGATCAGAGAAGGCATCCTTCCAGATCGGCAATTGATGCGCCGCATATCGTTTCATGACCTCGGGGCTGGTGAAGTACTTGACCAGCTCCCATGCAAGCTCCTTGTTGCGGGAGCCCGCTGAAACAGCAAAGCCCATGGAGTCATTGCAGGTGGCGCTTACAATGCCCTTCTTGCGCACCTCTTCGGAAACAGGCATCAAGGCCATTTTGACATGACCTGCCACTTTGGACTCCTTCGGGTCGTTAGCGAGGTCGTACATGTAGAGCCAGTTGATAGCAAAAGCCGCCTTCCCGGCTGAGAATGCGTTGCGGACGTCTTCCTCAACGGAGACGGTCGAAGCGGGGTTGGAGATCCCCTCCTTGAGGGTATCGACCATAAATGTGAGCGCCTTTAGGCCGCCCTCATCGTTAAAAGTCGGCTCGCCTTTTTCGTTTTCCAGCTGGCCGCCGAATCCGTAGAGGAGGGCCACAAAGTCGACGTTCGCAGCCTCACGTTGCGCCCAGCTCCAGATGATAGGGTATTCCACAATTCCCTTCTTCTTCATAACCCTCGCCATCTCGACCATTTCTTCCCATGTCTTCGGCGGGGCGTTGAAACCCGCTTCCTTGAGCATCTTTTCGTTGTAGTAGAAATATTTCTGGTCGAGCATCCAGGGCATGCCATAGAGGCGCTTGTTGTAGGTCACGATTCTCCAGGTGACGTTTTGGTCGATGGTCGCCTTTTTCATCTCAGGAGTAATCCTGTCAGTCACGTCCATCAGCCACCCGGCCGAGGCGAATTCAGCAACCCAGGTGTTATCGACCAGCATGACGTCAAAAGCGCGCCCGCCACCGGCCAGGGCTGTGGCCAGTTTGTCATGTAGCGCGTCATAGGCGACGAAAGTCGTGTTCACCGTGACACCGGGATGCTTTTTCTCGAACTCGCGGATGACAGCCTTCTGCTCATCGACAGTCATCCCGGCTTGCTCCATCCCGATGAAGTTGAGGGTAACACGCTTAGCAGCAGCGGTTCCCATCGAGGAAACGGCTAACAGCATCACGAGGACAAACATAACACCAATCCACGTCTTACTCCGGCTCATTTGGCCAACCCCTTTCTAGATTAGAGAGAGTCCTGCTGGCAGAGAATCTTGCTTGCAGGCATGACGGCTAAAGCAGGCCTGCGCCCGGCCCGGATCACCCCCTCCGTTTGTGGTATTCGTCTGTGGCTTCTGCCCAGCCTTTAAGAGGTTTTGCCCCGCTTTTAACATGCTTTGCCCAATTTACTCGATATACCCCGCGTGCCCCATGTGACCTAGGTATGTAAGGCTCCTGCCTGATGTGCGCGACTTATACTCATGTCCGCTTGTCCGGATAAGCTAACATGTTTTTATTCGATATCGAGCCTTCATTTCCTCCTTGTGGAGGGTAAAAAAGATTGGCAGCACGGGAGCCCGCTGCCTCTCCTGGAACTATACCTGCCTACCGGGCAGCCTGGTCATTTTCCGCCGCCCGGTAGTTTCCAGTTGGCCGGTGGCTCCCGGCCAGGCCAGGTACATTTGCGGCCACTACCGGCCTCCGCCATACACCCGCGGGAGACTGTATCGCGGCCAAGCGCCATCCGGGCACGGCTTCCATAGGGACACG
>DUSO01000096.1 GCA_012842565.1 Bacillota bacterium
ATATCTGCGGGAGAAGATTTCCGTTGCAGAATCTGAAGTGGCAAGGCACGGGAGTAATCGGGACGCAATCCTGGCACGCCTGGCTGAGGCTTATGCGGGGCAGTACCGGAGAATTCTCGAATCATTTGATGGAAAGTATAAGCGTGATATAGTGGCAGCCTTCAAGGCCTGCCATGATGCCGGGCTCATTGAGATGATGGCGGGGGTTGCTACCCATGCCTATCTCCCGCTGTTAACGAAAGACGCCTCCGTAAATGCCCAGATCAAGCTCGGATGTGAAGTCTACCGCGCTCACTTCGGTCGAGAGCCAGGCGGTATTTGGCTTCCGGAATGCGGGTACCGGCCGGCCCGGGACAGCGGCGGAAGAAGAGCCCGCCCGGGGCTGGAAGCCTTCCTGGAAAGGCACGGGGTAAGGTATTTCTTTGCCGACTGCCATGCTGTGGAGGGTGGCGCTCCTGCCGGTTACTATGGAGCCTCCGACCGACACGCACCAAGCGCACACCAGGCAGTAAACGCATATTCCGGGGTCTCTGACGGTCCTGTCGCCGGAATCCCGAAAACTACTTTCTTGCCATACAGGGTAAAGGATTCCCCCGTATATGTCCTTGCGAGGAATAAGCGGGTAGCCCTCCAGGTGTGGTCCGAGGAGTGGGGCTATCCGGGGGACGGGGATTACAGGGAATTTCACAAGCGCGACCCCATATCAGGATTCTGCTACTGGAGGGTTACCCACAAGCTATCCGGGCTGGAGAACAAAGACATTTACAATCCGGGCCAGGCCATGAACAAGGCTTCTCTCCACGCATCCCATTTTGTCGGCCTGGTTGAGAGCCTGGCCACGGGGTTTGAAAGGGAATCTGGCAAGGAGGGCGTGATAGTAGCCCCCTATGATGCCGAACTCTTTGGACACTGGTGGTTTGAGGGGATAGCTTGGCTCAGGATGGTCCTGGAAAGACTATCGCGATCCTCTAGGGTACGAGTTGTGACCGCCTCGGAGGTCGTAGCCCGCCATCATGACGCTCCGGAGATACTGCTGCCGGAGAGTTCCTGGGGTATAGGGGGCAGGCACTATGCCTGGTCCAATGCGGGCACCTGGTGGATGTGGGAGTCAATTCATGATTGCGAGGCCAGAGTCCAGGAGGTGGTCGGATCGCTGTCAAAGCCGGGCGCAACCTATTGGCCCGGGGACGCAAGATACGGCAGGGAGATCCAGCACCGTATCGTAAGGCAGCTCCTGCGCGAGGCCTTGCTCATGCAGGGTAGCGACTGGCCTTTTCTCGTTACCACGGCCCAGGCAGGCGATTATCCTGTTAACAGGTTTAGAGAGCACCGCGCCAGGTTCGACCGGCTCTTTGCTGCAATAGAGCCGGTTATCCGGGGCAGGGGCCTGTCCTCACAAGGTGAGCCCATTCCAATTGGCGCCGATTTCGAAGGCTACCTCTCAGACTTGGAAGACCGTGATTCCCCCTTCAGCGAATTGAGTCCCCACATCTGGGAAGCCTGACCATTTCTTCCTCAAGTCTACACCCCAAATGTCATGACACAGATGTTGTGATATAATCTCATAGTGATCAAGAGGACTGAGGGGGTGGCAGCCAATTGAAGCTCATCGCAGACCTTCACACTCACACTGTCGCCAGCGGGCATGCTTACAGCACCCTGGAGGAGATGGCCCGTGCCGCCAGGGATGCCGGACTTGTCGCAATTGCCGTGACTGACCACGGTCCCAACATTCCTGGCGGGCCCCACCGCTACTATTTTGGAAACCTGCGGGTAATTCCGGACATCCTCCACGGCGTGGCCGTATTGAAGGGGGTCGAGGCCAACATAATCAATTACGACGGAGAACTCGACCTGCCGCCGGACATCCTTGGGCGGCTTGATTTTGTGATGGCCGGGTTTCATATCCATACAGGCTATGATGGCGGCACGGTAGAAGAAAATACCAGGGCCATGATAAGGGCGCTGAATAACCCCTACGTAGATGCGGTTTCACATCCTGGCAATCCGGCGTACCCGGTCGATATCGAGGCGGTAGTTTCTGCGGCCATGGCGGCCGGAAAGCTCATCGAGATCAACAACAGCTCTCTTACGATCACGAGACCTCACAGCGACGTGAATTGCTTTGAATTCGCTCGAGTTGCGAGGCGTTTAGGTGCCAGGGTCGTTGTCGGGAGCGATGCACATATCTCCACCCGTGTAGGGGGGTTCGATTCGGCGATTGAGCTCATCACAAGGGCCGGGCTTACAGAGGAGTATGTGGTCAATTCATCGATAACGCGCTTACAGGATTTCTTTGCCGGGCGCGGCAAGAATATAGTCATACCCTCCAGCTAAGCCGGGACAGGCGGAAGGAGAAAGAAATATGGGGAAGGTTTCCGTCACAGCATTTGTCATTAAGGGCGGGGATGTCGTCACGCCGTCCGGGGTGTTGACCGACGGGTTTGTGTTGGTACAAGACGGGAAGATAGACCGGGTTGGATCGTCGGGGGAGTTCCGGCGCGGGGATTATGGCGGCATGAGGATGATTCATGCAGAGGGCAAGATCGTCGCGCCGGGATTTATCGATATACATGTCCACGGTGGCGGAGGGCATGAATTCCTCGAGGGTGACGAGACC
>DUSO01000097.1 GCA_012842565.1 Bacillota bacterium
ACACAAGATGACGCCCCCGCGAATGGGGATATGCGGCGAGAGCCAGCCTTCAAAGCCTCCCGAATAGACCTCGCATCTATCGCCTGTAGACGAGATTTCATGAGCATCTAGAGCGATGACTAGCCCGGCTGCAGGTCGCAGGCTTATCCCGCATCTCATTTGCCGGAGCCACCCGGTGTCCACGTCTGAACCGGTATCATACTCCGGGCTGCATGATCCTGGGCGTTATGAATATCACGGTCTCAGCCTCCATTGCGGCCTTACGGGTGCTGCTGAAAAGGACACCCAGGACCGGCAGGTCACCAAGGAGCGGTACTTTCGTCTTTGTCTCGTAGTCTGACTTTAATTTGAGGCCGCCGATCACTATGGTCTCCCCATCCTTGACCCTGATGGAAGTGGCGACTTTTCGCCTATTCACCAGCGGTAACCCGTCAGCCACTTCCACGGCATCGCTCACCTCGGGCTCGATCTTGACCGTGATCTCCCCGGTCTCCGAGACGCGCGGCGTAAACCTGAGGGATATACCCGTCCGGATGGATTCAAGCCGGGTTGAGGTATCACTGTTTGAACCCGTGGTTATAGTGAAATACCGGTCTCTGCCCAGGAATATCTCGGCCGGCTCACCGTCCAGGGTTGCAAGTTTCGGGGTTGCATGGATCTGGGCCCTGCCAGAGTCAATAAGGGTCTTCATGGATGCGATGAGGTGCTCAAGCCCGCCTGCTACGTTGTACTTGACTCCCCAGATACCCGAGACGAAGTCGACGAAGCCCGAAGCTGGCACGTCCGAGTCAGTTTTGCCGCTGCTGCCTTCGTAGCGCCAGTCGGCACCGAATGACTTACCGCTCTCGGAGGAGATCTCCATCACAAGAGCCTCGAGGAGCACCTGCGGGACCGGGCGATCGATCTTGGCGAGATCAGCCCTGATACGTTCCACCATGCTGGCGGACGCCGTAATTACCAGGATATTGTCGTCTGGCCCTACCTTGACATAGGGCACAAAGAAATCGGACAGGAGCTTCATGGCATTCTGCGCCTTCACATATTTGAGACGGACAACCTCTGTCCTGGTCAAGAGGGGGAATGAGGGATTCTTAGAGTCCGCTGAACCGACTACATAATAGTCCCCGATCTCGTCAAGGAATATAGTCCCGCCGCAGGCCAGCTCGAATTTGCCCACCTTGCCAGTTCTCACAGCTCCCGTAAATGCGCCCTCAACATAGCCAAATAGCTCCGATTCCATAAGGGTATCTGGTATCGCGGCGCAGTTTACGGCTACAAACGGGGCATGCCGACGCTTGCTCTCAGAATGGATTGCCCTCGCAAATACCTCCTTGCCGCAGCCACTCTCGCCCAGCAGGAGCACATTGGAGTCCCCTCTCGCCGCAAGCTGCGCAAGTCTCTTTGCCTCACAGATCGCCTTGCTCCTGCCCAGGATGGAATCAAACGTCACCTGGCCGTGCACTCCGTTTTTCCCCGGTGTACACGCCCCGTACACGGTCTTCCGTAGTGCCATCGGCACGACCCCGCCCCCCTATCGCCCGCTGGCTCGATCGCCTCTTGACGGATTTTGGGATTACCACCTATGAAATTGTAGAGACATGTGTAGACATATCAAGACTATGCTATTCAAAGCACATTTAGAACGGCAACCCCGTGCAGGAATATTGCACGGGACAAATCAGATATATTCAGATAGTTTCGACTTTTCTTATTGCTCCCCACCTCACCTCGACCCGGCATCTATTGTGTCGAAAGCCCTTAGAAACAATTGACACCTGACCGCGGACCACGAAGGGGTCCCAAGCCAGGTATCATCTCTTTTATTCGATGCCGGGCGGGAAAGTCCTTCAACTTTTTGTCCATAAAATCGAGGAAAGTTCGAGAAGCCCGGCCGGCGGGCCAATATGCGTCGGCTCGTATCCGCGGGAAGGGCTCCACGGGAAGGGCTCGTTGACGGGCCACCCTTTCTCTGGTAAGATGAGGATGGGAATATGGAAATCAAATGGATATGGCAGTGGGGTGATTATGGTGAGGGATCCGGACGCGAAAAAGGGCCCGGACATACCAGAGGCCGCAGATATGGTGAAAGAAACGGCACCCCAGTATGCGCCAGTAGATTTGCGCCTTACATACGAGGACTATTGCCGGATATCATCGGGAGAACGATATGAGCTCTTAGAGGGAGACCTGAGGAGGATGACACCCGCTCCATCGGTCTTTCACCAGGAAGTCTCCGGCAGGATTGAAAAGGCACTACGACAGTGGATTGAGGATCACGACCTTGGTAAAGTTTATTACTCCCCCATTGACGTGGTGTTGAGCGAGCATAATGTAGTCCAGCCGGACATCCTGTATATCTCCCGGGAACGCCTTGGAATAATCAAAGAGGCCTACATCCGGGGTGCCCCTGACCTTGTGGTGGAGATCCTTTCGCCGTCAACGGCGGAGCTGGACCAGGTGACCAAGCGCCGTATCTATGGCCGTTATGGCGTCCGCGAGTTCTGGATAGTGGATCCCGATGGTCGCAGCATCGAGGTCGCCGCGCACAATGGCAGGGAGCTTGCCACTGTACAGGTTTACCCAGTCGGCACAACGCTTGTGAGCCCCTTATTGGGCGGTTTTGAGCTAGAGATAGATGGGGTCTTTCGCATCTGACCAAAGTCCGGCCGCACCGCAAGTAAAAGGAGCGTGATAGACTTACTCCGGAATGAGTGACCTCATTTTCCGCGCCCTCGGCGGCGCATCCGAAGTTGGCGCATCATGTTATTACCTAGGGCTCTTGAAGAATGGAGCCGCGACGCCGAGTTACGGCATTCTATTGGACTGTGGGGTCCGGCCGAACGCCATCGGCGAGGCGTCGCTCCCGGCATTATCCTGCCTCGAAGGCCTTCCGGTAGACCTGGTGTTGGTCACCCATGCCCACCTCGACCATTGTGGAGCACTGCCCGTCATCCGAAAGCTCGTGCCCGGCGCCAGGGTGTTTGCGACAGAGCCGACGATAGAGCTGGCAAAGCTCATGCTGCAGGACGCCGCCAAGGTAGGGGAACAGGAGGGGGCGCCCCTCTTTAGCCCAGGAGAAGCCATGGAGGCGGCCGCCTCCGTGCAGAGCCTGCCTTTCGGCCAGACGATAGACATGGGGCAGGCCACGGTGACCGCCTGGCCCGCCGGCCACATTCTCGGCGCAGCCTACTATGAGATCGAATTTGGGCCCTACCGCATCCTCTACACCGGCGATATCTCGATCACAAGCCAGCATACCGTCGGCTCCGCTGCCATGCCTCCGGGCACAAACCCGGTAGATGTAGTGGTCTCCGAGAGCACCTACGGGAATATTCTCCTGCCTTCTCGCAAGGAAGAGGTCCGCGCCTTTGTGCTGGCCGTCCAGAGCGTGATCGCGCGGGGCGGCAGGGTATTGATACCATCATTTGCGCTTGGCCGCGCCCAGGAGATAATCCTTATCCTGCTGGGGGCCATAACCAGCCGTGACCTGCCGCCCACCGTCCCAATTTACCTTGATGGACTTGTGCGGGGAGTTACAGAGGCTTATGTAAGGCTCAGCGATTTCCTCCCCGAGAAGCTCGCCAACTTCATCCGCAACAGCCGCCAGAACCCATTCCTGCGTGACCCTGTAAGGGTCGTCTCTTCTCAGGCAGAACGCCTGGAAATCATCAGGGACAGGCGGCCTTCCGTCATAGTAGCCTCGAGCGGCATGTTGACCGGCGGCGTCTCCCCCATGTATGCCGCCGAGATACTCCGGGAAGAGGAGTCGGCCGTATTCTTCGTCGGCTACCAGGACGAGGAGAGCCCGGGTGGTCGTATCCTGGAACTCGGCCCGGGGGATTCGATCCGGCTCGGTCAGCAAGGCATAGAGGTTGAGATCGCCGCCTCGATTGAGCAGTATAAACTCAGCGCCCACGCGGATTCCGCGGGCCTCCAAAACTTCCTGAGCCGCTTCCCGAGCCATTCCATCCTGCTCGTGCACGGTGACAACGCGGCTCGTGACAACCTGTTCTCGGCGATGAAGACCGACAGGGTGGTATGGAAACCCAAGAATGGCGATGTTTTCGACCCGCTCTCCGCGCCAGCCTGGCTCACTGCCCCCGCGGCGCCTGACCAGCGAGGAGAGCCCGTCAAGGTGGAAAGCCGCAAGGTCCAGGGGACAGTAGAGTGCCGCCCCGACGGCTCTGTAGCTGTGGTCTATCCTCCCGAGGTGAAAGAAATGTTTGAGGGGATCACGGCTGTCCGGACCGTCCTGAGACGGTCCCCGGTGAAGTTGCGTATTGAGGGGGCTGCCAACCCGGCGGGAGATGGCGGGGAAGATGGCGAGGAAGAGCCGGGGAAAATGCCGGCGGAGTAAACGACGAGACGCCCGAGGGCCGGGTGTCGGACAATGAAGAGCTGCGAAGTCAACTACCCCGACCGGGGTTAAAGTGACGAGGCCCGTAAACGGGCGGGCTTCAGGCCTTCATTCTCCTCAGTATCTCCCGAGCTACGATGACGCCTGAGATGGAGGCCTGCATGAGCCCTCGCGTCACGCCCGCCCCGTCGCCGGCGCTGAAAAGCCCTCGTATCTGCGTTTCCAGCACGTTGGAGAGCGCGAGCCGGGAGGAGTAGAATTTGACCTCGACGCCATACAAGAGGGTATTGCGGGAGTAGACCCCGGGCGCTATGGCGTCCAGGGCGCGAAGCATTTCCATTATGTCTACAAGATGCCTGTACGGGAAAACCAGGCTCAGATCGCCTGGGGTTGCGTCCTCGAGCGTGGGCCTGACCGTTCCCTTCCTGATTCTTTCCTCGGTTGACCGCCGCCCCGACAAGAGATCCCCCAGCCTCTGGACTATCACCCCGCCACCCAAGAGGTTGGCGAGGCCCGCTATATATTTACCGTAGGTTATGGGCTCCCGGAATGGCTCCGTAAATGTCTTGCTCACCAGCAACGCAAAGTTCGTGTTGGCCGTCTTGCGGTGCGCATGGCTGTGCCCGTTCACGGTGATGAGGCCGTCGTTGCTCTCGGTCACCACCTCGCCATAGGGGCACATGCAGAAGGTGCGCACCTTGTCGTCAAAAGACCGGGAATGGTAGATGAGTTTGGCTTCGTAGGTAACATTGGTTATGGCTTCCATGACTGCTGCCGGCAGTTCAACCCTCACCCCGATATCCACCGGGTTTATAGCGGTCCCCAGCCCCAGGGCCCTCGCCTGCGAGACGAGCCACTCGGCACCCTCCCGGCCCGGGGCCACAACGACGTACTTGGCCCGGATCAGGCTCCCCTCCTGGGTCTCTACCCCGGTGACTTCTCCATCCCTGGCCAGGATCCTCGTCGCGGCCGTCTCGAGTGCGATATCTACCTTGCCCTCCAGATATTGCTGCATCCGCTCGAGTATCTCCTTGGTGCGGCCGGTGCCCAGGTGCCTTATCCTGGACGGTATCAGGCGGAGTTCCGCGAGTGTCGCCTTGCGTTCCAGCTCCCTTATAGCCTCGCTATCCTCCCCGTAGACCTCCTCCGGGGCACCAAATTGCATATAGACTTGGTCGACATACCGGACAAGGTCCTCGAGCTCCCCACGGTCAATATACGCGTCCAACATCCCGCCGACCTCGGTGGAAAGAGTCAGCTTGCCGTCGCTGAAAGCGCCAGCGCCACCCCACCCGGACACAACCCTGCACGGCGAACACCGCCTGCAACTCGTGCCCGGCGCCTGCTGGGAGAGGCATACCCTTCCCTCAAGGTCGCGGCCCTTTTCGAGGATTAAGACACGTGCCGCGGTAGTTGAATCCTTGACAAGTTCAAGTGCAGCGAAAATACCTGCGGGCCCCGCGCCTACAATCACGACATCGTAGATTTCGCCTGTAGCTACCAATAGGATCCCTTCCCTGTTGTGGCCCTTGAAACAGCTACTGCCCTCCGGCAGCCCGGGCCTCAATCTCGACGACCCGCGTGATCTCGCTCGGGAGGCGCGCGGGCAGGAGTATCTTTATCGCCGAGGCCTTTAGCGGGTTAAACCTGAATTCATACGCCACGACTCCCGGAACCCCGGACGACACCCTCCTGCCAGCGTCCCCGGCGCTGCCGATCCTCATCCAGTCGCCCGACCCGCTTCTATACGCGACTGAAAAGGTATCCGGCGCCATTCCCTCGACAAGGGAGACCCTGATTGAATCAATGAGATATTCGGTGTTAAAATGCACCTCTATCCACTGAGGGCGCAAGGTCCCCGCCAGGCCCGGCAGAGGCGACCAGCCGGTAGACGGGTTCTGGTCAATTGCAAAGCTCGCCGCATAGACCTTGCCGCTGGACGGGTCTTTGTACTCTGACGAGACGACCGCCCTGGCGCCGCTTGCCATGGAGGCCACGTTGGTGCCCGGCTTCACCCCGCCGCCGGGTGGGGGTCCGGGCGGCGCAGGCGGGGTCGGCGCTGAGGAGCCACCCCTTGTCTTAAAGGTCTTCACCGGCGAAGTCACCTCATTCCCGGCGGCATCATGGGCCTTGACCTGGTATTGATAGGTCGTGCCCGGGCTAAGGCCTGTGAGCTTTGTGCGATGCCGGGCATCTAGCCTGTCATCCTTCACGATCCTCGAGTCATTCCCGTTCCGGTAATACACGGCGCCGTAACACGGCTCGTCTGTGTTCCAGGCGATGGTGGCGTCTTTTTCGGAGACATCCACCGCATTGACCTCGGCAAAGGATGGCTGCCTCGTGTCCAGGATGATAGTTGCGGAATAGGGCCTGGACTCGTTTCCGGCCTTATCCCTGAACTTGACATAGACCGTCTTTTTCCCATCCCCGCTCCTCAGCGTATAGCGAGACTGTTCTTGAAAGCGTACCCAGCTGGTAAAACGCGTCCCATCCTCAGAAAAACACATGTCCTGTACCCCGGTCTCGTCGTCCTGGGCCCACAGGTCCAGGCCTACCTGGGTGGTACGGGTATGGGATGCCCCTCCGTTGATCTTGATGCCGCCTTTCGGGGGCGTGGTGTCCCTGCGGCCGGCCGTTGTAAACCTGAATTCATGGTATTCCGACGAGTTACGTGCCCTATCCCGCGACCTGATACGACAGTAATAGGTGGTGCCGGGCTCCAGGCCGTCAAGCATGACAGTGTGCCACGTGGTGAATTTGCCGTCCCTCGCCTCTCTGGAGTACTCACGATGGCGCGTTCCGTATTCCACCAGTGAGTCGGACTCCTCGTCGGTGAACCAGGTGACGAGGGCGCTGCGTTCCCTTACCGTAGGGGGGAAGACTGCAGTGATCTCCGGGGGCGTTGTATCTAAGATGATAGAATCCCCGAAAGCCTGGGAGATATTCCCTGAACGGTCCCTGAACCTGGCGTATACCCAGACTTCCCCTTCGGGGCCGAAGATGGTGAATGGTCTCCTGAAGGAATACCTCTCCCAAGGTCCCCAGGGCATTCCGTCCTCGGCAAGGGAGACCGCCTCAACCTCACTGCCATCGTCGTGGGCCCAGAGCTCCAGGGTCACTGTCCTCGACCGCGTAAACCGGCTCTCAGAAGAGGGCTGGTCGTCGGAGATGATAGTCACCTTCCCGCGGGGAGGGTTGGCGTCCAGGATGGTCTGAGCCGCCGTATGGATGGTCTTGCCGCTGATATCCATCAATGTCAGGTTGAGCCTCTTGGGCCCATCCCCGCCAGGCAGGCGCACCCACACCACGGGCCAGTAGAGCGAATGCCAGTACCTGCGGATCTGGTCGCTTATCCATAAGCCCACCATCCTCCTAAGGTCCATCCCGGAAATGGCGAGCGGGACGACATCATCCCTGGTGTACTGCATACCATGGCTGATCGTTACACTGACACCCTGCCCGGCGACCCCACCGGATCCCGCAGGTGCGCCGGGGTATGGCACCGGTATTATCGCCCTCACAGCCGGGCCGGCCTGTCCCGATAAGTCTCTAAGCCACTCTATGATGCTGCTTTCGGGCGGTGCCGCCGCCTTCGCGGCCCGGTCCAGTATTTCAGCCGCCTTCTGAGGCTGTTTTGTATCGAAATACAGCTTTGCAAGCGACAGACAAGCCCGGATGAGCCCGGGCTCCTCCTGCACGGCAGCCTGGAGGTGTTCCTCTGCGTTCAGATCGGGCTTTTGTCCTGCCTGGTCGGGCCACGGAGACATCAACAGCCCGGCAAGGTTGTCATGGGCCAGGGCATCCCGCGGGTCGCTTTCAAGGATCTCAGAATAGATGCGCACGGCGTCCTGGAACCTGCCCTGGCACACTCTCACCTTTGCCATAGCCGACTTTATGTAGCGCTTATCTCCGGAGGCTTCTTGTGCCTCTCTTAGGTATCCTGCTGCCTTGTCAGCCTCCTGCCCCCACAGACTCACCATCCCGAGGCCATATTGGGCAAGAGATTTGCCATCTTCAGATATAGCAGGATCCTGCAGCGCCTCGGCAAACCACCGCCCTGCAACTCCGGCCTTCCCGTCAGAGAAGCATACGGCCCCGATAGCAGCGGCTAGATCTCCCCGGGAGACGGCCCCCCCACCCTGAGCATTCTCGGAGGTTGGTTCGCTCTTTCTCCCGGGTTTCATGGAATCCAGAGTGTCAAGTGCCTTCATGAATATGTCGTAGGCGGCAGGATAATCTCCTGCGCTAAAAGCTGCCCAGCCTGACCCCATCATGGCCTCTATGTCCGACGGGTTCTCAGAAAGGGCCCTCGAGTATTCCTTCCTGCACATGTCTAACGCGCCCTGGTCCTTCGGATAGGCGCGGGTTAAACGGTAGCGGGCCACAAAGCCCGGTTCGGACCAGAGCCCCAGCCGGTAGTCAATACTGGCGGGGACTCCTGCCTGGATAGCATATTGCCGCGCAAGAGCCAAGTGGTCCGGCGAGGCACCCCCGCGGGCGAAGGCAGCAGTAGTGAAAATAACGGCAAGAGCCACAATGGCAACAGGTAGAATTGCCGCCCGGCCCAACGGCGTCCTGGCCAGATACAAGGTCGATTCAACCCCTTTCCTCAGGTTCTTTCATCAGGTCACGGGTATATCCTGTTGATGAGCCGGGGGAACGGTATAGTCTCCCTCACATGGTCGAGCCCGCATATCCATGCCACGGTGCGTTCGATGCCCAGCCCAAACCCGGAATGAGGCACAGATCCATATTTCCTCAGGTCAAGATACCACGTATAGGCATCCGCGGGGAGCCGGTTATCCTTAATACGGCTCTCGAGGAGAACAGGGTCGTCTATCCTCTGACCGCCACCTATGATCTCGCCATACCCCTCCGGTGCCAGGAGGTCGGCGCACAAGGCCAACTCAGGTCTCTTGGGATCGGGTTTCATATAGAATGCCTTGCATTGGACCGGATACCTGTGTATGAAGACCGGCCTGTCGAATTCGTTTGACAGGATGGTCTCGTCCTGTCCCCCGAAGTCATTGCCCCACTCGAAGTCTACCCCGTGACGTCTCAGGATTTCCACGGCTTCATCGTAGGAAATCCTCGGAAAAGGAGGCTTGACCCGGGCAAGCGGCCCCGTGTCACGTCCTATGACAGCAAGCTCGGGTGACTTCCGTTCCAGGACACGGCCAACTACATAAGAGACCAGTTCCTCCTGGATATTCATGCTCTCATCCAGCTCAGTATAGGCCATCTCCGGCTCCACCATCCAGAATTCCGTGAGGTGCCGACGGGTCTTGGATTTCTCGGCCCTAAACGTAGGTCCGAAGCAATACACCTTGCCAAATGCCATAGCTCCGGCTTCCATATAGAGCTGCCCGCTCTGGGTAAGGTACGCCTTGGTATCAAAATAATCGGTTTCAAAAAGGGTCGTGGTCCCCTCGCAGGCGGCCGGGGTCAGTATTGGGGCGTCGAGCAGGACAAAACCGCGGTCGTCCAGGAAATCCCGGCAGGCCTTGACCACCTCGCTACGGATCCGCAGGATGGCGTTTTGCCGCGGGGTCCGTATCCAGAGGTGGCGATGATCCAAAAGGAAATCCACCCCGTGCTCCTTGAGCGCAATAGGGTATTCATCAGCGACCTGAACCACGTGCATGTCCTTTACGCCGAGCTCGTAACCTCCGGGCGCACGACGATCCTTGCGGACCACTCCTCTCACGATCACCGAGGATTCCTGGGTGAGCTTATCGGCAGCCTGGAAAATGGCATCATCTACTTCGCCCTTGACCACTACCGACTGGACGAGGCCGCTGCCGTCACGTACCAGGAGGAAATGAATCGAGCCGCTCGACCTCTTGTTATAGAGCCAGCCGCGGACTTCTACCTCCTCCCCTTCGTGCTTCCCGAGATCACTTACGCGCACGCTTTGCACCAGAGAATCCCTCCGATCTAAGACTGCCTGCGGACGGGCCGGGCCCTGATCTATTATACCACTGGAAGGCTTAACACAAGAAGGCTGCCGCCCCGATAGAGCCGTCTTATCGGGGCTGGCAGCCGATTCCACACAGGCAAAGTCACGCGGGCAAGGCTGCGCTCCATATGAGAGCACGACCTTGCCCGCGTAATCCCGGGAGCCTGTTCATAATCCTGGCAGCCTACTCGATTCGCTGTAGGTTGCGAGTTATATAGAAGGTGCCGGGGTAACTTACGTTGAACGGGTGGACAACAGCGTGATAACCCCGCATGATCAGGACCACTTCATGTTCACCCAGCGGGACATCCCTAATGAAGATCGGCGTATAGCCCCTCTCCTGGCCGTCAAGGAATACCCTGGCGCCGGAGGGTGAGGAGCTTACATTGACTGCTCCCAGGAGCTGTGGTGCCGGGGGCGGGGTTACCGCCGGCGGCCAGGCCCCACTGCCTACGTAAAAGTAGGTAGAATCGCTGACCCAGTATGTACTTGGCACAATCTGTATTCTGGCCTTGATCTCCTTTTGTATGATCTCGGCATTGGCCTCTATCCGGGGGGCAAACTGCCCTGATCTCAGGGAGTACTCCAGATATGGCATGTCGAGCTGCCGGGTGGAAGCAAAGATATAGATTTGCTCAATACCTGGAGGCCCGGCCACAGTCAATTCATATGACCCCTCCGGCAGCGTCCTGGTCTGGTTTGCCCGCACATAGTTGTTCTTCCACCAGACGCTGGGAAGAAGCCACCTGTAAGCGCCCGAGGGGTCAATATCCAGGATATAGACGTAGCAATCTCTCGTGGTCCTGAAGGATATTCTTACGTTTTCGCCCGGGAAATAGGTACTTCCCTCGCCCCGGTCCACCCACACCTGGGCCGAAAACGCCGGGGTCGGGTTGACGAAGAGCTTGAGCTTAGGCTCATCGGCACGGCCCGCAGCGGGGATCACGGCCAGGACCAGCACCAGCGCGGCGGCCAAAAGCCATCGCCTGCATCGCCTGTTGGGATGCTTCACTTTTCCCCACTCCTTTCACATTTCTATTGCACTCGTCCTTGCTAACCTCGGCCTTACCAATTCCATCATACACATTCGCAGGACACACCAGGACTCTGTCGCAAGAGACAAAGGAAACTACAGGCATGCCGCCCGGACACGGGACGCCGCGGCCGGGCCGGACTCCGGTGCGACCCCGGCCCGCGCAGGGCTCTGGTAAAACCCGGACCAAGTTATGTCACCAGTAATCCTCCACATCCGTGTCGGCAAGGCTATAGTTCGGGGCCTCCTTCGTGATCACAACATCGTGCGGGTGGCTCTCCCGGAGCCCGGCATTCGTTATCTTGATAAAGCGCGCCTTTGCCTGGAGCTCCTTGATGGTGCGGGCGCCGCAATAGCCCATCCCGGCCCTGAGACCCCCCACCAGCTGGTAAACAGTGTCTGCAAGCGCACCCTTGTAAGGCACCCGGCCCTCGATGCCTTCCGGGACAAGCTTGCGTTGCCCTTCCTGGAAGTACCGGTCCTGGGAGCCCTCTTTCATGGCCCCCATAGATCCCATTCCCCTGTATACCTTGAAACTCCTTCCCTTGTAGATCACCTGCTCGCCAGGGCTCTCCTCAGTGCCGGCAAACAGGTTACCGATCATGACCGTGTCCGCGCCTGCCGCCAGGGCTTTGGTGATGTCCCCGGAGTATTTTATGCCGCCGTCAGCGATGATGGGCACCCCATATTTGGCTGCCGCCCCGGCGCACCATGAAATCGCCGTGATCTGAGGCACCCCAATTCCCGCGACTACGCGCGTCGTGCAGATGGAGCCGGGCCCGACCCCAACCTTGACGGCGTCTGCGCCCGCGTGGATCAGGGCCAGCGTCGCCTCCCCGGTCGCCACGTTGCCGGCGATTATCTCCACCTCGGGAAAGGCCTTGCGCACCTTGGCCACAGCATCGATTACCCCCTTGGAATGCCCGTGGGCTGTATCGATCACGAGGACATCCACCCCTGCCGCGACCAGAGCCTCGGCACGGGGCAGCATGTCCTTGCCGACCCCGATGGCCGCTCCTACGCGCAGCCGGCCCTTGCTGTCCTTTGCCGCATTTGGATACTGTCTTGCCTTTTGTATATCCTTTATTGTTATGAGGCCCTTGAGCATGAAGTTGTCATCAACCAGCGGCAGTTTCTCGATTCTGTGCTTTTGCAGGATGGCTTTGGCTTCCTCCAGGGTGGTCCCGACCGGCGCCGTTATCAGCCCTTCTTTGGTCATGACGTTCTTGATAGGCTGGTCGAAGTTGGTCTCAAATCTGAGATCCCGGTTGGTCAGGATGCCCACGAGCTTGCCGTGATCCGTGATGGGCACGCCGGAAATCCGGTACTTCTCCATGATGGCCAGGGCCTCTCGAATGGTATTGTCGGGGGAAAGATAAATGGGATCGACTATGATCCCGTGTTCCGATCGCTTTACCTTATCAACCTCCGAAGCCTGCTTTTCAATGGACATGTTCTTGTGAATTACCCCGAGCCCGCCTTCACGGGCGAGGGCTATGGCAAGCCTCGCCTCGGTCACCGTGTCCATGGCGGCGCTCAGGATCGGGATATTGAGCCGGATATTCCTTGTAAGAAAGGTGCCAGTATCCACCTCCCCCGGGAGGACATGGGATTCATTGGGAATCAATAACACATCGTCGAAGGTAAGGCCCTCCGGGAGGCGTCCCTCTATGCAGTCATGGTATGATTCCATTCGGTAGAAACCTCCTTGCCGCCCTTGTTAGTCCAATGATAGCAGAGGACATGGCCAAACACAAGGGCGGCAGGACGACCATACTCATTGGGGATGGGCGCCTGCTCATCGGGGATGGGCACCTGGGATTTGTGAGGGCCCTCCTTCACGCTGGGGGCCCGTCGCTAGATTAGGCCCCCGTTAGAGAAGCCTCCGAAAATAAAAAGCGGAGAAAGCCCGGAAATCTCAGGCCTTCTCCGAATGCGTGGGGCGGAGATATCTAAGTTAGTCCTTCATCCTGGTGCCGCGGCGAGAGCCAGCAAAGGAGGGAAATGAAGTCTGGCTAGCCCTCGAGGCGGCCCGGACTTTGTTGATCATTCCTTTACTGATATTCTTTGAGAATCTCAGGGATTTTCTCTGGTTTCACGCGACCATAGACATTGTCGCCAATCATCATGACCGGCGCCAGACCGCAGGCCCCAAGGCACCGCACGACCTCGAGCGTGAAGCGCCCGTCTTTGGTGGTGCCGTTGACCTCAACGCCCAGCTCTTCCTTTAAGGCGCGCACCAGTTCAGATGCGCCCCTCACATAACACGCCGTCCCCAGGCAGACCGCTATCTTATGCTTTCCGCGAGGCTTCAGGGTAAAAAACGAATAGAATGTGGCCACCCCGTATACCTCAGCGGGGGAGATTCCCAGCGCATGAGCGACCTTTAGCTGGACGTCTTCGGATAGGCAGCCGAAAAGCTCCTGGGCTTCATGCAAGATAGGTATCAGGGCCCCCTGCTTAGCCCTGTGTTTTTCTATTATCTCATCCAATTTTTCCCATCTATCGTCAACGATTGTTTCGCCACACCGGCAAGTAGCAGTGGGCATTCCGCATCATTCCTTTCTCTGGATACCCGCTTCAAGTGCCCGCGAATCACCTGCAGATTCCGGGTACCCACGAATTTTAGGCACCCGCCGCTCCGATGACCGCCTGGCGCCGGGCCTCCTCGACCCTTGCGCGGGCGCGTTCGCCGTAAGTCGTATGCAGTAGCTTGTGGGCAAGCTCGCTCCCCGGCTTGCCCAGGAACTCATCATAGAGCCGTCGAACAGCGATATTCTCGTGAGACTTCCTGACTGCCTTGTTCCTGTCTTCCTGGTAAAGGACGCTCGCACGCTTCTCCGCCACGTCCTGCTCCAGCGATAGCGGCTGGCCGCCGCCCATTATACAGCCTCCGGGGCAGGCCATAACCTCGACGAAATGATAGGGGCTGTCCCCGGGTCGCAGTCCTGCCAGGAACCTGCCTGCATTGCCAAGGCCGTGGACAATAGCAACCTTCACCCGGGTGGACCCCATGGCTATCTCGGCCTCCCTGACGCCCTCGAACCCCCTTACCTGTGTAAACTCCAGGTCGGCCAGGGGCTTCTTGGTAACGATCTCGTAGACGCTCCTCAGCGCTGCCTCCATGACTCCACCGGTCACGCCAAAGATGGTGCCGGCGCCGCTGGATTCGCCGAGTGGGGAATCGAAATCATCATCTTCGAGGTTAGCGAAGTCTATCCCCGCCATCCGGATCATCTTGGCAAGCTCCCGGGTGGTCAGGACCGCATCTACATCCTGCACCCCTGACGCCCTCATCTCGGGCCGTCTCGCCTCATATTTCTTGGCGGTGCACGGCATGACCGAAACGCTGAAGATATTCTCAGGCTTGAGCCCTTTAGCTTTAGCGTAGTAAGACTTGATGACAGCACCCATCATCTGCTGGGGCGATTTACAAGTCGATATGTTGTCCAAAAACTCAGGGTGGAACGTCTCACAGTACTTGATCCATCCCGGGCTGCACGACGTGAGGAGCGGTAACTTGCCCCCGGATTTGAGCCGGCTCAGGAATTCATGGCCTTCCTCCATGATGGTAAGGTCAGCCGAAAACTGGGTATCGAATACTGCGTCAAATCCCAACATGTGTAAGGCACGTACGAGCTTGCCCGTCACGGAAGTACCCGGAGCCATCCCGAATTCCTCGCCAAGTGCAGCGCGTACCGCCGGTGCCACCTGCACCACCACGGTGAGCCCGGGATTGTCCAGGGCATCCCACACAGCCCCAGTCTCATCCTTCTCAACTATGGCGCCTACCGGGCAAACCTTGGTACACTGGCCGCAATTGACGCACTCGACCTCGCCCACCCCGTGTTCAAAGGACGGGGAGATGAGGGTCCTCTGCCCGCGGTACGCAAAGCTTATGGCGCCGACTCCCTGTATATCGCGACACATGGTGACGCACCGGCCGCACAGGACACACTTGTTCTGATCCCTGTAGATCGAGACACTCGACGCATCGGGCTCGCGTTGAGGCTTTTGGGCCCTGAACCTCTCGGTCCTTATTCCAAGCCGGTTAGCCAGCGCCTGAAGCTCACACCGGCCGTTACGGTCACAGCACAGACAATCTTGTGGGTGCGTGGATATGAGGAGTTCTACGACGGTCTTACGCGCATTTCTCACCCGGGCAGAGTTGGTCTTGACTACCAACCCCTCGGCGACCGGGTATACGCATGACGCTACCAGGGTCTTTGCCCTTTCGACTTCCACCACGCAGACCCTGCAGGCGCCGGAAGGCCCGACAGCGGGGTGGTAACACAGCGTCGGTATATCTATGCCTGCCTGGCGCGCAGCCTCGAGCACCGTGGAGCCCTGCTCGGCCTCTATCTCACGCCCGTCTATTGTAAGTTTGACTTTCGCCATATTACGTTACCTCCCGTCCTGGTCCTCAGCACCTGTTGATGGCCTGGAACCTGCACTCGCGCATGCACACGCCGCACTTGATACAACGCTCCTGGTTGATGAATAGGGGCTTACGCTTGGGCGAGGAGGCCGGCTGGGATATCGCACCCTGGCTTGCGCCTGCCGCCTGCATGTCCGCTCCCGCTGCGCCCACTCCTGCCGCGACCAATTCTGCCTCTGTGGTTTCTTCTATGGCATCCACCGGACATGACCTCCGGCAAAGGCCGCAACGCTTACACTTGTCCTGTAATATCTCATAGTGCACGAGCGCGGCGCATACACCGGCCGGGCATCTCTTCTCGCGGATATGGGCCTCGTACTCATGCCTAAAGTACCGGATGGTGCTCAGGACCGGGTTTGGTGCGGTCTGTCCCAGGCCGCACAGGGCCGTGTCCTTTATCGTCGTGCCCAGGTGCTCGAGGAGCTCGATGTCTCCCTCCCGGCCCCGGCCCTCGGTGATGCGGGTCAAGATGTCTAACATGGCCCGCGTCCCCTCGCGGCATGGAATGCACTTGCCACATGACTCATCCTGGGTAAACTGCAGGAAAAACTTGGCTATGTCCACCATACAGGTGCCCTCGTCCATCACGATGAGCCCGCCGGAGCCCATCATGGCCCCCAGCTTCACGAGGGTGTCATATTCCATGGGGGTATCCAGGTGCTCTGCGGGAATGCAGCCGCCCGAAGGGCCGCCGGTCTGGGCCGCCTTAAACTTCTTGCCTCCCAGGATTCCTCCGCCTATGTCATACACTATCTCCCGGAGGGTCGTCCCCATGGGGACCTCAACCAGGCCGGTGTTGGCTATCTTGCCTGCCAGGGCAAACACCTTGGTACCCTTACTTTTCTCGGTACCAATGCCGGCAAACCACTCCCAGCCGTTCAGGATGATGGGTGGTATATTGGCATAGGTTTCAACGTTGTTTATAAGGGTAGGTTTCCCCCACAAACCTTCATTTGCAGGAAATGGCGGCCTGGGCCTCGGCATTCCGCGCTTGCCCTCAATGGAGGCAAGAAGCGCAGTCTCTTCGCCGCATACAAAGGCTCCCGCCCCGACCCTTATCTCCAGGTCAAAATCGAATCCCGTGCCGAAGATATCCTTCCCCAGGAGACCATAGTCGTAAGCCTGGGCAATCGCGTGCTTTAGCCTCTGGATCGCCAGGGGATATTCGGCACGCACGTATACAAATCCCTGGTTCGAGCCTATCGCCCTCCCTGCGATCGCCATGGCTTCGATTACGCTATGCGGGTCGCCTTCCAGGACGCTCCTGTCCATAAATGCCCCGGGGTCGCCTTCATCCGCATTGCAGACTACATATTTGGGCCGCCCGGTGGCCTTCGCACAAAACTCCCACTTTAGTCCTGTAGGGAAGCCTGCTCCGCCGCGCCCGCGGAGGCCCGACTTTTTCACCACGTCGATTACCTCTTCAGGAGTCATCTCGGTAAGCACTCGGGCCAGGGCCTCATACCCGTCACGCGCGATGTACTCGGTAATATCCTCGGGGTCTATGATTCCGCAGTTTCTAAGCACGACCTTTCTCTGTTTCGCAAAGAAATCTATGTCTTCCATCTGCTGGATGATTTCTCTCTGAGACGTGTGGTAGAGAAGCCTCTCGACCGGCCTTCCCTTTAATAGATGCTCTTG
The DNA here is from genome assembly GCA_012842565.1 of Bacillota bacterium. Taxonomy (GTDB): domain Bacteria; phylum Bacillota; class SHA-98; order Ch115; family Ch115; genus DUSO01. Next base: position 17,429 of record DUSO01000097.1, read on the forward strand.
GACTATGTCCCTGGCGTCTTCAGGCCTGACCTTCCTGTAGAATACGCCCTCAGGGTAGACCACCATGACAGGCCCGAGGTCGCAAGACCCCATGCAGCCGGTCTCCACAACCTTTATCTCTTTATCAAGCCCTTGCTTCGCGAGCTCGGACTTGAGGGCTTCCTGGACCGCCCTGCACCCGGAGGACACACACCCCGCTCCACCGCATACCAGGACATGTGCCCTGTAAAGAACGCCCATTCGAATACCTCCTCAAACAGCAGCCACCCTGGACTCAACCAGGCTTTCTGCAACTATCTTGCGCACGCCCTCGGGGCTTACGCCGGTATAGGTCTCCACACGATGGCCGGGGGTGACCACATCCACCACCGGCGGCTTCATTCCGAACCCTGTGACGTCCGTCTGGGTCACCCGGCAGTCGTGAATCCCGAGGCGCTTGAGCTCATCCAGTATGGCCAGCAACACCTCTCGGGCCCCGGCTGCAATCCCGTCGGTCCCCATGTGGACGATGAATGTGGCGCGGCAATAGCCGCCGATCCCTCTTACGCCGAGCTCCTTTTGGGCATGTCGCTTGAGCTGTTCCAACTCAGCCAGAGAACGCACGGCTACCCCCCCGCTAGTTGTTGTCGAATTTTACGTCCATCCTTGCAGACCTGACTTCCGCCTCAAGATACCTGGCCCGCTCAACCCAGCCTTTGTCGGGAGCCATGCAGTTGTAACGGGCATCCAGCCTGGCATAGGCCTCGTCGGCGCAAGTGGCGCCTCGCACAAAACTACGGGGGGAAATATTAAGGACCCGCACTTCCTTCCGTCCCATTCTTGATCCCTCCTGCCCAGCCCAGTCCGGTCAATATGCCGGCCCGGTCCGAAGACCAGCGTCTGCCGGACCAGGTGGATCGTGCCGTCCAATCCTTGCACCCTGAGGTAAGCGCAAATTCCATGCCAGCCCTCCCAGCCCGTTCTCCCCCCTGCCGGAAGGCAGGGATCGAAAAGCAAAAGGGCCTGCAACCTTGATTGTTGCAGGCCCCGGCCCGTGGCACTGACCGCGGAAATGACTTACCTCGTCTCCGTTGAGTTCAAATTTTTGAATTAGGGAGTTCCATTTCGTCCATTTTTTTGAACAAAGCGTTCGGAATCCCGAATACCCAGGCGCTTCATCATTTCGCTAAGCGTGGTCTTCTTGAGTCCGAGCCGTTCCGCGGCCCGCGTCTGGACCCAGCCCGTCTCCTCCAGGGCAGCCAGGATCAGCTTTCTTTCGAATTCCTCTACTGCCTGCCTGAAGCTGGTGCTGTTTAGATTCTCATACCCGGAATTGGCGCCTTGCCGCCGGGAGCCCTCAGCGTGCAGGATCCCTGTACCGGCAGAAGACACATCCTGCCGGCTACCAGCCCCGTCACGGGCGCCTGCAGGAGCCTTTAGAGCTTCTCGAACCGCATCAGTAAGGTCCTTCAGCTCTATTGTGCTTCCCTCTCCAAGTATCATGGCCCTCTCGACCACATTCTCGAGTTCGCGGACGTTCCCCGGCCAGTCATAGGCGACAAGTGCCGCCATCGCCTCGTCAGAGAACCGGGTAGGCCCCTTGCCGAGCTTCTGCCATAGCCTCCCCGCGAAGTACTTGGCCAGCACGGGGATATCATCCTTGCGCTCTCTGAGCGGGGGTAGGTTTATGGTGATCACGTTGAGTCGATAGTACAGGTCCTCCCTGAAAGCCCCCCTGGCGATCGCCTCCTCCAGGTTTCGATTTGTCGCAACCACGACCCTTACGTCCACCCTGCGAGGCGTGGTTTCACCGACCCGGATGAACTCACGATCCTGCAAAAAGCGGAGCAGCTTGGCCTGTAGGCCCAGGCTTATATCGCCGATCTCATCCAGGAAAACGGTGCCGGAGGCTGCCTCCTCCAGGAGGCCCCGCTTGGCCGAGACCGCCCCCGTAAATGCCCCCCGGGCGTGGCCGAACAGCTCCGATTCGAGGAGTGTCTCGGGCAGGGCAGCGCAGTTTATACTGAGATAGGGCTTGTCCGCCCTGGGGCTCGCCTCGTGGATGGCCCTGGCAACCAGGTCCTTGCCTGTGCCGCTCTCCCCGCGTATGAGAACAGTGCTATCAGACCTCGCCACTTTTTCGATCAGCTCATATACCTTTCGCATTCCCTCGCTATTGCCTATGAGACGCTGGGACCTGCCCCGGGCGGCCCGCAGTTCATCGCGCAGCCTGCGATTCTCAGCAAGTATCCTCCTCTGGTCAAGGGCTTTTCCGACCACCACCTTGATCTCATCGATCTTGAATGGCTTGGGTAGGTAATCAAAGGCGCCCTTCTTCATCGCCATAACGGCGCTGTCTACTGTAGAAAATCCAGTAATCATGATGACGGCCGTCTCGGGAGACTGGCGCTTGGACTCCTCCAGGACCCTCATGCCGTCGACTCCGGGCATCATAAGATCGGTTATGATCACATCGAAATTTTCCTGGGCAATCCTCTCGAGCGCGTCGGTCCCCGAGGTAACCGAGCTCACCAGATACCCCTCTTCCCTAAGGACTACTTCGAGGAAGTCGCACATCTTCGGCTCGTCATCCACTACCAGGATCTTTTCTCCGGCCAAATTCCATCACCCCTGCCAGTCAGGCAGACACAGGAAGCCTGATCGTGAATACGGACCCCTTGCCCACTCGGCTCGCGACGGAGATGGTGCCCCCGTATTTCCTCACGATGCCATAGCTTACTGAGAGCCCGAGTCCTGTTCCCTGCCCGACCTCCTTGGTGGTAAAGAAAGGATCGAAGACCTTCATCAGGTTCTCCTCAGGTATCCCGCAGCCTGTATCCCTAAACTCTATTGCAACCCAGCGCGTATTCTTTTCCGTTGAAGGCTCGATCCTGCTCGTAACCCACAGGTGCCCGCCCTTGGGCATCGCCTGGATCGCGTTGAGCACGATATTCAGGAAAACCTGTTCCAGCTCACCGGAATCCCCGATGATGGCGGGGTCGTCGCTGCATAATTCAACCTCCAGGGAAATTCCCCTGTAAGCCATCTGTCTCTCTACCAGACTCAGGGTCTTCTTTATGGCTTCGTTGACCTTGCAGCGATCAGAGGACGTCCTCGTTGGCCGCGCAAAGCTCAAGAGGTTGCGGACGATTTCCGCTATCCGGTCGACCTCCTCTGAAACCATCCTCAGGCGGTCAATAGTGCCTTCAAAGCCTTTATCCTTGAGCTCCCGCAAGAGTAATTCGGTATATCCCGAGATCAGAGTCAGAGGCGTATTTATCTCGTGGGCGACACCAGCTGCCATCTGGCCCAGAGCCGAAAGCTTATCCGCCTGCCTGAGCTGGTCTTCGAGTCTTTTTCTCTCTGTAATATCTTCGGTTATTATAACAGCTCCATGAATGGAATTGGTCCCATTTCTGAGCGCATAGATCTTGATATTCACCGTCAGGATATCGTCACCGAAGTCGTAGGTATGATTTGAGAATTGAGAGGGCTCCCCGGTCGCAATGGTATGCCTCAACGCCCTCATCAATTCCTCCGTGCCAAGTTTTGGCAACGCGATATCCAGCGGAAGGCCAATCAGCGGCTTCCTGCCTTCGCTCAGCCTCGTAACCCTGCCACCGGCATCATTGAATGTGGTTATCATGCAATTGGAATCCACCACGATGATGCCTTCCGCGATGCTATCTACGATATTCTTATTGTAGTCCTTTAAGGCTTCGAGCTCTTCAATCGCCTTCTCGAGCCGGTCAATCAGGTAGGGTAGGCACATTTTGTTTTCGGCAAGGCCCCTGAAGACCGCGACTGCCTTTTCGCGACAGGTGCCATACCCGCAGGCCCCACAATTGAGCTGGTCCTCCGGACGCACCTTGCCTATCTCCGCCAATATGCGCCTGATGTCGGCCTCGCCCGGGGTCTGAAGCTTGATGCTCTGATCTTTGAAACGCCTCCTGGCATCGATATCGGGAAATTCAACACCTGGAGACTCAATGGGCCCCGGACTGCTGAGATGCCCGCCCCGGCCCGCAAGTCTTTGCGAGACCCCATAATCCCCTCCCCGGCGAACGAAGTTGACGACAGCCCTGCGCCTGGCATGGCCCACAAGGTTAGAAGTCATAACGGGTCCGCTTATACAACCGTTGCAGAAAAGTATGTCGACGAATTCGGGATCAACCTTCTTGCGCGCCATAAGATCGAGGAATTCGAGACTATCATCCTTTCCCTCGATCACTACAATATCGCTCTCGAGGATATCGGCCTGTATCGCGGCGCTCCTGAGGAGGCCGCCCGCGACCGGGTAGAGCCGGCCCAGGCCGGGACGGGGGCCGTCGGGTAGCTCAGGCTGCAAGTCCTCTGGATGGATACCCCTGGCCGCCAGCGAGTCACGGAACTCCCTGAAAGTCAGCGCGACGTCTACTGCGCCGGCGACATTTTCGTCGGCGACTTCGCTCTTTTTCGCAACGCAGGGCCCTACAAACACCACAGGCGTATCAGCCCCAAGAATGGATTTCACCATCCTGCCGGTAGCAACCATCGGCGATACTACCGGGGCGAGCCTCTGTATGAGGCTTGGAAAGCGCTTTTGCACCAGGTTGACTATTGCGGGACAAGGGGTGCTGATGAGCCCCCGCCTGCCCTTTGAGCCCTTGAGGAGGTCGAGGTACTCCCGTGTAGTGCGTTCAGCGCCCCAGGCCACCTCAAAGACATACCTAAAACCAAGGGCGCGTGCGGCAGCAACAACCTGGCCGGGCAAGCACTCAGGGAATTCGGCGACAAAAGATGGGGCCACTATCAGGGCCGCATTCCCACCGGAGGCAAGGGTCAAGGCCTTCTGGGTATCATCCTGTATATGCTTAGCATTTTGAGAACAGACCTTGACGCAGTGGCCGCACGATATGCAGAGTTCGTCAACCACCTTGGCCTGGCCATTCTCGACTTTGATCGCCTTGACCGGGCAGTTGCGAACGCATGAATAACAGCGCCTGCATTTTCCTTCTATCGTCGCGACAACGCCCACTAGCCCATCCCCCAGGCATTCTCGTGCACAGGTATTCTCCTATACGAGTATTCTGGCCACGTGTGGGGATCCTCGTAAGGGGCATCCTCCCACCACCTACGATCTTACAACTCTCTCACGGTTTCCGCAACACCGCTCCCTCGCCGCCTGTTCCTCACCGCCCCGGTAAGGCCGGAGAACAAGAGAGCGAGGATAGGAGGACAGGGACAGGAGACCGAGGATAGGGGGTCCGCAACCGGTTGCCGGGACCGGCCGGGTCGGCTAAAATGAATGAAAGAAGCGCCCACGGTACGATGTCAGGAGGTTCATAAATAGTAATGGACTTGCGCGATTGTCTTTTGGGCATAGATGTTGGCACCACACACATAAAGGCAGTCATCTTTGATCCCTCTGGTAAGGAGATTACCAAGACGGTGCTGGATACCCCGAAGTCGGTAGACGAGAAGGGCTGGACGACCATGGACCCTGAGGCTATCTGGGACACTACCGCCCGCGCCGTTTCAGAAACGATAAGCCTCTTGAGGCCGGACGGCTGGAGGATTGCAGGAATAGCAACCGCCAGCATGGGGGAATCCGGCGTGCCTCTCGACCGGCATGGAGACCCAATATACCCCATAATTGCTTGGTATGACTTGAGGACCGAGCCTCAGGCCCGCTGGTGGGACGAGACGGTCGGACGTGCGAGGACCGTGGCTATCACCGGGCTCGGGACCAAGCCCATGTACTCTGCGCCCAAGATACTCTGGATTCTCCAAAACGTCGATCGCGCGAGGGCGAGACTTGCCACGTGGCTTCCGGTATCGGATTTCATAGCCTACAAGCTCACGGGCAACCAGGCGACGGACTTTTCCCAGGCTTCCCGGACGATGCTTTTCGACCAGGCAAGAAGGGACTGGTCGGGTGAACTCCTCCAGTTGTCGGGGATTCCCGGCGGCATCCTACCCGCAGCGGTGCCGAGCGGCACCCTTGTAGGCCACGTCCATAGCGAGGCGTCCCGTAAGACACAGATTCCCCAAGGTACCCCCGTCTTCGCCGGGGGCCATGACCATGTATGCGGCGCCCTTGCCGCAGGCGCAATTTCTCCCGGCAGGGTGCTGGATTCATGTGGTACGGCGGAGAGCATACTTGTATCATGCCAGAATGCCGGCATTGCCCAGCTGGCCTGCTCCAGCGGGTTTTCCTTCGGCCATCACGTCGTGAGAGATACGCACTACGTCATGGGCGGGATTCCATCTTCCGGCGGCGCCATCGAGTGGTTTATCCAGGAATTCTGCAGGGAAAATAGGTCCTATCAGGCTGCGACAGACCTGGCTCGCGAATCCCCTCCGGGCAGCCATGGCGTCATCTTTGTGCCGAGGCTCCTGGGCAGTGGGCCGCCGACCAGGGACAAAGACGCCACCGGCGCCTTTGCACGGATACATTCTGGCACGACCCTATCCGATTTCGCCCGGTCCATCTTTGAAGGGCTTTCATTTGAACTCAAGCTCGCAATCGAGGCGATGGAGCGCGTGCTCGCCCAGGAGATTTCCAGCCTGATCGCCATAGGTGGCGGGGCAAAGAACGACTTCTGGCTCTCGATAAAGGCAAGTGCGCTGGGAATTCCGATCGAGGTCCCGGAGGTGACCGAATCGACGGCTCTTGGAGCGGCCTTACTGGCCGGGATCGGAGCCGGCCTATATAGAGATGAGATGGACGCGGTGAAAAAGACATCCCGCATAAGCGCGCGCTTTGCACCTGAGGAGACGCTTAAACAGGTCTATCAGGACCAATACGCTGCCTTTTCCGCGATAGCTGAAGCATTATATCGGATTGATAAGGAAAGGACGACGACCTCCTAAAGTTTAGGTGGTCATCGTCACCTTCTTCAGCCCCCTCGGCTGGTCGGGATTAAACCCTTTTGTAACAGCGAGATAGTAACTGAATAACTGCATTGGGATTATATACAGGAGCGGTGACAGAACCTCGGGAACCTCAACCGGCATCTTAACCGGAGTCGTTGCCTTTTTTAGGAGGGCTTCCGAGGAGCTTATGACTACAACCTCGGCGCCGCGCTCGAGGAGCTTGTCCGTAAGCTCGACCATGCCCGGCATCGTCTTGCCCGGAGGCGCTATCAGGAACGCGGGAAAACCCTGCTCGATGAGGGCAATGGGTCCGTGCATGAAATCAGCAGATGAATAGGGCTCCGAGACTATGTAGCAGGTTTCCTTGAGCTTCAGGCTGGACTCCAGGACGGTAGAATAGTTAAACCCCCTTCCCAGGACGACGCACTGAGTCATGTAGCGATACCGTTCTACCAGGGGCCTGATCACGCTCGCGGTTTCCAGAACACGCCCACTGTCCTCGATCGCCGATCTCAGCTGGTTTTGCAGGTCATCTCTGGATGCCCATGCAAAGGATAGCGCATAGAGGGCTGCGAGCTCCGTCACATAGGTTTTGGTAGCGGCCACGCTGCGTTCTACACCGGCGTGGCACAGGATCGAATACTCGACGGTCCTGGCAAGTTGCGAATCCGCGTTGTTTGTCACGCCTACCGTAAGGGCACCGGCTTCCCGCGCCTTCCTCACGACCTCGTTTACATCCGGGCCTTCTCCGGATTGCGAGATGCCCAGGACCAGCGAGTCTGCGAGGTCGAGAGCGCCCCCGTAGAGTGTATATATGGAAGGAGCCGCCAGCGACACCGGCTTCCTATTCACATACTCAAAGAGATACTTTGCCAGCTGCCCTGCATTGTCAGAGGTACCTCTCGCGGCTATTACCACATTCGATATCCTGCGCGAGCGGATCGCGTTCGCTATTTCGTTTACCTTAGGACTCTCATTCTCCAGAAATCGCCGGAGCGCCTCCGGCTCTTCGAAAATCTCCCTGAGCATGCTATGAGAGACTGCCTGGTTTGCGGTCATAATACTGCTACCCATCCTGCTGCGAACCCCCAAAAGTCTTCCCGCAGGCTATATTGTCACCCATTGTTGCTGTAGCTCCCGGCGCATCCATCATTTCGCCATGGGCACCGGGGTTGTGTTTCTATTCTACCATACAGGAGGCGCCCCGTCCAAGCACGGCTTCGGGTACGGCTTTGGGCAGCACAGCCTTGCGCAGTATTTCCAACTCGGCTTCCTCTCCATCGTCCTCCAGGATGGACAGGGCCTGGGGGAAGGGTGAAAGGGCCCGCTTAAGCACACCGTGCATATGAGCCATGAGAACGCCGTAGTTCACCACCGGCACACCGGCGCTCCCGGCCTGCATGAGGCGCGAAAGCATTTCCTTGCGGTTTAGCATACAAGCCCCGCAGTGCACCACAAGCTTGTATTCCTTCAGGTTATCTGGCAGCAAACTCCCCCCGCTCACAACATCGAAGGAGAGGTCGCCGCCTACCGCTTGCCTCAGCCAGCGCGGGATCTTCACCCTCCCTATGTCGTCTTCAACGGCATGATGGGTGCAGGCCTCCGCGACCAGGACCTTATCTCCGGGCCTCAGGCTGTCCACAGCCTTCACCCCCCGCACCAGGGCGTCCAGGTCTCCCTTGTACCTCGCAAAGAGTATCGAAAAAGACGTAAAAAGGACGTCCGGCGGGGTATCCGCCGCTGCCTTGAGGAATACGGATGAATCAGTAATTACAAGCCTCGGCTTTACCGATAGGCTTTCAACTGCGTGTTTGAGCTCTCGTTCTTTTACCGTGAGCGCCAAAGCATCATTCTCCAAGACGTCCCGGATCACCTGCTGCTGGGGCAAGATGAGCCGGCCCTTGGGGGCGGCCTTGTCGATGGGGATCACTAAGATGACGATGTCCCCTGGCGAAATGAGGTCTCCCACGATAGTGGGGGCTGTCCAGTCCTTAGGGGCGTGTCTTACAATCAGCTCTTTCAATTCATCGATTCCCTGCAGAGTCCTGGCGCTCACCGCGGCGCACGGTACCCCCAGCTGGCGAGAAAGCTCCCCGGCGTCTACCCTGGGATAGAGATCCCGTTTGTTTATGACTCCTACCACCATTACATTGCGTTCCGCGGCCTCCTTCAGGACAGCGTGCTCATACTCGCTTACGCCCTGCCCGGGGTCGACCACCAGGAGAGCTAGATCGGTCTTGCTTAAGACCGCGAGGGTCCTACCGGTCCTGAGGTGCCCCAGCGTGCCGACGTCGTCGATGCCGGCCGTATCGATGATCACCACAGGACCGATGGGAAGTATCTCCATTGACTTATATACCGGGTCTGTGGTCGTGCCCGGGATATCTGAGACTATGGCCACGTCCTGGCAGGCGAGCGCATTGATAAGACTTGACTTGCCCACATTTCGCCTGCCAAAGATCGCTATATGAAGCCGCTGGCCGCGCGGCGTAGTATTCAGGCTCACCCGGACTCACCCCCACCAAAGGCTCTCCTGCGGCGCATCATGGCTCTGATCCCGGCAACCCCCGGCGATGTAAGCTCCTCCGGCTCAAAAATGGCCTGCACCTGGTCTTCGTCCATTATCCCTTCCTGGCGCAGAATCTCTTCCACGGGCCGGCCCGTCTGCCGGGCCTTG
>DUSO01000098.1 GCA_012842565.1 Bacillota bacterium
CTTGGCGGGTGATCGGGTCAGGCGATATGGGTTTTTCGAAGACGTGCGCTTTCGCGACCCTTGGATGCAAGGTCAACCAGTATGATACCGAAGCCCTCATAGCGCTCTTCAGGAAACATGGCTACGAGGTTGTGGACTTCGATTCCAAGGCGGACGTTTACTGCATCAACACGTGTACCGTGACATCTACAAGCGATCACAAATCAAGGCAGCTCATAAGGCGTGCAAGGCGCCGCAACCCGGACGCCATCATAGTAGTTACGGGCTGCTATCCCCAGGTTTCGCCCGAAGAGGTCGCGAGCATCCCCGGCGTCAATGTGGTGACCGGGACTCACGGGAGATCCAGGATCATCGACCTCGTCGAGGAAGCAAAGGAAAAGAAGGATGGGGCTATAGTCGCTGTCGAACCTGTGTCTTCGAGGGGGGAGTTTGAAGAGACACCCGTTGAGGCGCTGACAAGACGAGCGAGGGCGTATGTGAAGATACAGGAGGGGTGCGACCAGTTTTGTGCATACTGTCGCGTGCCATTCGCCAGAGGTCCCGTCAGGTCACGCAAGCCTGAGGATGTTATATCCGAGGTGGAGAGACTCCTCCTTGCAGGCTATCGGGAGATCGTGCTGACCGGGATTCATCTCGGCCTCTACGGAGCAGACCTGGCTGGGGCGGACCGGGCGAGAGCGGGCGGGGAAGGAACGCGCCCTGATGGCGTGAGCTCGCTCGCCGAGATCACCAGGAGGCTCCTCGATATCGGCGGTGAGTGGAGGCTGCGGTTGAGTTCAATAGAACCCATGGACATAACCGGCGAGCTCATCTCTACCATTGCCTCATCGCCGAGGGCGGCGAGGCACTTGCATATCCCGCTCCAGAGTGGCGATCCCGATATCTTGAGGCTGATGGGGAGGCCGTACTCCCCCGATGATTATGCTCGCCTGGTGGAGGACATCCGGCGCACCATTCCCGGGTGCGCTATCACCACTGATGTAATGGTGGGGTTCCCCCAGGAGACGGATGAAAGGTTTGAGCGGAGTTACAGGTTTGTGGAGGGAATCGGGTTCAGCAGGTTACATGTGTTTCGCTTTTCCAGGAGGCCCGGGACGCGGGCGTTTTATCTCTCAGGCCAGGTCGATGCCAGGACCTCGGCAAGGCGCAGCCGCGCTATGGTAGCCCTCGGCGATAAGCTGTCACTGGCATTCCATGAGGGAATGACCGGCAAAGACTTTGTCGTATTGTTCGAAGAATCCCACCCCGGCGGTATCCCCGGAGACCGGCAACGCTCCTGCAAGGACCCCGGGTGCTCCCCTGCGGGACATGGCCACCTGTCGGGAGGGTGTATGGCGGAAGGGCTGACAGATACCTACGTGAGAACCTATGTAGCAGGCGACGGAGAGCTTGTCGGCAGCTTCAGGCGGGTGCGCATAACCGGTGCTGCAAGCCGGTACGTGGTCGGCAGGCTGGATTGACACCCTGATTTGCACTGCAGTATAATCTATATGCAGCATAGACGGGGCCATCTGTCCTGGCCCCGCTATCATTAGAAGTGCCTGAATGCACCAGTGGATACGGCAACATACGCTCGCCATTTCCAGCAACGGGGGGAGGGAAGAGGCATGGCAGAGGTGCGTGTGGGTAAGAACGAGTCCCTTGATAGCGCTCTTCGTAGGTTTAAGCGTCAGTGCCAGAAATCGGGGATATTGGCAGAACTCAGAAAACGCGAACATTACGAAAAGCCGAGCGTGCGCAGGAAGAAGAAATCCGAGGCCGCTAGAAAGCGCCGGTATCACTAGGAGTGGGTCGGATGGCCAGTGTTATGCATCTTCCTTCCTCCAGAAATGTCGCTACGAATGCTGAGCTTGGTAGCTGCCCCATAAGGCAGCGTGGTCGGGGTGCCCGGATCTGCCGGGCACCCTTGCCGGTTTTTCTGGCCGCTTTTCTTATCGCGGCCGTTTTTCTTTGGAATCTTGACGGGTTCGCGGCGCAGGGCCCGCGGCAGGATGGCCCGGCGCATGGCTATGGCCCGGTGTATGTAGTCTATATCCATGGCACTATAGAGTCAGGGCTTGCTGCTTATGTCAGCAGGGCGCTCAGGGAGGCCGAGGAAGCTCGGGCCCGCGCCGTCTTGTTTGAATTCGATACCTTCGGAGGGAGGGTAGACGCGGCAACCGAGATAAGGGACATGATCCTGGACCTCGAGATGCCCACCATTGCCTTCGTCAAGGCGCGGGCGTGGTCTGCCGGCGCGCTCCTGGCCATTGCCTGCAAGACCCTGGTGATGGCTCCGGGATCAAGCCTTGGGGCAGCGGAGACGATCCCGGCGGGTGAAAAGAATATCTCTGCTTTGCGCGGCGAATTCGAGTCTACTGCAGAGGCTCGCGGCCGGGATCCGAGGATTGCGGCCGCGATGGTGGATGCAGACATTGAGATAAACGGCTTGATAGCCAAGGGTAAAATACTGACCCTTTCCGCCGAGCAGGCGAAGAAGGTGGGCTTCATAGACGCGATAGCCGGTAGCGCCTCTTCAGCCCTTGAGCAGGCCGGCATCCGGGGCGCCGAGATGGTCCCCGTTCCGGTCCGGGCTGCGGAAAAGGTCGCACGGTTTGTCACGGACCCGGTAGTGAGCTCTCTGCTCCTGGCCCTGGGCTTTCTCGGGCTTTTGGCGGAGATCACCACGCCGGGCTGGGGGCTCCCGGGCACCGCAGGGATAATGTTCCTGGCACTATTCTTCGGGGGGAGGATCATCGCAGGCATCGCCGGGTGGTGGGTAATCCTCCTATTCTTCGCCGGCGTCATCTTGTTGCTGGTGGAGATATTCCTCATCCCTGGTTTCGGAGTCACGGGCATAAGCGGCATCGCGCTCATACTTGCAAGCCTCTTTATGAGTTTTCACAACATACTGGAAGCCACCGTGAGCATCAGTATTGCCGTGGTGGTCGTCGCGCTTGGCGGAGCGGCATTGCTCAAGGTGCTCGGGCGCTCCAGCCTGTGGGGAAGGCTCATCCTGCGCCATACTGAGGCGACGGAGGAGGGCTATGTGACCTCATCCGGCAGGGAGGCCTACCTTGGTGCTATAGGCACGACTTTGACTGTCCTCAGGCCGGCCGGGATTGTCCAAATAGGCGGGAAGAAGCTGGATGCGATTTCTGAAGGGGAGTACGTTCCCAGGGGTGTTGTGGTCCAGGTAATAGAGGCTCAGGGTGCCAGGCTCGTAGTGAGGCCCTGCGAAAGAGAATTAGGAGAGAGACGGGAGGGAATAGGATGACCTTGATAATCTTTCCATTAATTGTCTTTCTTGTTGTAATCTTCTTCTCCATACTCTTGAGTTTTATACCGCTCGGGCTATGGATTTCGGCCCTTGCGGCCGGCGTACACGTCGGGATAATAAACCTCATAGGAATGCGCTTGAGGCGCGTCCCACCTGCCAAGATCATCCTGCCGCTCATAAAAGCGGTAAAGGCCGGGCTCCGGGTGAGCGTGGACAAATTAGAAGCCCATTACCTTGCGGGAGGGAACGTCGACAGGGTGGTCGACGCGCTTATCGCGGCTCACCGGGCCGAGATATCTCTTACCTTCGAACGGGCGTGTGCCATTGACCTCGCGGGGCGGAACGTGCTGGAAGCAGTGCAGATGAGCGTAAATCCCAAGGTAATCGAGACCCCGGTGGTGGCTGCGGTAGCCAAGGACGGGATCGAGCTCAAGGCAAAGGCCCGGGTGACTGTGAGGGCCAACATCGATCGGCTTGTCGGCGGGGCAGGCGAGGCAACCATCATAGCCAGGGTTGGCGAGGGCGTGGTGACCACGGTGGGCTCTGCCGAGAGCCATAAGGAGGTCTTGGAAAATCCGGACAAGATCTCGCGCACCGTGCTGAGTAAGGGCCTCGATGCCGGGACGGCCTTTGAGATACTCTCCATCGACATCGCCGATGTGGACGTAGGCCGCAACATCGGCGCCAGGCTGCAGATGGACCAGGCCGAGGCGGACAAGAACATCGCCCAGGCAAAGGCTGCGGAGAGGAGGTTTGCCGCCCTTGCCCGTGAGCAGGAGATGAAGGCGATGGTGCAGGAGATGAGGGCCCGGGTTGTGCAGGCCGAGGCAGAAGTACCCAGGGCAATTGCTGACGCCTTGAGATCCGGCAAGCTTGGGGTGCTGGATTACTATAACCTCCAGAACATCCTGGCAGACACCCGGATGAGGGAGGCTATCTCCGGCATGGCGAAGAAACCTGAGCCAGTTGAGTTGGGCAAGGAGGCTGAGCCCAAGGGGGACGAGAGGCCGGTTGATGAGGATGTATGACCTGGAGGACCTCATAAGGCTTATAGCCCTGGTCTACCTCATGGGGGTCATGGTCCTTCCCATCGTGAAGAAGGCGCTCCGTCATGGGGATGCGAGAGGCGGCCGGGTCTGGCCCGGGGAAAGCCGGGCCCCCGCACCGGCTGGCCTTGATCGTGAAGTGCCGGGCGATGTCCTGCCGGATGGCTTCCCGCCCGGCGATTTCCCACTGAACGGTTTCCCACCCGGCGACCTTCTATCAGAGGGCTCATTGGGGGAAGGTTCGATGGGTGGAGACCTGGAAGGGGAGGGCCTGCCAGGTGAAGACCTGAAGGGAGAGGGCGGACCGGCGGGGGACTTTGCCTCCAGTGAGACGGAGGGCCCTCCTTCCGGTGGGGAGGAGAGGCCTCTGTCTCGTGAGACGGGGTCACTTCCGTTTGCGCCCGCCCCCGGGCATGGCGGGACCATTATGCTGGGTCCTGGGCGGATACTGGAGGCCGTCATGCTCATGGAGGTACTCGGCCCGCCCAGAGCCCGCAGGAGGATGAGAGGCAGGTAATTATGCCGGGGCCGGGGGCATACCTTTGTTAAGAGACCTTTTGCTCTCTTACACGAGGAGTGGGGTGCCTTGGTCCTGGCTTCCCGCAGGAGGTTTAACGCAGGACGAGACCTGGCAAGGGCACTTGATATCCCGGTGGACGTGGTGCTCGACCTGCCCCGGCTGGTCCTGTTGGGAAACCTGCAGGTGCTGATAGAGAACCATAGGGGAATAATCGAGTATACAGGGGAGCGAATACGGGTCAGCTTGCCGAGCGGCGAGCTCCGGGTAGAAGGCTCGGGCCTTGTCTTGAGGCGTATCTCACTCGACGAGATGTTGATCGAGGGAGAGATAGGCTCTATAGCCTTTCAGACAGCGGGAGGCCATACCACGCCGCCCTCCTCCGGGCGCGAGGAGGCGCAGCCTTGAGATGCTGAGAGACGGATTGTGGCCTTATCTGAGTGGCTATGCTATAATAAAAATAAAGGGCAGAGCCCAGGAGAAGTGCATAAACTTGGCATGTGCCAGGGGTATACGGCTCTGGGACATAAGAAAGGTGAGCGACCGGTTTCTAATAGCTAAGGTTGAACTGAGAAACCTGGGGGCCCTGGGCCCGATCTTGCAGAGGGTGGGTTGTAAAGCTGAGGTTGAGATGAAAGCTGGCCTGCCCTTTATTATAGGCCAGGTGTTGGGACGGAAGGGTTTCATTGCTGGCGCGCTTATCTTTGCAGTTGCGCTCTATGTGTTATCATCCTTCATATGGTTTGTAGAAGTCAAAGGTGCTCGTGAAATCCCTGACCAGAGAATCCTGGCCGTAGTGGCAGGGACAGGCATAAGGCCTGGGGTGCCCAAGAGCGCCGTAGACCCGAGAAGGCTCGAGCAGGCCATCCTGGCAGAGGTCCGGGAAGTCTCCTGGGTCGGCGTTACCATAAACGGCACTAAGCTGACGGTGGAAGTCGCGGAAAAGAGGCTTGCGCCCCGTGACGACCTCATCACCCATATCGTGGCTGCGAAGGATGCTCTGGTTGAGGAGATGATATTGCTCGCCGGTGTGCCGGTCGCAAAGGCCGGGATGACAGTAAGACGCGGTGATGTCCTGGTCAGGGGCTACGCGGTAAGGGATGCGCGGGATGGCGGGGCGGTCCGGGGAGACCGGCACACGGACGGATTTCGAGTGGTGGATGCGCGGGGGATCATTCGCGGGAGGGTATGGTATGAAGGTTTGGCTACCGTCGCGTTACGCGAAGAGATATTGACCCGGACCGGCCGCAAGGCTTCTGGCCTCGGGCTCCGTTTTGCGGGTCACCACATCCTGGTAGGCCATCCCCCGGCGGATTTTGCGGGCTACGAGGAGCAACGCGAACGCTTTGGTTTCCCGTTGAAGATAGGAAATCTCAGGATTCCCGTTGAAGCGGAAAGGATCCTTTGGACCGAGGTAAGGCGGGTCACAAAGATTCGCACGAGGGATGAGGCTGAAGCCCGGGCCCTTGCCATGGCCCGCGCCGAGCTGGGGCTCCGGCTTCCCGGGGGAGAGAATCCCCTGGTCCAAAGAGAGTTTATAACCGAGAATAAAGAACGCGGCACCGTGACGGCGCGAGTCATAGCCGAATTCATAGAGGACATCGGCACGCCCCGGAAGGCGGCCATTACAGAGAGCGATTTCATTGCCGAACCCGAAAATGGGGAGAATGGGAAAGGGGAGAGTTAATGGCTAAACCTTCAAGTGCAAGGTTTTTGGAGGACACTGACACCAGTTCCGTGGTGTCGACGGCCATATTCGAGATAGGGAGCGCCAGAGAAGCGCAGGAGCTTTTCGGGAAGCAGGACGAGATCGTCCGGCTCCTTGAAAATGCATTTGACGTGTCGATAATCGCCCGGGACGGCGGCGTTGTCATATCTGGCGGTCGTCGAGGCACCGATATGGCGCTTCGCGTGCTGGAGGACCTCAGGGCCGTGGTTCGAAGCGGGGGCTCGATATCGGCGAGAGATGCCAAGTATGCCATAAGCCTCGCGAAAGACGGGGACCCGTCATCGTTGCATGAGCTCTTGTCAGATGTGGTCCAGGTTACTGTCAGGGGGAGGCAAATCAGACCCAAGACCCTGGGTCAGAAACGCTATATAGACGCCATGCGCAGGTCGAGCCTGGTCTTTGCCATAGGCCCGGCCGGAACGGGCAAGACCTACCTGGCAATGGCGGTGGCTATCGGCTACTTAAAGGCAAAGGAAGTGAGTAGGATAGTGCTGACGAGGCCTGCGGTGGAGGCCGGGGAAAAACTCGGGTTCTTGCCGGGAGACCTCCAGGAAAAGGTAAATCCCTACCTCAGGCCTCTCTATGACGCGATATTCGATATCCTGGGGGTAGACGTCTTTCAAAAGTATATGGAACGGGGCATCATCGAGGTCGCTCCGCTGGCCTATATGCGGGGTCGCACCCTCGATGATTCATTCATAATCCTGGACGAAGCCCAGAATACCACTCATGAGCAGATGAAGATGTTCCTCACCCGGCTCGGTTTTAGCTCCCGGGCCGTCGTCACCGGTGATCTCACTCAGATCGACCTCCCCAAGGGACAATACAGTGGTCTCGCCGAGGTACAAGCTATACTCAAAGGGACCGAGGGCATCGAGTTTGTATACCTGACTGACCAGGATGTCATAAGACATGAGCTGGTGCAGAGAATTGTGAGGGCCTATGAGCGCTTTGAAA
Source organism: Bacillota bacterium (assembly GCA_012842565.1). GTDB lineage: Bacteria > Bacillota > SHA-98 > Ch115 > Ch115 > DUSO01. Next base: position 7,509 of record DUSO01000098.1, read on the forward strand.
GGAGCCGGGCTCTCACAGAGGAGGGTAGCCATTAAGCCCTGTGAGCGCTCCGGGAAAGATCGCACAGGTAAAGGCCAAGGCCGGACATGGTTCTTCCCTCGACCGGATCAGGACGTATTCCGAAAGCGCCGGGTTCCAACGCGGGGTTGTAGCGGCGGTGGTCCTGGGTGCCCTGATCATCATACTTTCTATGGCTTTGTTGCCTCGCAAGGTGGACGTCGAGGTCGGGCAGCCCAGCAAGGTAGACATCGAGGCACCGAGAGATGTCGTAAATCGTCCAAGGACAACCGCCTTACAGGAGGAGGCAGGCAAGCAGGCTGTAAAGAAGGCCACATCCTCACCAGAGAATTATGATATAAGCCCCGCTGCCAGCATAAATGCCGAGGACACCGTGGATATGATCTTCGGAAAGGCTGTCGCATTCCGCAGATTATATGCTGGCTCGCGTGGATCAGAGAATGGGATTACCAGTGGCCTCATTAAGCCGGACGAGGCGAGGAAGCTCGCAAGCGGCCTGTCGGATGACATCAGGCGTGACACCGGGGTAGAATTGCCTTCCTCCTTGCTCGTGCCGTTGCTCACTGTCCCTCTGCCGGACCTCGAAGCCGCCCGGACCGGCACGAAGCAGGCTGTAGGCGCGGTGATGAGGGAGATCAGGATCAGCAGAGATGATGTCCCTGCGGCCCGATCCGCTGTGGAAGCGAGGCTTTCGGCAGCGGGCATCACACCGGAATTGATGCCGGTCGCCAGCGCCATCGCAAAAAGCCAGATAGGGCCCAATCTGGTCCTGAATCCCGCGAAGGTAGAGAGGGCGAGACAGGAAGCCATGCAGGCTGTAGAACCTATTATGATCCTGAAGGGGCAGACTATAGTACGCCGGGGGGAAATTGTTACCGGTGAACACGTGGCAATTTTACAGGACCTTGGCCTTTTGAGGTCCAGGGTAAATTACCCGGGCATCACCGGGGTCGTGGTCCTTTCTTTAGTTTTTGCGGGAATCCTCGGTGGATATCTCTACCAGTACCGCAGGGATATAATCATAGACCCCCGGCTCCTTGCACTCATGGGTACCCTTGTCATCCTCGTCGCGGGACTTTCCGCTATGATAAGCATGATTCCCTGGCCCAGGGCGCCTCTCCTCATCCCGGCGGCATTCGGCAGCATGCTGGTGGCAATGACGCTGGACGGGCGGTTGGCCATCATATCCAGCATTATCTTTGGCCTTTTGGCCGGGATCATGGGCGGGAATGCCCTCTCTGTCACCGTCGTATCTACCATCACGGCCATCACAGGGGCGTTCGCTGTGACGAGGGTGGGCGAGAGATCGGACCTTGTGAGGGCCGGTCTGATAGTGGGGGCAGCAAACGCCATAGCCATCGCCGGGGTGGGGCCGATAGCGGGCGACCCCGAGATAATCAAGTCGAGCTACCTCGGCCTGGTAAACGGGATCGGGTCGACAGTGCTCGCTATCGGGCTTTTGCCGTTTTTGGAGAACCTCTTTCACATCACCACCTCGATTCGCCTCCTCGAGCTCTCTAATCCAAACCAGCCCCTCTTGAAGCGGCTCCTGATGGAGGCGCCGGGAACCTATCATCATAGTATAATCGTAGGCAACCTGGCTGAGGCGGCAGCTGCCGACGTCGGGGCGGATACCATGCTGGTGAGGGCGGGGGCATATTATCATGATATCGGCAAAATAAAAAGGCCTTACCTCTTTGTTGAAAACCAGCTGATGCAGGATAACCCGCATGACAGGATCTCGCCAAGCTTAAGCGCGCTTGTTATCCTTTCCCACGTAAAAGACGGGGTCGAACTCGCGAGGGCACGCCGGCTGCCGCAGGCCATAGTTGATATCATCATGCAACACCACGGGACCGGCCTCGTAAAATACTTCTATCATAAGGCCCAGGAGGCCAATCAGGATACCGTGCCAGACGAAAGCGACTTTAGATACCCCGGGCCCAGGCCCCAATCCAGGGAAGCCGCCATCGTCATGCTTGCTGATTGCGTCGAGGCCGGGGTGCGTTCCCTTTCGCGCCCGACTCCGGGCCGTATCGAGGGTTTCGTGCGAAAGATGATCAAGGACCAGCTGACTTCAGGCCAGCTGGATGAATGCGACCTGACTTTCAAGGACCTGGACATAGTCGCACGCGCGTTTGTGCGGGTGCTCACCGGCATCTTTCACCCTCGTGTTGAGTATCCCGCTGTGATAGCGCCCAAGGATAAGGGCATCATGAGCAAGGAGGCCCAGGGTTAGATAACATGCCTGTTCTGATATCTTACGAGCGGCAAGACGCCCTCTTATCCGACCGCGAGCTGGACATGATCGAAAAGATAATAGAGAAGGGGCTGTCGCTGGCCGGGTACGATCCCGGAGCCATAGAGGTCAGCGTCGCTCTGGTCGACGATGAAAAGATTCGCCAGCTAAACCGCGATTTCAGGGGCATTGACGCCCCGACAGACGTGCTATCGTTCCCCATGGACGATCCCCGGGAGCCGGGGGCCCTGAAAGGACCCGGGGATGCTCCGCTGCTGCTGGGGGACATTGTTGTATCCCTGGAGACTGCACGGCGCCAAGGCGATGAGTTTGGGCACGGCCTGTCACGGGAGGTCGGCTACCTGGTCGCCCATGGCCTGCTTCACCTTCTGGGATATGACCATGAGGACCCCCGGGATAAAGCCAAGATGCGCGAGGCAGAGGAACGCCTTCTTTCAGCCTTTGTGCCGAGAGAGCAGGATGATGAGCCGTCATGAAAGCCAGAACCCTGGTTGACAGCTTTCATTGCGCGGCAAGGGGTCTTTATCATGTGTTGCGCACCCAGCGCAACATGAGAGTACATTTCATAATTGCCATGGCCATACTCTTGCTCGCCATCCGCCTGAGACTTGCCCGGCTGGAGTTCGCGCTTCTATTCTTTGCCATTGCGCTGGTACTGGCGCTCGAGATAATAAACACGGCGGTGGAGGCCCTCGTGGATATAGTTGCACCCGCGTATCACCCGCTGGCGGGAGTTGCCAAGGATGTCGCGGCCGGGGCCGTGCTGATATCGGCCTTAAATGCAATAGGCCTTGGGTATATCCTCTTTGGGGAGAGGCTGGGGACATACTTGGCCCGCGGGATTATCCGGGGCCAGGCCCTGCCGACCACCCTCCTCGTGGCAGGCAGCATCACAGTCATCCTTGGCGTGTTGTTGGCCCGGTTGGCGGTCTCCAGGTGTCGCGCAGGCAACGCCTTCTTGCCCAGCGGCCATGCGGCCGTTGCCGCTTTCCTCACGATTCTTGTTGCATATATCTCGCGCAACAACCCCCATACTACGGCCCTCGCATGTCTATTATCCTTCCTGGTGATCGAGAGCCGGCTCGAGGCCAGATTCTCTACTGCCTGGGGTGTGATTTCCGGCCTTCTCCTCGGGGGGACGCTCGGGTTTCTTGCGATTCACCTGGCTTTTTGACTTCCTGCACTTCACCCGGAGTTTTGATGCCGCCCGGGTTTGCTGCATCTTCTTTAGATCGACGTGCGGAAATACGGAGAAGGGTTCGTCGGCAGGGGGTGTGAAAAACCCTGGCAGGAATCATGACGTATGATGCCGAAGTTTACTAGTTGAACATCTTGCTGGCACCTGACAAGGTCGTCGGCTGGCGATTTGTTCGCCGGCGGCGGAAAGGGCTATGCCCGTGCGAACGTTATTGATAGGCGGTGAAGCTGATGAGGCCTGTCCTTAAAAGGGAGACCCCCGAGGAAAGCGCCGCCGAACTCGACCGGATGATCAGAGAGGCACAGAGTGGTAGCAGGGAGGCTCGCGAGGAACTGATTCGCACTTACCTGCCCTTTATTCTGAAGGTGGCTTCCAAGGTAACCAGGAAATATGTGAGAGTCGGGGTTGACGATGAGGTTAGCGTTAGTCTTATGGCTTTTGATGAGGCGATAAGCCGGTATGATGCACGAAAGGGTACCTCGTTCCTCTCCTTTTCCGAGATCGTGATGAGAAGGCGCCTGGCGGATTTCTTCAGGCGAGAATCTCCAAAGGACAGAGAGGTACCGCTGAGCGGATTTGCCCCGGAGGGGGATACTGAGGATAGCGATACGGGGGAATTCGTAGAAGAACGCCAGGCTGCCTTGAACTACGCGTCTCAAGTCGAGGCTCAGGAGAGACGGGATGAGATCATGAGGTTTCAGAAGGCCCTCATGGATTATGGAATATCATTCTCGGACCTGGTAAAGGCGTCCCCCAGACATCGCGACGCGCGGCTCAGGGCGATGGAGGTGGCGCGGGTAGTCGTATCTCAGCCGTCGCTTCGAGAATACCTTTTTCAGAGAAGAGGGCTTCCCCTTCGTGAATTGACACGGCTTGTGGCAGTAAGCCGCAAGACCCTGGAGAGGCAGAGGAAGTACATAATAGCCATCGCC